>NZ_CANRPM010000023.1 GCF_947632445.1 uncultured Bacteroides sp. | reverse complement strand
GGGTGGTGCAGCGCTGGAGCTTCGTCCCGGCGAACACCCCGCTGATCACATCTTCAAGACCCTTCAGGCCATCGGCGTAATAAAGGTCTATCTTGCCGTCCATGTTCAGGTGTTCAAGTTCTTGCAACTTCTCGGTTTTATACGTATAGAGTTGCGGCGAGGGTACTCCCCTTGGGCGTTTTCTTATTCGCTTATATCTTGCGCCAATGCTGATAAAAAACGCTTGAATGTCAGGTCGCTCGCTTCTTTGCCCGTGGCCTTCTGCCAAGCTTCGCGAGCCTTGCCGACGCTTTGCCTGTCCTGTTCTATGGCTTTGCGGACAACTTCCTCGTCCGTACAGTCCATGATAGGCTTGCGCCCACGACCGGGGCGGGTCTGCAGGCCGCTGATGCCTTCCTGCATGAAACGTTTCACCCAAAAGTTGACGGATACATGCGACATCTCCGTCTGCAAACCTACCTGCTTGCTTGAAAGTCCTGACGATTTGAGCTGTACGGCACGGCAACGCATGCGGAAGCAATGGCTGTTCCCTTGTCGGAAACCCCTTTCCAACGCCAAGCGTTCGGAGTCCTTTAAGATGATTGATTTGATTTTGCCCATAAGTGTTTCTTTGAAGTTTATGAGGCAAAGGTAACAAATCTATATGATTAAACTAATTATGAACATCTACTTATTTATTTATCTGTCTATTTCTCATTATCGTATCGAAATTCTCTTGTCCCCATTGTTTTAATTGCTCTAAATGAGGAATTAAAGTTTCACCGAACTCTGATACATAATATTCTACTTTGGGTGGTACGGATGGATATATTTCCCTATTTACTAATCCGTCTGTTACCAATGAGCGTAAAACGGAAGAAAGCATTTTTTCCGAAATGGAAGGGATTGTTTTATATAATTCATTGAAACGTATTACCCCTGTTTCATGTAATTTCAACAAAACGACTAAAGCCCACTTATCACCCAACCATTCCAATACTGGAGATGCTGGACAAAAATCATAATCCAACTTTTTTCTCATTTTTTCATCTTTAATATTGCTGATATTGAGAAACACTAACCTAAACGTAAGTGTCTGACAGATAGTATAGTTCTTCTTTTTTCAGAAGCAACATCCTAACTTTGCAATGCAAAAGTATAGAAAATAACGGATTTTAAAATGCTTAATTACAATATATATGAAACTATTACATTTTACAGGACAGGTTTGGAGACCTCCTTATGAGGCAAGTTCTCAACTCTTACAGGTAACAGCCGGATGTACATATAACAAATGCAAATTTTGCAGTTTGTATCATGGCACAAAGTTTCGACTATCACCTATAACCGAGGTTAAAGAAGATTTGGAGGTAATACAGAAGTATCAACCAAGGGCAAGACGTATCTTTTTAACCGGAGCCAATCCATTTGCATTAAGCTATAATAGGCTATTGGATTTAGGACTCCTAATTAGAAAGTATCTTAGGTATTGCGAAAGTATCGGTATGTTCGCAAGAATTTCAGATATAGAGCCTAAAACAGTAGGCGAATTAAGAAATTTACGTCATTTAGGTTTCGATAGTATCAGCATTGGTACAGAATCTGGAGATGACGAAACTCTTGCAAAAATGGATAAGGGTTATACAGCTAATGATATTTTCGAACAATGCAAAAAATTGGAAGAAGCTAATATCAAGTACAACTTTGTGTATCTGACAGGCCTTGCAGGTAAAAATAAGGGGCGACAAAACGCTGTCAATACAGCTACGGTGTTTAACAAGCTCAATCCGTTTACTATCAACTTCGTTTCATTAACTGTATTTCCTGAATCGAAGCTATATCAGGAAATACAAAAAGGAACATATGTAGAAGCGACAGAACATGAGAGATTATTAGAATTAAAGACGTTTATCTCAAACTTGAACATAGAAACAACATTATTGGGTAATACCGTATCAAACACTATTCCGTTTGTAGGGATGATACCAAATGATAAAGTGAGAATACTTAACGAGTTGGATTTAGCAATAAGGCAAATTAGTGAACATGAATTGAAACGATACAGGGATAGTATTAAATCCTTGTAAGATGACCTATGATTATGAAAAAAGAACTGGCTAATATTTTTGTCGGAAATAGATTTAGAGATAGATGAAATCGACCTTTACGGCTATGATGTTAGCCCAGTTTCTCTTGCTATAATACATCGTTTACAGGGTATTTTATCAGATTTGCAAACCTATGTATTTTTGTTAAAATTACAGTTGGCCAAATTGCAGCAAAGGATGCCATGTGAAGACGGTTACCCAACCTACCTCCTCAGAACTTCAGGTAGAACTCGCCCGTCAAACGGCGGTAGTCGTTGGTGTAATCGCCGTTCGCTTGGTGGATGTAGAGCGTGTCTTCGTCCACAGGCCCCAGCTGACGGCCGAATGTAATCAATACGCGGCGGACGGACTGGCTTGCCTTGGTGTACACACGCGTACGCCGTTGGGGATACAATCCCTGCATCCAAGCTGCATCTTCAGCCTGAGACTCCATCTCACTGGTAATGATGATACTCACTAAGCCTCCTTCGTTGAGCAGACGGGCTGAACGAAGGAAGAGTAGGTCGTAGTTCAGGCTGCCGGCATGGCGGGCGGTATTGCGCTGACGATCAGGGCATGGTAGGGCATCTACGTAGTAAGGGGGATTGGAAACGATCAAATCGAAACCTGCGGCTGGCTGAAAATCCTTGAAATCGGTACATACCACCTCTATCCGGTCGGGCCAGGGAGAAGCAGTTACGTTCTCTGCCGCCTGCATAGCGGCAGGAGCGTCTATCTCGATCGCCGTTACACACAGAAAGGGGTTGCGTTGGGCCAACTGGAGGGCTACGAGGCCTGTGCCTGTGCCCACATCAAGCGCCGTATGTGCCTGGGCTACAGGTGCCCATGCTCCTAACAACACGCCGTCGGTGCCTACCTTCATGGCACAGCGATCGTGGCGTATAATAAATTGTTTAAACAAAAAAGACGAGTCGGACATATCGGTTGCGGTTATTGTTCGGGCAAAATTAGTGAAAACCGAAGGAATAATGCATGTGAAACGCTGTTTTTTGCCTTTTTAAAGGATTAGGGGCCGATTAATAGAAAGAAATAGCGTAAATTTGCAGTTGCTTTGTGAACTCTCACAAGAGAGTACTAATTTAACATGACAGAAATGAAGAAAAGATTTTATATGGGTGGCGACGAATCGCAGGGCGGAAAGGGCTTTTCCGTCATTGCCGACTTTGAAGGAAACGATGAGCAGATGATTATGGATGTTGATATCGACAACGTATTGCCCGTGCTGCCGCTGCGCAACATGGTATTGTTTCCAGGAGTGCTCATACCCGTGTCGGTGGGCCGCAAGTCATCACTCCGACTGATACGTGACGCTGAAAAGAAAGAAATGTACATCGGCGTGGTGTGCCAGAAGGTGGCTGACACGGAAATGCCGCTGTTAGAAGACCTGCACGACATAGGTACGGTTGCCAAGGTGATCCGCGTGCTGGAAATGCCTGACCAGAGCACCACTGTTATCCTGCAAGGGGTGAAGCGGATGCAATTGAAGGATATCGTCGAGACCATCCCCTACCTGAAGGGACACGTGATCACTCTCAACGAGGAGCTGCCCGACAAGAACGACAAGAAATTCCAGGCACTGGTTGAAGCCTGCAAGGATCTTATCGTGCGCTATATGCGTACTGCAGAGATGTTCTCGCAAGATCCCTCGTTTGCCATCAAGAACATTACCAATTCCATCCTCCTCATCAACTTTATTTGCACCAATCTGCAACTGAAGAAGGACGAAAAGATAGAACTGCTGCAGATGACTTCCCTGCGCGAACGGGCCTATCACCTGTTGGAAATACTGAACCGCGAGGTGCAGTTGGCCGAAATCAAGGCATCTATCCAAATGCGTGCCCGCGAAGACATCGACCAGCAGCAGCGCGAATACTTCCTGCAACAGCAAATCAAGACCATTCAGGACGAATTGGGCGGAAGCACGCAGGAACAGGAGATAGACGAGATGCGCCAAAAGGCAGAGACGGTGAAATGGAGCAGCGAGGTGAAGACTACCTTTCTGAAGGAGGTGGATAAGTTAGAGCGCATCCATCCGCAGTCACCTGATTACAGCGTACAGTTGAACTACTTGCAGACAATGCTCAGCCTGCCGTGGGGCATCTATACGGCGGATAACCTGAACCTGAAGAACGCCGAAAAGACGCTGAACAAGGATCACTACGGACTGGAGAAGGTGAAGGAACGCATCTTGGAACACCTGGCCGTACTGAAACTGAAGGGAGACATGAAGTCACCCATCATCTGCCTATATGGCCCTCCAGGCGTAGGAAAAACGTCGCTGGGACGCTCCATCGCCGCTGCACTGAAGCGCAAGTATGTGCGCATGTCGCTGGGAGGCGTGCATGATGAAGCCGAGATACGCGGACACCGACGCACATACATCGGTGCCATGCCTGGACGCATTATCAAGAATCTGATCAAGGCAGCCTCGTCCAACCCTGTCTTTATCCTCGACGAAATAGACAAGTTGAGTGCCGACCATCAGGGCGATCCGTCATCGGCCCTGCTTGAAGTGCTTGACCCTGAGCAGAACTCGGCCTTCCATGACAACTTCCTTGACGTGGACTACGACTTGTCGAAGGTGATGTTTATCGCTACGGCCAACAACTTGAACCACATTCCCAGTCCTCTGCTGGATCGTATGGAACTGATAGAAGTAAGCGGATATATCACGGAAGAAAAAATCGAGATTGCCCGACGTCACTTAGTGCCCAAGGAATTGGAGAACAACGGTCTGGAGGAGACCGATGTAAAACTGTTCAAACAAACGCTGGAGGCCATCATCGAATCGTACACCCGCGAGAGTGGCGTGCGCGAACTGGAGAAGAAGATAGGCAAGATATTGCGCAAGGTGGCCCGACAGTATGCCACTGAAGGAATGTTGCCGAAGGTGGAAATCAGGCCCAAAGACTTGTACGACTACTTAGGCGTGGCCGAATACACGCGCGACAAGTACCAGGGCAACGACTATGCAGGCGTAGTGACGGGCTTGGCATGGACGGCTATGGGTGGTGAAATCCTCTTCGTGGAGACGAGCCTGAGTCGTGGCAAGGGCGGACGTCTGACACTGACGGGCAACTTGGGCGACGTGATGAAGGAGTCGGCCATGCTGGCGCTGGAGTACATCAAGGCGCATGCCTCGCTATTGGAACTGGACGAAGAGATTTTCGACAACTGGAACATCCACATCCACGTGCCCGAAGGCGCCATCCCCAAAGACGGGCCTTCGGCAGGCATCACGATGGCCACTTCGCTGGCATCGGCCCTGACGCAGCGAAAGGTAAAGGCCAACTTGGCTATGACAGGCGAGGTCACGCTGCGCGGCAGAGTGTTGCCTGTGGGAGGCATCAAAGAGAAGATCTTGGCCGCTAAGCGTGCAGGCATCAAGGAAATCATCCTGAGCGAAGAGAACCGCAAGAACATTGACGAAATTCAGGACATTTACTTGAAGGGACTTACTTTCCACTACGTGAAGGACGTGAAGGAGGTATTCGCCATCTCGCTGACTGACGAGAAGGTGGCCGATCCTATCGACCTGACCGTCAAGAAAGATAAGGAGCAAAAAACGGAAGCATGAAATTTGAATTACAATATATCGACAGCAAGACCAATGCCCGCGCAGGTCTGATAACGACCGACCACGGGCAGATTGAGACTCCCATCTTCATGCCCGTAGGTACTGTAGGTACCGTCAAAGGTGTACACCTGACAGAGTTGAAAGAGGACGTCAAGGCGCAGATCATTTTGGGCAACACCTACCACCTGTACCTTCGTCCGGGTCTCAGCGTGCTGGAGAAAGCGGGCGGCCTGCACAAGTTCAACGGCTTCGACCGCCCGATGCTGACCGACAGCGGCGGCTTCCAGGTGTTCTCTCTTTCGAGCATTCGCAAGCTGCGCGAGGAGGGAGTCGAGTTCCGATCACACATCGACGGCAGCAAGCACATCTTTACGCCCGAGCGTGTGATAGACATCGAGCGTACCATCGGGGCCGACATCATGATGGCCTTCGATGAATGTACACCAGGCGATGCCGACTACGAATACGCCAAGAAGTCAATGGAGCTGACGCATCGCTGGTTGGATCGCTGCATCGCACGCTTCAACGAGACGGAGCCGAAATATGGCTGCCATCAGGCACTGTTCCCTATAGTGCAGGGCTGCGTCTATCGCGACCTGCGCACACGTTCGGCCGAATACATTGCTTCGAAAGAGGCCGAAGGCAACGCCATCGGCGGACTGGCCGTTGGCGAACCTGTGGAGAAGATGTACGAGATGATCGAACTGGTGAACGGCATTCTGCCCAAGGACAAGCCCCGCTATCTGATGGGCGTGGGTACGCCGGTCAACATACTGGAGGGTATTGAGCGGGGCGTGGACATGTTCGACTGCGTGATGCCTACCCGCAACGGCCGCAACGGCATGCTCTTCACCAAGGACGGCATCATCAATATGCGCAACAAGAAGTGGGAAGCCGACTTCTCGCCCATCGAGGCTGACGGTGCTTCGTGCGTGGACACACTCTACACGAAGGCCTACCTGCGCCATTTGTTCCATGCGCAGGAGTTGCTGGCCATGCAGATAGCCTCTATTCATAACCTGGCCTTTTACCTATGGCTGGTGGGCGAGGCACGCAAGCACATCATTGCAGGTGATTTTGCAAGTTGGAAACCCATGATGGTCAAACGAGTATCTACAAGATTATGAAAAAGCTGAAAGGTAAACGGATTCCGAAACTGAATGTCAGTATATCCAGGCTGACAGGTGGATATTTGAGGAGGCTGGATATGTACATCATCAAGAAATTCATGGGAACGTACATTTTCGCCATCGCACTGATTATCTCCATTGCGGTTGTTTTCGACTTTAACGAGAAGCAGGATAAGTTCATGTCGCACGATGCTCCCTGGAATGCCATCATCTTCGACTATTACTTGAACTTCATCCCCTATTTTGCCAACCTGTTCAGCCCGTTGTTCGTGTTCATTGCCGTCATTTTCTTCACCTCCAAGTTGACAGAAAATTCGGAAATCATCGCTATGTTTTCTTCAGGCATGAGCTTCAAACGCATATTGCGTCCCTATATGGTTTCGGCCGGCATCATTGCCGTTGTCACTTTCTGGCTTGGGGGATACATCATCCCCAAAGGCAACGTGACGCGCATCAATTTCGAAGACAAGTATTATAAACCCCGAAAAGCCAATTCGGCACGAAACATCCAGTTGGAGGTGGACACAGGCGTTATTGCCTACATCGACCGCTTCGAGAACTATCGTCAGACAGGCTACCGTTTCTCGCTGGACAAATTCAAGGACAAGCAGCTGGTTTCCCATTTGACAGCCCGCAGCATTACCTACGACACGACAGCCTATCACCGCTGGATCATCAAGGACTATATGATACGCGAAATGGACGGAATGAAAGAGAAAATAACGCATGGAGACAGGATAGATACGACGCTTTTCATGGAGCCTGCTGACTTTCTCATCATGAAGAACCAGCAAGAAATGCTGACCAATCCGCAGTTGAGCGAATACATCGACCGCCAGAAGCAGCGAGGATTTGCCAATATCAAGGAGTTCGAAATCGAATATCACAAGCGCATCACCATGTCGTTTGCCTCGTTCATCCTGACATTGATAGGAGTCTCTTTATCGTCCAAGAAGACCAAAGGCGGTATGGGACTTTATCTGGGTATCGGATTGGGACTGAGCTTTTCGTACATCCTGTTCCAGACCATTGCGTCTACATTTGCCGTCAATGGTAATGTGCCGCCCATGGTTGCAGTATGGATCCCTAACATCCTGTATGCCTTCATCGCATTCTATCTGTATAAGAGAGCGCCGAAATAAGGACGTATAGAAACAATAAATAGTTTTATATACAACCACTATTAAGAGTCATGCCGTGCAACGCCACACTTGTACCTTCTCTGACGAAGCACTGCGTCAGCCTTTCAGGAAGTGCTTCGTAAGGGGTTCATACAGTGCTTTCTGAGGAGGTGAGGAAGCACTGTATCATACTTTCATGAAGCACTGCGTGAGGATGTCTGATGATAGAGCGTCAAACGGTGCGAGACTGTGGAAAGATACTAAAACTGTTCGTTTCATCCACAAAAAAGAAAGACGTAATATCGTCTATGGTATCGCATCCTATTGTTTTTTGGAAAAAAGAAACCCGCCACTGATGTCTGTTTTATCAATGACGGGGCACTCATTATTTTCTGATTTTATATATCGAATTCCTGTAGGTTAGAATAGCGTATCTTTCGTGCTGAACAGTTTGCTTGCATTGATCTTGACTACTTTTCCGTATTTCTCCAGTTTTTTCAGGTCTATCATCTTGGGGTTGCCCATGATGGCTATGGCGTAGGGTTTGCCTTGGATGTTCGTCTCGTAGAATTTCACGATGTCATCGAAGGTTAATGCGTCGATTTTTGGTAACTGTTCTTTGGCCGGATCTTCGGTATATCTCTGGTAACCGAGGTCTACCAGATACATCGCCTTGCTGCGGAAGTCGGGATGGTCGGTCAGGGCCGATTGACGCAGATAACTTTTGATGTTGTCGATGCGGCCGGCATTCTTCGGCATGTCGTTGATGAGGTCCATGAACACGTCGATAGCGTCGTTTGCCTTATCATTCTGTGTGCCGATGTTGCCGTACAGGTAGCTGGCTTTGCCGGCGATACCCTGTGTGGTGGCGTAGGCATAAGCCGTGTAGGCCATGGAACGCTTCTCGCGGATTTCGTTCAATACCAATCCGGTAAAGTCCAGACCGAAGTATTGGTTGAAGGCATCACGCAGCACATCGTCCTTCTTGTCGGCCGTCTGCATCGGTAGGTAGAAATGGATTTGTGCTTGTTCGGCGTCACTGTTGGGCATGAAGAAAATGGTATTCTCATTTACTGTCTGCATCGGTTTTACACGAGGCGATTCAGACGGGCGCTCATTGGCTACAAGAGGAAGATTCTGGCTCAGGATGCTGTAGACGTTGTCAAAGGGCAGGGTGCCAGTATAGAATATTTTCGATTCGAAGTTGGAGGCGCGATTGATGTCACCAGTCAACTCGGAGATTTGCAGTTCGAACACTTCCTTGTCCGTCAGTTCGTCAATATAGTCTGACTTGTCGCCGTAGAGCAGATATTGGCGCAGCGCTTCGTTCAGCGTACTGACGTTTTCTTTGCGCTGTTGGCGTGTACTCAGGATGTTACCCTTCAGCTGGGCCAGTTGCTTGTCGTCCAGTTTAGGCATCAGAATTTGGCGTGACAGGAGCTGGCAAGCCTGAGGCAGGGTCTCTTCGAACCCTTCCATGACGATGGTCAGATAGTTTGAACTGGCTGATACGTAGCAGGTGGCGTTCAGTTTGCTGAGTTCTTCCTTCAGCTGTTGCGGTTCGTAAAGACCCATCACACCGGCGTTGTTCATTAAGTTGGCGGCCACGTCGAGTTTGGGAAATTCTTCGGTTCCGGCTCCATATTGCAGGACAAGCTGGAAGATGTTGTTTTCCTTGTTGGGCGTGTAGTATATCTTGGAACGGTCATTCAGTTGTTTTACCTGTATGTCGCTGAAGTCAATCAGGTTTTCGGCTACGTGACCGATGGGCAGATTCTTGAATTGCAGGGCATAGAGTGATTGCTGGCCTACGGGCGGTTCCACGGGTTTGTAGTTGGGCTTGGCTATTTTCTCACCCTTCTTGGCTTTGCCCTGTTCGATATAGAGAGCCAGGTAGTTTTTAGACAGATATTGTTTGGCCACACGCTTTACGTCGTCGTTTGTTACAGCCATGATCTTGTCCTTGTAGTTTAGTATTTCGCCTAAATCCTGTTCGTTATAAAAAGCGTTCATCAGGATCATGGCTTTCTGTTCGTTTTTCTCCATGGCTAAGTCGAACTGGCGGCACATTTCTGCCTTGATAGCATTGATTTTCCAGTCTTCGAAGTCTCCGTTGGCGATCTTTTTGATAGCTTCCAAAGTTTTCTTCTCGGCGCTCTTGTTCGATTCGAAACGACGTTGATTTTCGTCGTAGAGCGGTATGCTTACTACGACCGAGCGCCCCTGCTCGCGGAAGGTCTGTGCGTAGGCCCCTGAACTGGTCAGTTCGCCGTCCAGTACCAGTTTGTCCAATGCTCCCGTCTGGCTGCCGTTGCTCAACAGAGAGAGTGCAATGTTCAGTGCGTCCTCGTCGGGATGTCCGGCCGGTACGCCGTTGAACACCATAGCCACCTGCGGGTAGTAGCCCACTTTTTCGGTGTATTGAATGCGTCCTTGGATGTTCATATCCGTGTAGGTTTTGTGTTCGGGCATCGGCTTCTTGGCTAAGCGGCCGAAGGTTCCGGCGATGCGGCCGGCTACCTGCTGGGCATTGATGTTGCCGACCAATACGAGCACCATGTTTTCGGGTACGTACCAGGTGTCATAGAATTCGATAAGCTTGCTCAACTGCGGATTCTTCAGATGTTCAGGCTGGCCGATGATATCGCGTGAATAAGGATGTCCTTCGAATGCCTTGCTCATGAAAAAGCTGTTGACTGCCTGATTGGGATTATCCTGTGCGCGGTTGTACTCTTCATACACATTTTCCAGTTCGGGCTGGAAAGAACGGAACACGGGATGGATGAAACGTTGTGAGGAGATTTCGAGCCACTTGTTTATCTGATAGGCTGGGAAGGAACTGTGGTAGAACGTGTAGTCGTAGCTTGTTGCAGCATTCACGCCTTTGGCACCGATACTTTCCATCAGACTGGAATATTCGGTTGGCAGGCTGATTTTGCCCGCTTTCAGAGTGAGTTCATTGATTTCTTGGTTCAAGGCGTCTTTCTTTACCGGATCGGTTTCGGTTGCCCGCTGGTCATATTTGGCGATGATTTCCTTGTAGATTGGTTCTTCTTCAGTCCAGTTGAGGGCACCGATGTTATCTGTTCCTTTGAACATGACGTGCTCTAAGTAATGGGCCAGGCCGGTGTATTCTTCCGGTTCGTTGATGGAGCCGGCACGTACACCTACCAGTCCGAATACGTCCGACTGGGATGCGTCTTCCCAAATATATACGGAAAGACCGTTTTTCAGTTTGAATGCTTTCAGACCTTGGCTGAAGGCTGGCATGGCTATGACGGCAGCAATAATCAGGCATAGTAGCATTTTCATTTTCATAACTCTCATAACTTTATATTTTTTCGGTTAATACGTTTAGTTGGTTAATCAGTCTACAAAACTATAAAAAATCACATTCTTGCTCTTCATGTTTTAGAACGCTTCTGTCATGTTGAAGTAGAACAGTGTCTGATTGTTTACTGTATTCTTGCCTAAATCTAAGCGGACATTCATACGAGGTTGTACTTCGATGCGAAGACCGACACCGCAGTTAGGCAGTACACCTTCTATTTTAGTAGGGGTAGGCCCCATAAATCCGCATCCTCCCCACACGACGAAGCCTACGTGGTTGATTATACGTTTCAACCAGGTTTCCTGATCGGTATTCAGCATCTGGCGGTATTCAGCCATCACGATGTGCGATGATTTGTCGCGATACTGTCCTTGATAATACCCCCGGAGATCGAAAGGGGTACCTGTCAGGGAGTATTGCGTTAAGGGTATATTGTCGCCGAATACGTTTTTGGTCTGAGCTGTCCAGGCGAGGACTTTGCGTTTGCCTACTTCCTTGTATTGTCGATAGTCTAATTCGAAGCGATAAAAGTTGCGTTCACTTCCGAATATTTTGTGATACATCATGCCCCGAAAGTCCAGATAGATGCCTTTATAAGCATTAGCTGGAACGTCGCGGCTATCGTATGTCAACAGGAAACCCAAACCGGAATTGAAGTTTTTGTATCCGTGGTAGGTACCGTTGGCTTCTTGATATGACAGGTTTTCTACCAGGCCTTTAGCCGGGTCGGTGAAATGATCGTAGTTGATGTCAATCTGTGGACCTGCAAAGAAATCGCTCTCGCCCAGTCGGAACAGAAACCAAGGATTGATCTGTACGCCACTGTATTGGTATTGGCTGGTCGAGTCACTTCGAATGTAGTCTCTGTTGGCCGTATAGCCTATATCATAATAATTCTCTACTGTGTTTTTATAACTGAACTTTCCAAAGAGGCGGAAACGGTCGTGCTTAAAGAATAATTGTGGTTTGGAGAATACGTTGACTCCTCCGTCGAACATGAAAGCCAGTGCTATTGGTACTACTGAATGTTTCAGAGTTGCGTCGTGAGGGTTCAGGCTGAATGTCATCAAGGCACTTCCGCCTACCAGCAAGCCAAAGTCCGGTGAGTAGCTCGGGCCGCCGAGTATGTTATAATGGAAATTACGGTTCGCTTTCTTAAGCTTTTGCAATTCTTTTTTGCTGAGGGTCGGGGTGCTGTCGTTAACGACTACTGTATCGTTCTGTTGTTGGGCCTGTACGCCGGTCGCCACTAGCGTAAACAGAAGCAGAATAGTTATTAAATTCTTCATACTTGTTGGAAATGTGATGCAAAGGTATTAAAAATCTCAGAAATAGTTAATATCTTTGTCATTGTTAACATTGTAACTTAAATTGTATTGTAACAGATGAAAAAACAAATGATTTCTGTAATTGTTCTGTGTGCAAGCCTGTTGAGTATGCAGGCTCAGGACAAGAATGGGGGTATCAGTTCGGAAATGTTGGGACAGATACGCCAGAACTATCAAGATACGGCTTCTGATAAAGCCTTGCGTAATGCCATCGGCAGTAACAGCATCAAGTCTTTAGCCTTGAATCAGGAGAAGCAGATAGGGATTGATACTGATTTTTCGGTCAAGGTGGAATCCAAAGGAATTACCGACCAGCAGTCTTCAGGTCGATGCTGGCTTTTTACTGGGCTGAACGTGATGCGTGCCAAAGCTATTGCACGCTTCGATCTTCCGGGATTGGAATTTTCGCAAACGTATTCGTTCTTTTGGGATCAGCTGGAGAAGTCCAACCTGTTTTTGCAGGGAATTATTGATACGGCTGAAAAACCGATGAACGATCAGACGGTGGAGTGGCTTTTTAAACATCCTTTGAGTGATGGAGGAACGTTTACCGGCGTGGCCGATATTGTAGGGAAATACGGACTCGTTCCCAAAGAAGTCATGCCTGAAACTTATAGTAGTGAACATACCAGTCTTATGTCGTCGCTTATCGGGCTCAAGTTGAAGGAATATGGTTTGTCTTTGCGTGAGATGGTACAAAAGGGCACCGGTGCTTCCGAACTGGAGAAGGCAAAGACCGAAATGCTGGGTACCGTCTATCGCATGTTAGCGTTGAATTTGGGAATACCTCCTACCTCTTTCGACTATGTGCGAAAGGATGCTCAAGGCAGACGTGTGGAAGTGGAACACCACACTCCGATGTCTTTTCTCGAGAAATACGGGGATACTGGTTTGCTTACCAACTACGTGATGGTGATGAACGATCCCAGTCGGGAGTATTACAAGTGTTATGAGATTGAGTACGACCGCCATCGTTACGATGGCCATAACTGGACTTATGTCAATCTCCCTGTCGAAGAAATCAAGGAAATGGCCATCGCTTCACTGAAAGATAGTACACGGATGTACTTTTCGAGCGACGTTACCCAGCTGGATGCCAAGCGAGGTTGGCTGGATGTGGACAACTATGATTATGGTTCTCTGTTCGGTGTGACGTTTGGCATGGACAAAAGACAGCGCATCCAGACTTTTGCCAGTATGTCGGCTCATGCCATGACGCTGATGGCTGTAGATCTGGATAAAGACGGGAAGCCTGTGAAATGGATGGTGGAAAATAGTTGGGGAGCCGCTTCCGGTTACCAGGGACATCTGATTATGACAGACCGCTGGTTCGACGAATACATGTTCCGCTTGGTGGTGGAGACTAAATACGTTCCTGAAAAGGTAATGAAGCTCTTCAGGCAGAAGCCCATCCGTCTACCTGCTTGGGATCCTATGTTTGCGGAAGAGAATTAAACCTCCGTTACCGTTTTCCAAAGTGCCACTTTAGCACCGTAAAGCTCTTCTTTGCGAGTCTAAAGTGGCTCTTTATTTTCATTGTGTTCGTTAACGGGATCTATTAGGGAGAAATTTCTGTAAATCCTTTCTTAGTTTACTCTTAAATCACATTCTTTTTTGCTAATTTTGCAGCAAATTAATGAAACCATTATTTTAAATCAACACATGGCAAATGTAATTAAGTTACGCAAAGGCCTTGATATTAA
This sequence comes from uncultured Bacteroides sp., assembly GCF_947632445.1. Lineage (GTDB taxonomy): Bacteria > Bacteroidota > Bacteroidia > Bacteroidales > Bacteroidaceae > Bacteroides. The sequence goes on along the minus strand of NZ_CANRPM010000023.1, from coordinate 26,304 downwards.
CCTGAAGGGCAAAGCTGCCGAAGAGTTCTTCTCTGTGAAAGAACCGGGATTCTATTCACTTGTTCCCGATGATTTTACCGGAATTACTCCGAAGATGGTGGTTAAAGAACAGGAATATGTGATGGCCGGGGGGCCCTTGTTTATCGACAAGAACCATCCTGAATTAAAATTTGTTTCACCCGTAAGTGGTGTAGTGACGAGCGTAGAACGAGGCGCACGCCGTAAGGTGATGAATATTGTCGTTGAGGCTGCCACAGAACAAGACTATGAGGAATTCGGCAAGAAGGATCTGTCGAAGATGGATGCCGCGCAGGTTAAGGAACTGCTGCTCAATGCCGGTATGTTTGCTTTCATCCGCCAACGTCCCTACGATGTGATCGCAGATCCGACGGTGGATCCGAAAGCAATTTTTGTTTCTGCTTTCGACAGCAATCCGTTGGCACCCGATTTCGAGTTTGCGCTGAAGGGTGAGGAAGCAAACTTCCAGACAGGTCTTGACGCTTTGGCTAAGTTGGCCAAAACTTATCTGAGTATCAGCGTGAAGCAGAAAGCAGTCGCCCTGACACAGGCCCAAAATGTGACCATTACCACTTTCGACGGTCCGCATCCGGCCGGTAATGTCGGTGTGCAGATCAATCATATTTCGCCTATCGCAAAAGGTGAGACTGTGTGGACTATCGGTGCCGAAGCTGTTATCTTTATTGGCCGCTTGATGAACACCGGTCGTGTAGACATGACTCGCACGGTAGCTGTTACGGGTAGTGAGGTGAAGAAACCTGCTTATTGTAAGCTGAAAGTAGGTGCTCTGCTGACCAACGTATTCCAGGGTAATGTAACGACAGGTAAGACATTGCGTTATATTAGCGGTAATGTATTGACGGGTAAGAAGGTTTCTCCCAATGGTTTCTTAGGTGCTTTCCATAACCAGCTGACCGTAATTCCTGAAGGCGATGATGTACACGAAATGTTGGGTTGGATCATGCCTCGTTTCAATCAGTTCAGTGTGAGCCATTCTTATTTCAGCTGGTTGATGGGTAAGAAGGAATATGTGTTTGATGCCCGTGTGAAGGGTGGCGAACGCCACATGATTATGTCTAACGAGTATGACCGGGTATTTCCGATGGACATCTATCCTGAATATCTGGTGAAAGCCATCATTGCGGGCGATATCGACCGCATGGAAGCTTTGGGTATCTACGAAGTGGCTCCTGAAGATTTTGCCCTGTGCGAGTTTGTATGTTCGTCTAAGGTGGAAGTTCAGCGCATTGTACGTGCCGGACTTGACATGCTTCGTGCTGAAATGGCATAAATTGTAAGTTGAAAATTACTAAATGAAATAAATTAAATGAAAGCGTTAAGAAGTTATCTCGACAAGATAAAGCCGAACTTTGAAGAGGGCGGCAAATTCCACGCATTTCGCTCGGTGTTCGACGGTTTCGAAACATTCCTGTTCGTGCCCAACACTACGTCGAAATCGGGGACGCATATTCATGATGCCATTGACAGCAAGCGCATTGTGTCGATGGTGATCATTGCGTTGATACCGGCTTTGCTGTTTGGTATGTACAACGTAGGTTATCAGCACTTCCATGCTACGGGCATCGAAGGCAGTTTCATCGAATTGTTCGGCTATGGTTTCTTGGCCGTATTGCCCAAAATCATTGTTTCTTATGTAGTGGGTTTGGGTATCGAGTTTATGGTAGCCCAGTGGAAGAACGAAGAAATTCAGGAAGGTTTCCTGGCTTCCGGTATGTTGATCCCGATGATTGTGCCGGTTGACTGTCCGTTGTGGATGTTGGCCATTGCCACTGCTTTCTCCGTTATTTTTGCCAAGGAAGTATTTGGCGGTACGGGTATGAACGTGTTCAATGTAGCCCTTATCACCCGGGCTTTCCTGTTCTTTGCATATCCTACCAAGATGTCCGGCGACTCTGTATGGGTATCCGGTGACAGCATCTTCGGCTTGGGTGGTGATAAGTTTGTAGATGGATTCTCAGGCGCTACTGCCTTAGGCGTTGCTTCCGTGACTCATGCGGCTGACGGCTATCTGCCTTTCTCCTGGGATATGGTAACAGGTCTGATACCGGGTTCTATCGGCGAAACCAGTGTCATCGCCATCGCTATCGGTGCTGTAATTCTGTTGTGGACTGGCGTTGCCAGCTGGAAAACAATGTTCTCAGTATTCGTAGGTGGTGCCTTCATGGCATGGATTTTCAATGAATTTGGTCCCGATACGGCTATGGCCAATATGCCTTGGTACGAACACCTCGTGCTGGGCGGTTTCTGCTTCGGTGCCGTGTTCATGGCTACAGATCCTGTTACTTCGGCCCGTACCGAAACAGGCAAGTATATCTTCGGTTTCTTGATCGGTGTGATGGCTATCATCATCCGTGTGCTTAACCCCGGTTATCCTGAAGGTATGATGCTTGCCATCCTGCTGATGAATATTTTTGCTCCGCTTATCGACTATTGTGTGGTACAGAGCAACATCAGCCGTCGCGAAAAACGTGCAATCAAGTCTAACAATTAAAATACCGAATAGAAATGAATACCAATAGTAACAGTTATACTATTATTTATGCTTCGGTAATGGTTGTTATCGTGGCATTCTTGCTGGCATTCGTAAGTTCTTCTTTGAAAGAGACTCAGAACAAGAACGTGGAGCTGGATACCAAGAAGCAGATTCTGGCTGCCCTTAACGTTCGTGATGTAAAAGATGCCGATACGGAATATAATAAATATGTAAAGGCCGACATGCTGATGAACGCTGACGGTACGCTGACCGAAAACGCGGGTGCATTTGCTACCGGGTACGAAAAGGAAGTGAAGGAAAACAATCGTCTGCATGTGTTTGTCTGCGAAGTGGATGGTGCCAAGAAATATGTATTCCCTGTTTACGGTACCGGTCTTTGGGGGGCCATCTGGGGATATATCGCTCTGAACGAGGACAAGAATACCGTGTATGGAACTTACTTCTCGCACGCCAGTGAAACTCCGGGCTTGGGTGCTGAAATTGCTACAGACCATTTCCAGAGTGAATTCTTGAATAAGAAAACACTGGAGAACGGTGAAATTGTTCTCGGTGTAGTAAAGAATGGCAAGGTGGAGAATTCCGATTACCAGGTAGACGGAATTTCCGGCGGTACGATTACATCTTTGGCTGTGGATGCCATGATTAAAGGCTGTTTGGGCAATTACAAGAGTTTTTTAACTAATAATGTGGAGGAATAAAAGGATATGGGACAATTATTTTCAAAGCAGAATAAAGAAATATTCTCGACTCCATTGGGAATGAACAACCCTGTTACCGTACAGGTGTTAGGCATCTGTTCGGCATTGGCCGTAACGGCCAAGTTGGAGCCGGCCATTGTGATGGGACTTTCCGTAACGGTTATTACGGCATTCTCCAATGTAGTGATTTCGTTGTTGCGTAAGACTATTCCCAACCGTATCCGTATCATCGTACAGTTGGTGGTGGTGGCTGCCCTGGTTACCGTAGTGAGTGAAATTCTGAAAGCCTTTGCCTATGACGTGAGTGTCCAGCTCTCTGTATATGTCGGCCTGATTATTACCAACTGTATCTTGATGGGACGTTTGGAGGCCTTTGCCATGCAGGCCGGTCCGTGGGAATCTTTCCTGGATGGTGTAGGCAACGGTTTGGGCTATGCCAAGATTTTGATTATCGTGGGCTTCTTCCGTGAACTGTTAGGTTCCGGTACGTTGCTGGGTTTCAACATCCTTAATTACGAACCTCTGAAGCAGTTGGGCTATCGGAACAATGGCTTGATGCTGATGCCGCCTATGGCATTGATCATCGTGGCATGTATCATCTGGTACCAGCGTGCCCGTCACAAAGAGTTGCAAGATAAATAATAGAAATTCTGAGTTCTTAGTTCAAAACAAGTTATGGAACATTTTTTTACTTTGTTAGTCCGCTCCATTTTTGTGGATAACATGATATTCGCATTCTTCCTCGGCATGTGTTCTTACTTGGCTGTGTCGAAGACTGTGAAGACTTCCGTTGGCCTGGGTATTGCCGTAACCTTTGTGTTGGTGGTTACCCTTCCGGTCAACTATTTGTTGCAGACCAAGGTGCTGGGCCCCGATGCCATCGTTGAGGGGGTTGATCTCAGCTTCCTGAGTTTTATCCTTTTCATTGCCGTCATTGCCGCCATCGTTCAGCTGGTGGAGATGATTGTCGAGCGTTTCAGTCCCTCGCTCTACGCTTCGTTGGGTATCTTCCTGCCGCTGATTGCCGTGAACTGTGCCATCATGGGTGCATCGCTCTTCATGCAGCAGCGCATCAACCTCGGCATGAGCGATCCCAAGTATATCGGCGGGGTGGGTGATGCCGTCTCTTATGCTTTGGGTTCGGGTATCGGCTGGATGCTGGCTATCGTCGGTCTGGCTGCCATCCGCGAGAAGATGGCCTACTCCGATGTCCCTGCTCCGCTGAAGGGCTTGGGCATTACATTCATTACGGTGGGCTTGATGGCCATTGCGTTTATGTGTTTCTCCGGTTTGAACATCTAAAAAGAAAGGAATAAGACAATGGATATGAATATGATATTGGCAAGCATTGGAGTATTCCTCGTGGTGGTTCTTCTGCTTGTTGTGGTTCTGTTGGTAGCCAAGAATTTCCTGGTGCCTTCAGGTAATGTAAAACTCACCATGAACGGTGACAAAGTGCTGGACGTAGCTTCCGGGGGCACGTTGCTGAATACATTGGCTGTCAACGGCGTCTATCTTTCTTCGGCATGCGGCGGCAAGGGTTCTTGCGGCCAGTGCAAATGTCAGGTTGTAGAGGGCGGCGGTGAAATCCTGCCTTCTGAAACTCCTCACTTCAGCCGTAAGCAGCAGAAAGACCATTGGCGTCTGGGCTGTCAGGTGAAAGTGAAAGGGGATATGTCTATCAAGGTGCCCGAAAACATACTGGGCGTAAAGGAATACGAATGTACGGTGATCTCCAACAAGAACGTGGCTACCTTCATCAAGGAATTCAAGGTGCAGCTTCCTGCCGGTGCGCACATGGATTTTCTGCCGGGTTCCTATGCACAGATTAAAATTCCAGCATTCACGATGGACTACGACAAGGACATCGACAAGAGTCTGATTGGCGACGAGTATCTGCCTGCATGGCAGAAGTTCGGCCTTTTCCCGCTGAAATGTGTCAATCCCGAACCTACGGTGCGTGCCTATTCCATGGCCAACTATCCGGCAGAGGGCGACGTATTCATGCTGACCGTCCGTATCGCCACTCCCCCGTTCAAGCCCGACCGCAGCGGCTTTATGGATGTAAATCCGGGTATCGCTTCTTCTTACATCTTCACACTGAAACCGGGTGACAAGGTAATCATGAGCGGGCCTTACGGTGATTTCCATCCGCATTTCGACTCCAAGAAGGAGATGATTTGGGTCGGCGGCGGTGCCGGTATGGCTCCGCTCCGCGCACAGATTATGCACATGACCAAGACGCTGGATACACGCGATCGCGAAATGCACTACTTCTACGGCGCCCGTGCCTTGAACGAAGTGTTCTATCTGGACGACTTCCTCGGACTGGAAAAGGAATTCCCCAACTTCCACTTCCATTTGGCACTCGACCGTCCCGATCCTGCGGCCGATGCAGCCGGCGTGAAGTACACTGCGGGGTTTGTTCATACGGTGATGTACGACACTTATCTGAAAGACCATGAAGCTCCTGAAGACATTGAATACTACATGTGCGGCCCCGGCCCGATGTCTAAGGCTGTAGTCAACATGCTCGACGGTTTGGGTGTCGACGAAGCCAGTATTATGTACGATAACTTCGGCGGATAATTGTCTGTCCCGATATGGAATAAGAAAGCGCGAACGGCTTCTGCTGTCCGCGCTTTTTTTGTGCCGGTTATTCATTGAATGAAGACTCGTTATCAAGGGTCACGAACACCCTTCATCAAGAGTCACGAACACCCTTTATCAAGGGTCACGAACACCCTTTATCAAGGGTCACGAACACCCTTCGTCAAGGGTCACGAACACCCTTCATCAAGGGTCACGAACACCCTTCATCAAGGGTCACGAATACCCTTCATCAAGGGTCACGAATACCCTTTCATTTTGTTCTTTTTTTATGGATACAGAAAAAGTGGACAACCCCGGAGAACATGAATCGGGGGTCGTCCACTTTCAGGAAGTCATTCACGGACTGACTATTTCTTCTCAGCAAAATACTTCCATAACGGAGCTGCCATGAGGGCCTGACGTACTTGGTCTTTTCTCAGCAGGTCGAACACTTCATCTGCCGTGAGCAGATGGATGCTGATGTCTTCTGTCTCTTCCAGATGTTGGGTGGAGAGAGGTTCTACATCTGTCGCGATAAAGCAATGACAAAGGTTTGTCATGGTGCTGGTATTGGCTGATATTGTCATGTGGTGAGTCCACTGTCCGTCACCGTAACCGGTCTCTTCATAGAGTTCACGGCGTGCGGCGTCAATCGGAGCTTCGCCGGGTTCGCATACACCGGCACATATTTCGTAGCCGGTGTAGCGCAGTCCGTGACGATATTGTCGTTCCATAAGGAAGTGTCCGTCGCGGGTTAAGGCGATGACATTTACCCAATCCGGGTATTCCAGTACGTAGTATTCGGGATTTTCCACACCGTTAGGCAGGCGTACATGGTCGCGTCGTGCTGTCAGCCAGGGGCGACGGATCAGGTATTCGCTGTGCAGTACTTCCCACTTCTTTTCGTCATCCATGATATTCCGCTTCGTTCCTTTTTATTCGAACTGTCCGTAGCGTGTGGGCAACAATTTGCGGTCGCCTAATGTATTGTCTACACGAGCCACATTTACCCAGAACTTGTTTTCGCGGACCATTTCTGTGGGATAAGCCGCTTTCTGCCGGCTGTAACTGTGTTCCCACCGGTCGGACACGACTTCATATTCGGGGTGAGGTGCATTGAGCAGGACGTTGTCGGTCTTGTCGGCACGCCCTTCTTTCACTTCCTGAATTTCTTCCCAGATGTGGAGCATCACGTCTACGAAGTTGTCCAGTTCTGCCAGGCTTTCGCTTTCGGTAGGTTCTATCATCAGTGTACCGTGTACGGGGAAGGAAAGCGTAGGCGCATGATAACCGTAATCCATCAGACGTTTGGCTATATCGTTCTCGCTGATGCCGGTCTCTTCGTGTATCTTGCGGCACTCCAAAATCATCTCGTGTCCTACGAAACCTTGTGCACCGCGATAGACGATGCCGTAGGTGTCTTGCAGGCAAGCGGCAAGATAGTTGGCGTTGAGGATGGCCGTGCGGGTAGCCTGTGTCAGGCCTTCCGTACCCATCATACGGATGTAGCCATACGTGATGGGGAGGATACCTGCACTGCCGAAAGGAGCCGCCGATACTTCGTTGGCAGCGTTTCCGAAGAATACATGCCCTGGCAGGAAGGGAGCGAGATGGGCCGCTACACAGATGGGGCCGACACCGGGGCCTCCTCCTCCGTGAGGCGAAGCAAAGGTCTTGTGCAGGTTCAGGTGGCAGACATCCGCACCGATAAGTCCCGGATTGGTCAGACCTACCTGCGCATTCATGTTGGCGCCGTCCATGTAGACCTGTGCGCCGCAGGCATGAATAATCTTGCATATTTCCACTATTTCAGTCTCAAAAATGCCGTGAGTCGAAGGATAGGTAATCATCAGGGCTGCCAGCGAATCCTTGTTCTCTTCGGCTTTGAGGCGCAGGTCGGCCATATCGACATTGCCATGAACGTCGCAGGCGCAGGTAATAGTCGTAAAGCCGGCTTGTACGGCACTGGCCGGATTGGTTCCGTGTGCCGATGCCGGAATAAGTATCTTGTTGCGGTGTCCTTGGCCGATGCTTTCCAGATAGGCGCGGATGACACGCAGACCGGTGTATTCGCCTGCCGCTCCCGAATTGGGCTGGAGGCTGACATCCGCGAATCCGGTAATGATTTTCAGTTCCTCGCAGAGGTTGTGAATCAGTTCGTGGTATCCTTGAGCCTGGTCTTCCGGTACAAGGGGATGGAGGTTCATAAACTCAGGGCGACTCAGTGGGAGCATTTCGGCGGCGGCATTGAGCTTCATCGTGCATGAACCCAGGGAAATCATGGAGTGAGCCAGTGAAATGTCCTTGCGGTCGAGGCGTTTGATGTAACGCATCATCTCGGTTTCTGTGTGATAACGGCAGAATACTTCGTGCGTCAGGTATGGGCTTTGGCGGCGGAATGTCTGGGGCAGGGTGCAGGCTTCGGCCACATCGGCTGTCTGCGGTGCTTCCACACCGGAGGCAATGGCAAAGATGGCGAGCAGCGTGTTGATGGCGGCGATGTCTGTTGTTTCGTCGATGCTCATGCCGACGTCGCCATTGTCAAAATACCGTAGGTTTACTTCTTTGCTCAAAGCGATGGTACGTATCTGTTGGGCAGAAGTACTTTGCGGAAGAGAGAAACGCAAGGTGTCGAAATAGACTGAGTTCTTTTGCGTGTAGCCTAATTTGCAGAGTTCTTTCTCTATGAAAGCGGCAATGCTGTGGATACGGGTGGCGATAGCACGGATTCCCTCTTGGCCATGATAGACAGCGTAAAATCCTGCCATAGTGGCTAACAGAGCTTGTGCCGTACAGATATTCGAAGTAGCCTTTTCACGTTTGATGTGTTGTTCACGTGTTTGGAGAGCCATGCGGTAACATAGTTTCCCGTATTTGTCTTTAGACCATCCGATGATGCGTCCCGGCATATTGCGTTTGTATTCATCGCGAGTTGCGAAGTAGGCTGCCGACGGCCCGCCATAGAACATGGGGGTACCCAATCGTTGGGTCGATCCGAATACAATATCGGCTCCCCATTCACCCGGAGGAGTGAGCAGGGCAAGGCTCAGAATGTCGGCGGCGACCGCTACTTTGCATCCGGCTGCATGGGCCTGCTCCACGAATGCCCGGTAGTCTTCTACATTTCCGTCGGCATTGGGATATTGGAGGACGCAGGCGAATACGTCGGATGTAAGTTTTGCTTCACTGTATTTCCCTGTACGCAAGACCATGCCCTGGGGAATGGCACGGGTAGTCATAACTGCCAGGGTTTGCGGGAAAACAGATTCATCCACAAAGACAACGTTGGCTCCGTCTTTCTGTTGCTGACGCGAACGGAGGGCGTACATCATGGTTACGGCCTCGGCTGCAGCTGTGGCTTCATCCAGAAGCGAACAGTTGGCCAAAGGCATACCGGTCAGGTCGGATATGGCGGTCTGGAAGTTCATCAAAGCTTCTAAGCGGCCTTGCGATACCTCGGTCTGATAAGGGGTATAAGAAGTGTACCAAACAGGATTTTCAAAGACATTACGCTGGATAACTGCCGGAGTAATGGTGCCATACCATCCCATGCCGATATAGGTCGTATAAAGTTTGTTTTTGGAAGCGAGTTGAGCAATATGCTGCGCAAACTCATATTCGGTCATGGGCTTGGGGAGTTCAAGCGGTTCTTTCAGACGGATATTCGAGGGAATGGTCTTGTCAATCAGTTCGTCTAAGCTACCCACGCCTATCTTGCGAAGCATGGTCTCTTCGTCTTTTGGAGCGATGCCATTATGGCGTCGGGATAAAAAGTCATTTGTCATAGCGATATTATTTAAGATAGTAAAATGTTTATTGGTTATGAATTACTTTTTTGTTTCTTTTATCTGAAAAACGGATTCTCTGCTTTCTCGATGCCAATAGTGGTTGGGGCGCCATGGCCGGGGTAGACAATCGTTTCGTTGGGAAGAACAAACAGGCGGCTGCAAATATGCTCGATCAATGTGTCGAAGTTGCCTCCTGCCAAGTCGGCCCGTCCGATACTTCCTTGGAAAAGTACGTCTCCAGAGAACATACAATGCTCTGCTGCACAATAATATACCAAGCTCCCTGGGGAGTGTCCCGGTACGTGAATACACTCCAGTTGTGTATGACCGAAAGTAATGATATCACCGTCATGCAGATATTTTCCTAACGGTGGAAGCTCTTCTTGGAACTGAAAGCCGAACATACGGCTTTGTTTGGGTGCATTCTCTATCCAGAACTCATCAGCTTGGTTGGCTTCTGCTTTCAATTCGAATTCTTTCAGCATGAATGGATTTCCGAAAATATGGTCCAGATGGAGATGAGTGTTCAGCAGATGTTTCACCTGAAGATTGTTTTCTTTGATGAAGTCTTTCAGGGCCTGTCTTTCTTCTTCGTAAAAACAGCCGGGATCGATGACTACTGCTTCATTGGTTTCATCCCACAGTAAGTAGCAGTTCTCGGAAAACAGATTGAATTCAAATCGCTTTATTTTCATAAGTTGTACAGGTCTTGTTTTTGTTGCTGGTTTCGGGCAAGTGGCTTTTCAACTTGCCACATATACTACTTTTTTTGTTTCGAAGAATTTTTCGTTGAAATAATCGCTCAAACTCCACATCGTGGTCTTGTTTCGGAAAGGCATTGTCTCGTGTTTCAGCTCTCCTCCTTTCAGGCAGATGAGCCCGTTGGGCAGGGCGTTCTGTTGGTGAGTGGAGATTTTCTTCCGTACAATTTTCATCAGATCGGCCAGTGGCATAACTGCACGGCTTACCACAAAGTCATACAGATCTTTTACTTCTTCGGCACGTGCGTGGCTGAAAGTGACGTTTTTTATCCCGATGCTATTTGCTACTTCAGAGGCTACACGTACTTTCTTGCCGATGCTGTCTACCAAGTGGAATTTAACTTCCGGGAAAAAAATGGCCAACGGGATGCCCGGAAATCCTCCGCCGGTTCCCAAGTCCATGATTTTGGTACCGGGACTGAAGCGGATTACTTTGGCAATACCCAGCGAATGGAGCACATGATGTTCGTACAGGTTACCGATATCCTTGCGCGAAATGACGTTGATTTTGGCATTCCAGTCTGTATAGAGTTCTTTTAGAGCAGCAAACTGTTCTTTTTGTTTTTCGTCCAGATTGGGGAAATATTTTAATAACAGCTCCATAAAGCTCAGTTGATTTGGCTGATAATGGTATTGTCATTCAACAGATGTCTCACGGCATCGTAAGGCAGTTTGATTTGGATGGCTCCCATTACATACGGTGCAATATCATAGATATTATAATGGAAAGTAATTCCGTCGGAATCAATGAAAAAGTTTTCAGTAGGAGTCAGCTCTCCTATGCTGGTGTATCCCATGTTTTCTAATTCTTCGTGAGTTGTGACCTGATTGTCCGCCATCAGTTGGTTCCAAAGCAGATCTGTCAGGGCATCCTTATAGTTGGGGACAAACAAGTCGTCCAAGCAAATAGGCGTCAGGGTGTCCAGCTGTAGATTGAGGTAGGAGGTCATGTAGACACCGTGCGCTCCACCTGTGTATTCGTTGTAGCTGATCCGGTAAACAAGCAGATTCCCGCCATAGAGTTGGACATGTCCTTCCATACCTTTATAATAAGAATACCATGCACTGACGTTGGCTGAATCTTCTACAGATTCCTGCTTGTACATTGGCTCCAGGTCTTTGCGGTAATTTTCAATATAGGTTTCCGCATATTTATCTGGTGCGTTTTCAGGATCCATTGTCATGTATTTGTCACCAAAGCACATAGACAGGAGGTATTTGTTTACACTATCTTTCATCTGTTCGTCAGACGATTTCGTGATATAGGTAAAATTGATATTGATGTTACAGGCAGGTTTGGCTGTGTCTCCGAAGAGGTGTGCCGTCTGATTTACTTGAAGACTATCGAAGGTAAAGTCGCCTGTATGTTGGTTCACTGTGTCGTTGCACGAGAAGAAAAAACTGCTTGCTGCAAGCAAAATGACAAGTGAGATGACAGAATGTTTTTTTATTATGGCTTTCATTTGCAAAACAATAATCGGTTGTTGAAACAGTACCTACAAATATAGAATTAATTACTCAATACTATAGTATGGCAGGAGGAATTTTTTCTCAGTTTTAGCATGTCCGTCGGTGAGAGTTTAGCTGTTTCGGTATTCCAGCGGACTCATGCCGACATGGCGCTTAAAATATTTACCGAAAAATGAAGCGTTGGGGAAATTTAGTGAGTAAGCGATTTCCTGCACGGTCATATCGGTCGATTTCAGTTTGGACTTTACATCTATCAGAACGACATGGGCAATAATATCAAGAATGTTTTTTCCTGTAGCTTGTTTTACGGTTGTACTCAGATGTTGCAGGGAAATGCCCATTTTATCAGCATAGAATTGGGCTCGGCGTTCACGGGTATAGTTTTCGATAACAAGTTGCACCAGCCTGCGGCAGATTTCTTCCTTACGGCTTTGCATTCGGATGTCTTGCATGGGAACATCGCTGTACAGTTTGTCGACACTGAAGAGCATGCCTTCTAATATGTGCCGAATCATTTCTGTGTCCAGTGTATGCGAGCCAGTTGTGATGCGACTCAGCAGGATGAAATAATCCTGAAAATAGGATGCCACAGTCGGGTCGATGTGGAGTACGGGTGAACGCAGTATGGAAGAGAGAGAGTGGAAGGTCGATTGGACGACATTCACCTGGGTAATGCACTGTTCTGAGAATCCGACAAAGCCGATACGGACTTTCTCTTGTTGGGAATAAAATTGTATGATGGTGCCGGGCAAGAGTACGACAAAATCTCCTTGTTTGATTTCTGTTTCCATCAGATTGATGGAGACGGTGATGGTACCTTCGATGCACAAGGCAAAAATACACGCTTTCAATCGGCACGATTGTTTGTAGATATTTAGAATGTCTTCGGTGACATCGGTCCATGCAATGATGTTTACCGGTAGGTCAACATGAGGGAAATCCATAACGCTATCATATTTTTATGCGGCAAAGATAAGGTTTTTCTCGAAATCTTTTACCTTTGTGGACATGAAAACATTGGTTGAAAATTGGGGAATTATTTCCTATGAACAGTCCTGGAAAAGGCAGGTTGAATATTTTGAAACGTTGATACAGGCCAAACAAAGTGGCTGCGAGTACATGAATTACATCATTTTCTGCGAGCATCCGCACGTCTATACTTTGGGACGCAGTGGCAAAGAGCGGAATATGCTTTTGAGTGAGGAGCAACTTCAGCGGATAGGTGCTACCTATTATCATATAGATCGGGGAGGCGACATCACTTATCACGGCCCAGGTCAGCAGGTTTGTTATCCTATTTTAAATCTGGAAGATTTCGGTCTTGGCCTGAAAGAATACGTTCATCTGCTCGAAGAAGCTGTCATCAACGTGTGCGCTTCCTATGGCGTCGTGGCCGGAAGAGTAAACAAAGCTACAGGCGTTTGGTTGGAAGGCGATACGCCGCGTGCCCGCAAGATTTGTGCTATCGGGGTACGTAGCAGCCATTACGTCACGATGCACGGTTTGGCTTTCAATGTAAATACGGATTTACGTTATTTCAGCTACATCAATCCTTGCGGCTTTGTGGACAAAGGAGTGACTTCCCTGCAAAAGGAACTGGGGCATGAAGTGCCGATGGAAGAGGGACGTCTGCGCTTGGAGGCCGAATTGCAGAAACTCCTTTCGTAGGAGCGCACTGCTGCGTTCGTGATTTTGCAGGGGCTTTTTGCGTATTTTCTTGGAGGATAATTCCCTACGGAATAAAAATTTTTATTAGCTTTGCAAGTCATTTTTGGAAACAATATAAAACATTACGATATGAATATCTCTTATAATTGGTTGAAAGAGTATGTCGATTTCGACCTGACTCCAGATGAAGTCGCTGCCGCTCTTACCTCCATCGGACTGGAAACAGGCGGTGTAGAAGAGGTACAGACTGTCAAAGGCGGATTGGAAGGTCTGGTGATTGGCGAAGTGCTGACATGCGTTCCTCATCCTAATTCAGACCACATGCACGTCACTACCGTTGACCTTGGTTCGGGCGAACCTGTACAGATTGTGTGCGGCGCACCCAATGTGGCTTCCGGCCAGAAGGTGGTAGTCGCCACACTGGGCACCAAGCTCTATGACGGAGAACAATGCTTTACCATCAAGAAAGCAAAGCTTCGCGGAGTGGAATCCAATGGAATGATTTGTGCGGAAGACGAGATAGGCATCGGAACCGACCATGCCGGCATCATCGTATTGCCTGCCGACGTGGTTCCCGGCACGCTGGCTAAGGATTACTATCAGGTGAAAAGCGACTACGTACTTGAGGTGGACATCACCCCAAACCGTGCCGATGCGTGTTCGCACTACGGCGTGGCCCGCGACCTCTACGCCTGGTTGGTTCAGAATGGACGTACAGCTACCCTGAAGCGTCCGTCGGTAGAAGCTTTCGTTGTAGAAAACCACGATTTGGATATCGACGTGTTGGTCGAGAATACCGAGGCTTGTCCTCGTTATTCCGGCGTTACGGTCAAAGGCGTTACGGTCAAGGAAAGTCCCGCCTGGTTGCAGGATAAGCTCCGTACCATCGGCCTGCGTCCTATTAATAATGTAGTCGATATTACCAATTATATCGTCCACGCTTTCGGTCAGCCGTTGCATTGCTTCGATGCCGACACCATCAAAGGGGGCGAAGTCATAGTGAAAACCATGCCCGAAGGTATGCCTTTCGTGACATTGGACGGTGTGGAACGCAAGCTGAGCGAACGCGATCTGATGATTTGTAACCGCGAGGGAGCCATGTGTATTGCCGGTGTGTTCGGTGGATTGAATTCTGGCTCTACCGAGACAACGAAGAATGTATTCCTCGAGAGCGCCTATTTCCATCCCACCTGGGTGCGCAAGACGGCCCGTCGTCACGGTCTGAGTACCGATGCTTCGTTCCGTTTTGAGAGAGGTATCGACCCCAACAATGTCATCTACTGCCTGAAGCTGGCTGCCCTGATGGTGAAGGAATTGGCCGGAGGAACCATTTCGTCCGAGATTAAGGATGTATGTGCAGGCCCTGTGGCCGACTTTCGCGTGGAGCTTCCATACGAAAAGGTACATTCACTCATCGGTAAGGCCATTCCTGTAGAGACCATTAAGCGTATCGTGAAGAGTCTGGAGATGAAAATTGTGAACGAGACCGCCGAAGGATTGACACTCGACGTACCTCCCTATCGGGTGGATGTTCAGCGCGATTGCGATGTTATCGAAGATATCCTCCGCATCTACGGATATAATAATGTAGAGATACCTGCGACTTTGAAGTCCAGCCTGACCACAAAGGGTGAGTGCGACAAGTCGAATAAGATACAGAATCTAATTGCCGAACAGCTGGTGGGTGCCGGCTTCAACGAGATTTTGAACAACTCGCTGACGCGTGCCGCCTATTATGACGTTTTGGAGTCTTGTCCGTCTGCCAATCTGGTGATGCTGATGAACCCGTTGAGTGCCGACTTGAACGCCATGCGCCAGACCCTCCTTTTCGGTGGTTTGGAAAGCATCGTGCGCAACGTTAACCGTAAGAATGCCGACCTGAAGTTCTTCGAGTTTGGTAATTGTTATTATTTCAATGCTGAGAAGAAGAACGACGAAAAGCCTCTTGCCGCCTATTCGGAAGAGTATCATCTCGGTCTGTGGCTTACCGGTAAGAAGGTGTCCAACTCGTGGGCACATGCCGATGAAGATAGTTCGGTATATGAACTTAAGGCGTATGTAGAGAACATTTTGGCCCGTGTGGGTCTGTACATGCACGACCTGGTTATCGGTAACCTGGCAGATGATATTTATGCAGCCGCCTTGTCGGTGAACACACGCGGAGGCAAGCGCCTGGCTACGTTTGGCGTTGTGGCGCGTAAGATTTTGAAGGCATTCGATATCGAAGACAACGTCTTCTATGCCGACCTTAATTGGAATGAACTGATGAAGGCCGTCAAGAACGTCAAGGTCAGCTATACGGAAATTTCTAAGTTCCCTGCCGTAAAACGCGATCTGGCTCTGCTGCTCGACAAGAAAGTCCAGTTTGCCGAAATCGAAAAGATTGCTTATGAGACCGAAAAGAAACTCTTGAAGTCTGTTGAACTATTTGACGTGTACGAAGGCAAAAACCTTGAAGCGGGCAAGAAGAGTTATGCCGTCAGCTTTTTGTTGCAGGATGAGGATGCCACGCTTAACGAGAAGCAAATCGAAAAGATCATGCAGAAGCTCGTCGCCAACCTGCAGAACAAGCTGGAGGCCAAATTGAGATGAAATGAAACCAATAGAACGAATTATTTAAAAATCAAAATAAAAACATTACTCCCATGGGAAGAGCGTTTGAATATAGAAAAGCTACTAAGCTGAAAAGATGGGGCCACATGGCCAAAACATTTACACGTCTGGGCAAACAAATCGCCATTGCCGTAAAAGCTGGCGGTCCTGAACCCGAAAACAACCCCACATTGCGTTCGGTTATTGCCACTTGTAAACGCGAGAATATGCCGAAGGACAATATCGAGCGTGCCATTAAGAATGCGATGGGCAAAGACCAAAGCGACTACAAAGGTATGACATACGAAGGCTACGGCCCTCACGGCATCGCCGTATTTGTAGATACGCTGACCGATAATCCTACCCGTACCGTTGCCGATGTTCGTTCGGTATTCAACAAGTTTGGCGGCAATCTCGGAACAATGGGTTCGTTGGCTTTCCTCTTCGACCACAAGTGCGTGTTTACGTTTAAGAAGAAAGATGATATGGACATGGAAGAATTCATCCTTGATATGATTGATTTCGATGTAGACGAAGACTACGAGGAGGACGAAGAAGAAGGCACTATCACCATCTACGGTGATCCGAAGAGCTATACTGCTATCCAGAAACATCTCGAAGAAGGTGGTTTCGAGGATGTCGGCGGTGACTTCACCTACATCCCTAACGACCTGAAGGACATCGAGCCCGAGCATCGCGAGACGATCAACAAGATGATCGAGCGTCTGGAAGAGTTCGATGATGTGCAGACGGTTTATACTAACATGAAGCCCGAAGAGGAATAATCTTTTGCAATGACTTATCATTATAAAACGAAAGGTACGTGCAGTACCGATATCAACCTTAAAGTGGAGGATGGTGTCATCAAGGACATCGAATTTTGGAGTGGGTGCAACGGTAATCTGCAAGGCATTTGCCACTTGGTGAAAGGTATGTCTGTAAAGGATGTTATCACTCGTTTGGAAGGGATTCGTTGCGGCATGCGTCCTACGTCGTGTCCCGATCAGCTTTGTCAGGCACTTCATGAGATGGGATATTGAACAATATACCTTTCATTCTTGTTTATGATAAAAAGCCGGATGGGAATTATATCTTTCCGGCTTTTATACATTGTTCTCTATGTTCGTCGGCTGGTGAATCGGCTTCTTCACGGCGGATGATGGAACCGTATGCCAACAGTTGGTGGAGTAGTGGGCTATGCTATTTTATAGTTTCTAATGTTACGATGCTCAATATGAGGTTGGTTGTATCAGAATTGTTGTAAGCATAAATTGTGTAAATAGGAGAATTATATGGAAGAAGGCGAGAAAAGGATAGAAAAAGCCGTAGACCTTTTTAAGAGTGGTTTTAACTGTGCTCAGGCAGTAGTGACGGCTTTTGCCGATCAATACGGCTTTACCGAAGAACAGGCTTTGCACATGGCCGCTTCGTTTGGTGGAGGTATCGGACGTATGCGTATGACGTGTGGTGCTGCCTGCGGTTTATTCATGCTGGCCGGACTGGAGAAGTGTGCTGTCGAAGGCAAAGACCATGAAAGCAAGAGTGCCAATTATGCTCTTGTACAACAGTTGGCCGAAGAGTTTAAAAAACGCAACGGTTCGCTGATTTGTGCCGAGTTTTTGGGGTTGAAGGAGCCTGAAATTACTAATATTCCCGATAAACGTACCATGCAATATTATGCCAAACGTCCTTGTGCCCATCTGGTTGAAGAGGCAGCCCGTATTTGGTTGGAGCATTTGGAGAAGAAATAAACCTAAGAAAATGATATTTCTTTCGCGTTTATTGCGTTATTGTTCATATCTTTTATATAGTATCGCGTAATCCGAAGGGACTTTCAGCGAACATTCTTTTAGAAATAACAAGAAGGTAATTCTATAAAAATGTCTACTTTTGTAGGATCAAATCAGACAAAAATATCACGATTGTCTGCGTGGAAAAATGGTTTACTTAAGAGAACCGATAGTTTATGAACGGGCCCGAAAAGAGAGTTTTGGTAGGTATGAGTGGCGGCATAGACAGCACCGCCACATGTCTGATGCTGCGCGAGCAGGGTTACGAGATTGTAGGCCTCACCATGTGGGTATGGGGCGACGAGCCTGTGGAGGCACATCGCTTATCTGAGAGCATAGGCATTGAGCACCACGTCATTGATGAGCGCGAAGGCTTCCGCCGCACCATTGTGCAATATTTCATTGATGAATATCGAGCGGGGCGTACTCCGAATCCCTGCGTGATGTGTAATCAACTGTTCAAGTTCCGTATCCTGACGGAATGGGCCGATCGCTTGGGCTGTGCTTACATCGCTACGGGCCATTACGCACGCATTGAAGAACGGGACGGAAAGCTCTACATCGTGGCGGGTGACGATGACAAGAAGGACCAATCGTACTTCCTGTGGCGCCTGGGGCAAGATGTACTGCGCCGTTGTCTCTTTTCTTTGGGTGAATATACCAAGTTGAAGGTGCGCGACTACTTGCGTGACAAAGGCTACACGTCGAAAGCTGATGAGGGTGAGAGTATGGAGGTGTGCTTCATCAAGGACGACTACCGCGACTTCCTGCGCGAACACAGCCAGGAGATAGATACGGAAGTGGGTAAGGGATGGTTTGTGAACGCCGAAGGTGTGAAGTTGGGCAAGCACAAGGGTTTTCCCTATTACACCATCGGACAACGCAAGGGGTTAGAGATAGCCTTGGGAAAGCCAGCTTACGTACTGAAAATCAATCCGCAAAAGAATACGGTGATGCTGGGCGATGCCGAGCAGTTGAAGACGCGCTACATGCTGACCGAGCAGGATTATTTGACGGATGAAGCGGAGGTCTTCGAAAGCGACTGTCTGACAGTACGCATCCGCTATCGCAGCCACCCCATTCCCTGCACGGTGGGCCGTTTGGAAGATGGACGTTTGCTGGTGCACTTCCAGGAAGAAGCATCGGCCATTGCACCAGGCCAATCGGCGGTGTTCTACATCGGTCGTCGTGTGGTGGGTGGAGCGTTCATCGCTTCGCAACGGGGAATTGGAATGTATGTGGAAAATGAAGAAATAATGAAAAAACGGATTTTATGAAACGAATGATTGAGTTATTAGTCTGTATCTTGGTCGCTCTGTCGGTGGGTGCGCAACAAGACACGCTGAAGTATCGCATCTGTTTGAAGGACAAGGTGGCTACGGAGTATTCCTTGCAGCGTCCTGGAGAATTTTTATCTGCAAAGGCTTTGGATCGCCGTCACCGACAGGGACTGAAGGTGGATTCTATGGACCTGCCTGTGTGTCGCAGCTACGTAAACGAGATACGGAGGCAGGGAGTGAACATTGTGGTGACAGGCAAGTGGGAGAACTTCGTGACGGTGTCGTGCAACGACTCGATGCTTATCGGCCGCATTGCCTCCTTGCCTTTTGTGCGCTCCATCGAACGGGTGTGGATATGCCCTAACAAAGAGGAGGTTATACCCCAGCGTGATTCGTTGGTAAACTGCCCCGAAAAGCATCCTGAGGACTATTATGGCGCGGGCGCCGCGCAGATACAGATGAGCCATGGCGATAAGTTGCACGAGGCGGGCTTTCGCGGACAGGGGATGACTATTGCCGTCATTGACGCGGGCTATCATAACGCCGATCGTATCACGGCCTTCGATATGGAGCGTGTGTTGGGTGTGAAGGATTTTGTCAATGCTCGTGCCGACATTTTTGCCGAGCAGAGTCATGGCATGGCCGTGTGGTCGTGCATGGGGCTGAACCGTCCGAAGATGATGGTGGGCACCGCCCCTGAGGCTTCTTACTGGTTGCTGCGCAGCGAAGACAACTACTCCGAGAATCTCGTGGAGCAGGACTACTGGTCGGCTGCAGTGGAATTTGCCGACAGCGTGGGCGTGGATGTCATCAACACCTCGTTAGGTTACTATGAATTCGACGATAAGGAAAAGAATTATACTTATTGCCAGTTGGACGGACGCTACGCTCTGATATCGCGCCAAGCTTTGCACGTGGCCGACAAGGGTATGGTGCTGGTGTGTAGCGCGGGTAATGCGGGTGCGGGTCCGTGGAAGAAAATCACCCCTCCGGCCGATACCGACAACGTGCTGACTGTGGGGGCGGTGGGCAAGGACGGCGTGTTGGCCTCTTTCTCATCTGTTGGCAATACGGCGGACGGACGCATTAAACCCGACGTGGTGGCTGTGGGTTATAAAGCCGATGTGATGGGCACCGATGGCAATTTGAAGCAGGCCAATGGCACTTCCTTCGCCTCGCCCATTATGTGTGGTATGGTGACCTGCCTGTGGCAGGCTTGCCCCAAGCTGACGGCCAAAGAGGTGATTGAATTGGTGCGTCGTTCAGGCGACCGTGCCGCTTGCCCCGACAATATATATGGTTATGGTGTGCCCGATCTGTGGAAGGCTTATCAGGAATATCTGTCCCAATCTCGTTGACAATGGCCGCTTTATCCCTATACGACCTCAACGCCCTGGTGCGCCGTAGCCTAGAACAGTGTCTGCCCGATGAATATTGGGTGCAGGCCGAGCTGAGTGAGGTGCGCACGCATCCCATCACGAATCATTGCTACGTGGAGTTCGTGCAGAAGGGTCCGCATGGTAATAACCTTGTGGCTAGGGCACATGGCGTTATCTGGAGCAATGTTTTCTGTCTGCTTCGCCCCTACTTTGAGGAAAGCACAGGACAAGCCTTTGCGGCAGGCATTAAGGTGCTGGTGCAGGTTAGTGTCTCTTTCCATGAGCTCTACGGCTATAGCCTCACCGTGCAGGATATTGACCCCACTTATACGCTGGGCGACATGGCACGTCGTCGCCACGAGATACTGAAACAGCTTGAAAACGAAGGCGTGCTGAAGCTGAACAAGGAGTTGCCCATGCCTGTGTTGCCCCAGCGGGTGGCTGTCATTTCTTCGCCCACGGCAGCAGGTTATGGCGATTTTTACCATCAGTTGGAGCACAATCCGCGCGGCTATGCCTTCCATGTGACTCTGTTTGCCGCCGCCATGCAGGGCGACCGTGTAGAGACGTCCATTCTTGAGGCGCTGGATGCTATCAACAACCGTGCGAAGCAGTTCGATGTGGTGGTCATTATCCGAGGCGGAGGTGCCACGTCTGACCTCTCGTGCTTCGACACCTACTTGCTGGCTGCTGCCTGTGCCCAGTTTCCCCTGCCCATTATCACCGGTATCGGGCATGAGCGTGACGACACTGTGATCGATTCCGTGGCTCACATTCGCGTTAAGACCCCTACGGCCGCTGCCGAATATCTCATCGCTCGCATGGATGAGGCCGCTGACCGTCTGAACAATTTGGTCATCCTCCTGCGCGAGGGTGTAACCGATCGCCTGAAGCAGGAACGTTGGCGTCTGTATCAGTGTCGCAACCGCATTCCTGCGTCGGTCGTTCGTCGCGTATCGTCCGCTAAGCTGGAGTTTCTTACCGTTCGCAAGGATCTGCATCGTTCTGTAAAGACCCTGTTGGCATGCCATAGTCATCGGTTGGAGTTGCTTCGCCAACGTATAGCCGACGCCTCGCCTGAGAAACTTCTGGCCTGTGGCTATAGCCTGACGCTGAAGGATGGGCGGGTCGTGAAGGACGCTTCCCTACTGCACGAGGGTGATGTGCTGGTAACGCAGGTTCATAAAGGAACATTCACTTCGATTGTAAAATATACAAATAACGATTAAAATATGTCCGTATCCAAGAAAAAAGAGACCTATTCGCAGGCTATGGCCCGTTTGGAAAAGATTGTCAGTCAGATTAACAACAACGAATTGGAGATAGACCAGCTGGCCGAGAAAATCAAGGAAGCCAATGAAATTATTGCTTTCTGCGAGAGCAAATTGATGAAAGCCGACCGGGAGATCGAAAAAATACTGGCCGAAAAGCAAGAAAGTGAAGAATAAAGAGTATTTTTGCCTGAAAACAAAAAGTAAGCAAGCATGAGTACAATGGATTTGAGGAGACAGGTGTTGCAGGGTGTCATATTCCTGATGGACAAGGATTAGATCATGGATGTGCTTCAAGCCTTTTTGGAAGATCTAAAGGAAAGGGAGAAGGATGAAACGTATCCGCTGTGATAAGAATAATTGGTTGATAGGGTGTACCTATGCGCATGAAAAGTAGTTGCGGGATTGTGCGAGGAATAGAACAATCACGGATAGGGTTTCCTGTTTGCCATTTTCCCTCTTTATAGGGTAGCATGTAGCAGAATATTACGGTTTAGTCGCACTCCGCATATAAGATTATCTATCAGGTAGAGAATGATAAGGTAATTGTCATTCACATTTTGGGGAATTATATAATGAACTTCAGAGGAGTAAATAGGAAAACAACAATAACATCATAAAATATGAAAGAAATTGATTGGGCAAATCTGTCCTTCGGATACATGAAGACAGACTACAACGTGAGAATCTACCATCGTAACGGTCAGTGGGGCGAGTTGGAAGTATGCAGCGAGGAAACCATCCCCATGCACATGGCAGCTACCTGTCTGCACTACGGACAGGAAGCCTTTGAGGGCTTGAAAGCCTACAAAGGCAAAGACGGTAAGGTGCGCATCTTCCGCTTAGAGGAGAACGCCGCCCGTCTGCAGTCCACCTGTCGTGGTATTTTGATGCCAGAGCTTTCGACCGAACGTTTTCGCGAAGCTGTGCTGAAGGTAGTGAAGTTGAATGAACGCTTCATCCCGTCCTACGAAAGCGGCGCATCGCTCTACATCCGTCCGCTATTGGTGGGTACAGGTGCGCAGGTAGGCGTGAAACCCGCCAATGAGTACCTGTTCTTGATTTTCGTCACGCCTGTAGGTCCATACTTTAAGGGTGGATTTGCTACTACTCCCTACGTCATCACGCGCAAGTACGACCGTGCGGCTCCGCTCGGCACCGGCACATTCAAAGTGGGCGGCAACTATGCGGCCAGCCTCCGCGCCAGCAAGGAAGCCCATGAGGATGGCTACTCTGCCGAATTTTATCTCGATGCCAAGGAGAAGAAATACATGGACGAATGTGGTGCCGCTAACTTCTTTGGTATCAAGAATAATACCTACATCACACCGCTGTCCACCTCTATCCTGCCCAGTATCACCAACAAGAGTCTGATGCAACTGGCTGAGGACATAGGCCTGAAAGTGGAACGTCGTCCCATTCCCGAAGAGGAACTGTCCACGTTCGAAGAGGCGGGCGCTTGCGGTACGGCTGCTGTCATCAGCCCCATCCAGCGTATTGACGATCCCGAAAACAACCGCTCCTACGTCATCTCGAAGGACGGTAAACCGGGTAAAATTAGCTCCGAGCTCTATCATAAGCTGCGTGCCATCCAGTATGGAGACGAATCAGACGTACACGGCTGGATAACCATCTTAGAATGACAGGCGTACAGGAGATGCCCAGATAACGTTCTTCGTTGACTTTCCTCGCCTGCCCGTGACCAATGAGGGAGGATACGTACTTCAATCGCTTTGATGACGAACTGGTGCTGGATGGCTTTCACATTCTCACGTGTTGGGTAGAGACTTTTTAATTATGGGAAAAGGGAAATTAGCTAAGTTTGCAGATATGCGGGACTACCCGCACGTGTTTGAATACCCCTATTCGGTCGTGGACGATGTGCCCTTTCCGATGAAAGGACACTGGGGCGAGACGTTCTTCAAGAACGACCACCCCATTGTGCTCGAACTGGGTTGCGGTCGCGGAGAATATACCGTTGGCTTGGGCCGCCTCTTCCCCGGAAAGAACTTTATCGGGGTGGACATCAAGGGCGCGCGCATGTGGACGGGGGCTACCGAGTCACTTCGAGCGGGTATGGAGAACGTTGCCTTCCTGCGCACCCAAATCGAAATCATCGACCGTTTTTTTGCTCCAGATGAAGTAAGCGAAATATGGCTTACCTTTTCCGACCCACAGATGAAGAAGGCAACGAAACGTCTGACGTCCACCTACTTTATGGAACGCTACCGCCGCTTCCTTGTGGACGGAGGACTGGTACATCTCAAGACGGACAGCAACTTCTTGTTCACCTATACCAAGTACATGATAGAGCACAACCATCTGCCTGTCGAAGTGATGACCGAAGACCTTTATCATTCTGACCTGGCCGATGAGATATTCGGCATCCGTACCTATTATGAGCAACAATGGCTGGATCGCGGTCTCAACATCAAATACATCCGCTTTCGCTTGCCCCATGAGGGTACGCTTACAGAGCCCGACGTGGAAATCGAGCTGGACGATTACCGAAGCTACAACCGTAGTAAGCGGAGCGGACTTCAAACAAGTAAATGAAATAATAGATATATTATGACTCTTTATCCGAAACTCATTCTCGATGCACTGGCCACCGTGCGCTATCCGGGCAACGGCAAAAACCTTATCGAAGCCGGAATGGTGGCTGATAACCTGCGCATAGACGGCATGAAAGTCAGCTTCTCGCTCATTTTCGAAAAGCCTACTGATCCCTTCATGAAGTCCATGTTGAAATCGGCCGAAACAGCCATTCACACCTACGTGTCGCCTGACGTGGAGGTAGCCATCAGCACTGAAAGCCGCCAAGCCGCCCGTCCTGAACCGGGCAAGATGTTGCCACGAGTGAAGAACGTCATCGCTGTATCGAGCGGCAAGGGTGGAGTGGGTAAGAGTACTGTGGCCGCCAATTTGGCTGTAGCTCTTGTAAAGTTGGGATATAAGGTCGGTCTGCTTGACGCCGATATCTTTGGCCCTTCCGTCCCCAAGATGTTCCAAGTGGAGGATGCCCGTCCTTATGCCGAGCACATCAACGGGCGCGACCTCATTATTCCCATCGAGAAGTACGGCCTGAAGCTACTCTCCATAGGCTTCTTCGTCAATCCCGAACAGGCTACTTTGTGGCGTGGCGGTATGGCCAGCAACGCCCTGAAGCAGCTCGTGGGCGATGCTGACTGGGGCGATCTGGACTACTTTATCCTCGATACCCCTCCGG
The DNA here is from genome assembly GCF_947632445.1 of uncultured Bacteroides sp. Taxonomy (GTDB): domain Bacteria; phylum Bacteroidota; class Bacteroidia; order Bacteroidales; family Bacteroidaceae; genus Bacteroides. The sequence goes on along the minus strand of NZ_CANRPM010000023.1, from coordinate 1,253 downwards.
GTACCAGTGACATCCACCTGACGCTACTCCAGACGCTTGCCATTACAGGCGCTGTTATCGTTAGCACACCGCAGCAGGTAGCTTTAGCCGATGCGCGCAAGGGCGTGGATATGTACACCAACGATAAGGTGAACGTGCCTATTTTAGGATTGGTAGAGAACATGGCATGGTTCACTCCTGCCGAGTTGCCGGAGAATAAATATTATATCTTCGGTAAGGATGGCTGCAAGCTATTGGCCGAGGAATTGAACGTTCCTCTACTGGGGCAAATCCCCATCGTGCAGAGCATCTGTGAGAGCGGTGATAAGGGTACGCCCGTAGCTCTCGACTCCGATACCGTTACCGGTCGCGCCTTCCTGCAACTGGCCGCCGCCGTGGTGCGCCAAGTGGATAGGCGAAATATTGAGATGAAGCCGACTCGAATTGTGCAGGTGAAAAAATAAAAATTCACCACAGTGTAATACGGAGTCTCATAGAGTCGAAAAAACAAAACTCTGTGGGACTCTGTATCTTCTGTGGTGAACCAATTATGTAAAGAAACGTGAGTTCGACATAAAATCAAAAGACAGCAAGTTGTTCGTCCTTGATAAAGTTCATTTCAATGTCAGGTTTCTTTTCAAAGCAACAACAGGCTGCGATAACTGACGATGAATTGGGCAATGAAATGTCTATTTCTTTCCGCTGCCACGCAGCACTTCCTGAAGTCCCGACGCAGTGCTGCGTGAGGGTGTCATGCAGTGCTTTCTGGGGAGGGGACGAAGCACTTCGTCAGAGGGTCAGCAAACACGGTGTCAGGACGGAAAAATTTGCCTGTGAAAAAAAGAGGAAGAAAACGGGGTTTTATCACGAGTAAAACAGTCCTGTCACACCAATTTGCTGATATACAGTCGGTTGCTGCGACAGTGACAGGACTGTGCAAACTTTTTTGAAATAAAATAAAAAATAGGCTGCCTTTAAAGGAAAGGTATTTTTTATTTTTTCACGGAAATGTTTACCAAAGGTACTAAGGTGTCGCACTAATTTATTGATAATCTGCTACTTGGTGTGACAGGACTCTTTTGAGCCCCTCACGGATTATTTTCAAAGTGATTTGGGAGCTTTCATAGACAGGATAGCTGATAAAAAGGGAGGATGTTTGTCGTCCTCCCTTTTTATGGTTATCCGATATTTATTCCCATGTCTAGTCCTGAAATAGCGTTACAACAAAAAGTAACATTATGGAAAAGACAGAAACAAAGTACGTTAAGCGCACA
>NZ_CANRPM010000022.1 GCF_947632445.1 uncultured Bacteroides sp. | reverse complement strand
AAGACTAACCTTGCTGAACTGTAATAAATAATTTATTTTTGTCCAATAACTGTAACGGTTATTCAGGACTAGTCAATATGTTTCCAAATGGGTTCCAGTTGTCTTTCTAGAATAAATCATGATTTGCTTTATATATAGGATACTGTTTCAAAAAGTGTGTCAGAGTTGAGCAAAAAGAAAGTCTACTCTTTTTTAGTTTTTGTTTGTTTTGATCTTTACAAAGCTAAAAAATCTGTAGACTTTTTTATCCCCCGGACACACTTTTTGAAACAGTATCCGTTATTTGTTAAATGCCAACCTTATGAACAATATAATAGCGTTTAACAACTTAACACCCTATGATGTGGCTATACAGATTGCAGTAAGAGTCAAAGCACGAAGACCGGAACTGAATTTAATCCATTGGAAGCATGGCCGTAAGAGCTGGACTTAGGATTGCTACTTACCGCCCCTTTGAGCAAACAGGTGAAATATCATTGAAGAGACTGCTTCTCAGGAAACGGGTCATTATCGAAACCATTGATGACGAACTCAAGAATATAGCACAAGTGGAACATTCAAGGCACAGAGCCTTTGATAATTTTATTGTTAACATTTTGAGTGCAATCGCTGCATACTGCTGCTTTCCAAAGAAACCGTGTATCAAGGTTAAGAGAACTATTGACACACAGCTTGCCTTATTCTGAATTTGTCGAACTTACGTTAAAATTAAATTCCTTCCTCTAGAATTGCTTATAACCTGCTTTTTGTATTTTGATACTAACGGTTTTTAACTGGCAATGTCGACCATTAGCGGGATGTCTTTTTCGTGGATACCGTGTCTGACAAGGATATCGCGGTCTTTATCAAACAAATCCAAAAAGTCGCTTTTGCTTCCACACATTGCAATTGCTTTTCTGTAGCGTTCGGCTGCTACGTTCGGTTTGTGCTGTACCCATGCCACGTGGCCTGCATTAAACCAATCTGTAGCAAGAACCTGTTTATCTTGCAGTAGCTTCTGATAATATTTATCGGCTTGTTCGTATTTTTCGGTCATGAAAGAACACCAGGCGATCCCTCTCCAGGCCTTTATGGAATGGCTATCTATGAAGTCCATCTTGAAGAAATATTGCAGCGCTTCTTTGTATTCTTCCAATTCGGCATGGCAACTTCCAATAAAGAACAGAATGTTGGCGTTTTCGGGTTGTATGTTTTCTGCTTTCTGATAGTATTCTAAGGCCATGCCGAAGTTGTGCATTTGTCGGTAGCAGGTAGCCAAGTGGCGTATAGTCCACAGATGATCGGGCTTCAGAATATCTGCTTTCCGATATGCTTCGATGGCTTCTGCATATTTCTTATCTTTCTGCAGGCAATAACCGGTTTTTTGGAAAAGATCTGCATGTGTCTTGTTGTCAGCTTCCAGTCGTCTGTAGAGTGCAAGGGCTTCGGGATAGTGCTCCTTACGAAAGTGGAAGTCGGCTATAGTAATCAACAATTCAGGCTTATTCAGAATTCCTTTGAGGATAGGCAAGTCATAGAAAGCGAAATCGTCCTTAAATGGGTCGTTGAATTCACGCCGACGTTGGTTCAGTTTGAAGAAACGGTATAGGTCGTGTATATATTGGTTGCTGATGACTTCAGGGCGTTCGGCATACTGTTTCATCATTTTGGCTTGCTCGTCGTCCATCATTTCGTTCAATTCTTGTGAAGTGAGCTGGTGTAACATGAGGTTGCGTTGGGATAGAGGCAGTTGAGCCATGGTGAAGCAAAGTGAGTATTTGTCGCTGTTGCAGAAGAAACCTGATTGTAGGATAACATTCAAGACGGTATTCTCGCCTGTTTCTGAAGGACTGAATAGAGCCGACACGCTGGAGTGCAGTGGGTCGAACGGATAGAACCAATTGGACAACTGGCCGAAGAAAGATCCTGATTTCAATTGTGCGAATGTACTCATATAGATGTCTGCACCTTCCATTTGCATTTCGTTCATTTCACGAATCTTATCTTCCAACCCCGATTTTTCAAAAGTGTTTTCCCAATCGGGATTACGGTCGTTTTCATCTGCTGTTTCTTCCAACCCTAATTTCATCCCTTTAATCATGCTGACATTCTTTATCATTTCAGGGATGATTTCTTCGCGCATTTTTTTGTCAATCTTTTCTGTTTCCTGACTTTGCAGCAACTGGAGGCTGATGCGATTCAATTCTTTCCCCAACCAGCCGTTTTCGTCGGATAGGTTGATGCGCGATTGTAATTCGGGATAGAGCAGGCATTGATCGGGGTATGTGTTCAAGGTCAGGAGTAGACCGATCAGAGCACGTTGGTTCACGACTATTTCTTTGTGTTGGCAGGCTTCGAGTAACCACAGGCATTTGCGAATGTCGAAACAAGTTTGAAGGCTCATGGTTACGGCGCTTACAACCAGACAAAGATCAATGGGACGTAATAAGTTGGAAGAAAGAAATGCTTGTGACAATGCACTCTCTTCGGCCGTCCATTCACTATTACCCCAAATGGCTTGAAACAACTTTTGATTTGTCTCTTCATGGCGTTTCTGCAAATTGTTTAGGTTTTGGTTGTTGTCGGTTATCAACTGGCATACGGCCATGTCGTCTTGAAAAGTTTCCAATATATGCAGGTATTCATCCAGACGGACAGCCGTATGGCGGCTTTTGTGGTGAAGTGTCTGGTAATAGCCGGACGCCGTTTCATCAAGCAATGTCAGCCGTACCTGGTCGGTAATAGTCCATGTTTCAGCCAAGAATTTTGTATATAGTTTGCTTCGTTCAGGATCTTCTATGCCTTCTTTCATATATTGTAGCATATACCTATAGGCTGTTTGTGTTTGTTCCAATCGGTTATGCATCGTCCAATCGGAACAGGTTTCCAGCATGGCAGCCAACTGGGTTTGTGCTTCTTTCAGGCGCTTGCCTTTCAGCAGGGCAATGATGCTGGTATATTGTTCGTTAATGGTTCGTCCGTCCATAATAAATTAATGTGGCGTTTAATTGGGGCAAAGATAGTGCAATTATGCCGGATTTCCATTGTTTTTGTCTACCTTTGCCGCCGTAAAATGTTTAGGTGAAAAAAGATATGGCAGGACTGAATACTCCCACGGTGTTGGGTACAGAAAACATTGGGAAATTGTTGATGCAGTACGCCGTTCCTGCAATCATTGCGATGACGGCTTCTTCTTTATATAATATGATTGACAGCATCTTTATTGGTCATGGTGTAGGGCCATTGGCCATTTCGGGTTTGGCGTTGACTTTCCCGCTGATGAACCTTGCGGCGGCTTTCGGTTCGCTAGTGGGTGTCGGGGCTTCTACGTTGGTATCGGTCAAGTTGGGGCAAAAGGATTATGATACGGCCCAGCGTGTATTGGGTAATGTTTTGGTACTGAATATCTTGTTGGGCGTTTCCTTTACGTTGGTGGTGATGCCTTTTCTAGACCCCATTCTTTATTTTTTCGGTGGAAGTGACGATACGGTGCCTTATGCACGCGACTATATGAGGATTATTCTTGTCGGCAATGCGGTTACACATCTGTATTTCGGATTGAATTCAGTGTTGCGTTCGTCGGGCCATCCACAAAAAGCGATGTATGCTACGGTAGCTACGGTCGTTATCAATACCATTCTCGACCCTTTGTTTATTTATGGTTTCGGGTGGGGCATTCGTGGCGCAGCTATCGCTACGATATTGGCACAGATTATAGCGTTGCTTTGGCAATTCAAACTATTCAGCAACCGTAATGAACTGCTTCATTTCCATCGTGATATTTTCCGTTTGAAGCGCAAGATTGTGGTCGATTCGTTGGTTATCGGCATGTCGCCGTTCCTGATGAATGTAGCTGCCTGTTTTATTGTCATTTTGATTAACCAGGGGCTGAAACGTCATGGCGGTGATTTGGCTATCGGTGCATTTGGTATTGTCAATCGTTTGGTATTTATTGTCGTAATGATTGTGATGGGGTTGAACCAAGGTATGCAACCCATAGTTGGCTATAATTATGGAGCACAGCTCTACCAGCGTGTTACTAAGGTGTTGAAGTTGACTATTGTATATGCTACGGCCGTGACGACTTTCGGTTTTGTCGTAGGTATGGCCGTACCCCGATTGGTCGTGAGCATTTTTACTTCAGATGCAGAACTGATAGACCTTTCGGTTCATGGATTGCGTATCATCGTCATGTTTTTTCCTATTATAGGATTTCAGATGGTTACGGCTAATTTCTTTCAAAGTATAGGGATGGCAGGGAAGGCTATTTTTCTATCGTTGTCTCGTCAGCTATTGATTCTGCTTCCCTGTTTGCTGATTTTGCCTCATTTCTTTGGCGCGTTGGGAGTTTGGATCAGTATGTCTGTTTCCGATTTGTTGGCGAGTCTTATTGCGGCTGTCATGTTGTTGATGCAGTTCCGTAAATTTCATAAAGCGTCGCCTCGCCAGTCTGCATTCATGTGAAACATTTTTTACGATGTGGTCGTTCGTATGCGTGAGATTATTTATATTTGCTTGCAACAAACATGTTAAGAATAAAGGTTTATGGAACATTTTGTAGTGAATATTGGTCGTCAGTTGGGAAGCGGCGGACGCGAGATAGGTGAGTGTCTGGCCCATCGGTTGAATATATCCTTTTATGATAAGGAACTGATTCAGTTGGCCTCGGAAGAGAGTGGGTTGTGTCGTGACTTTTTTGAGAAAGCTGATGAACGTCCTTCTCAAGGTATTATGGGCGGATTGTTTGGAATGCGTTTCCCGTTTATAAGTGATGGTACCATTCCGACCAATAATTGTTTAAGCAATGATTCGCTGTTCAAGATACAAAGCGACGTCATTCGTCGGCTGGCTCATGAGAAGTCATGTCTTTTTGTAGGGCGTTGCGCTGACTATATTTTGCGCGATCATCCTCGTTGTGTCAATATATTTATATCTTCAACGTCGGAAGACAGGATGGAACGGTTATGTCGTATTCACGGCATATCTAAGGGAGAGGCTGAGGAAATGATGGAGAAAGCAGACAAGAAACGTTCGGAATATTACAATTATTACAGTTACAAAACGTGGGGGGCTGCTGCTACCTATCATTTATGTATTGATTCTTCTGTTTTAGGAATTGCCGGTACAGTGGATTACATAAAAGAGTTTGTTTGCAAGAAACTGGAGCTGGATATTACTGTTCATTGATGAATATTTGTTATACGCTCTGAAATAAATCAGGCGCAAATCGAACAGCCTTTGAGTTGTGCAATTTGCGCCTGATGTTTTTTTCTATGTCGTTTGGAGGCGGCTGCTATAGCAGAGCCAACAGAATCATTTGGCCGGCAATGATACGCAGGAACATGGACAAGGGATATACTGTAGAGTAGCCTACCGAAGGAGCATCGTTGCCTGATACCTGATTGGCATAAGCCAATGCAGGGGGATCTGTATTACTACCAGCAATAAGACCCATTAGCGTGAAGTAATTGACTTTATAATAAAGGCGTGCTACGGCACCGATAATGAGTAATGGAATGACAGTAATGAGGAAACCATAACCTACATATAGTAGGCCATCCCCATGTACAACCGTCTGTACAAAATGCTCACCGGCTTCTATACCTACACTTGCCAAAAAGAGAACAATACCTATTTCGCGTAACATCAGATTGGCACTCATTGTGGTATAGGTTACCAGTTTCAACTTGTGCCCAAAACGTCCGATAAGGATAGCTACTACTAGCGGCCCTCCGGCTAAGCCTAATTTTACGGGAGTAGGCATGCCCGGAAAAGCGATAGGCAGACTGCCCAATACGATACCCATGAAGATACCAACAAAGATTGTGACAATGTTCGGAGTGTCCAGACGTTTCAACTGGTTGCCCAATACACCTGCTACCCGTTCTATAGCATCCTGCTGGCCTACGACCATAACGCGGTCGCCGACTTGAAGAACTAAGTTCGGGTCAGCGAACAGATCCATACCTGAACGGTTCACACGGGTCACATTGACACCATACATGCTGCGGAAGTGCATGCTTCCTAATTTCTTTCCGTTTATTTCCGACTTGGTGACCAAAATTCGTCTGGAAACCATCGGCATGTCTTGTTTTTCCCAGTCTACTTGAATCTCTTTACCAATGAAAGCTGTGATAGCTTCGGCATCTTCTTCAGAGCAGACAATGAACAGTTGGTCTCCGGTATAAAATACTGTTTCATGGTTTGGAATGCTGACATGACCTTCGTGGCGGATACGGGAGCAGACGAACGGGCGACTCAAGAAATCCTTTACCTGTAACAACGTCTTTCCATTGATGGATTCATTACGCACTTCCAGATGCATGTTGTGTGGTTTATGTTTCGTGTCGCTGTCCTGTACCTTGATTTGCTCATCTTCTTTTGTAAGAGAAATGCGGAAGATGTAACGGGTGGCAATAATGGAACCGATAATACCCACCACGCCGAGCGGATAAGCACAGGCATAACCTAAAGCGATAGGTTCTCCGGTATAGTTCAGCTGGTTTAGGGCTTCCTGAGCAGCACCGAGACCGGGTGTATTAGTTACGGCACCATATAGAATACCAATCATCATTGGTAACTCTACACGACCGTTGGTTAAAAAATAGATAGACAAAGTAACAGCAATATTCAGCAGAACGATACCGACAGCAAGTAGATTTAAGGTCATACCGCCTTTTTTGAAAGACGAAAAGAATGAAGGCCCTACCTGTAAACCAATACAGAATACAAACAGTATAAGGCCAAATTCACGCAGGAAATGCAGAATGTGAATTTCTCCTGTAAATCCCAAATGTCCCATCAGAATACCCGCGAAGAGTACGAATGTTACTCCTAACGACACTCCAAAGAACTTGATTTTACCCAGCAATACACCTAATGAAATGACGAAGGCATAAAGACACACAATATGTGCTACGGAGGCCGAGTCCCATAACAAACTTTCTAACCAGTTCATAATATTTTTAACACATCTTTATTTACTTGAAAAACAATTTTGCAAAGTTAGCTAATTCAGCGATTGTAGCCAAAGCTTTTTCTTAGTTTTTAGATTTTGCAATGTCAACTTGGCACTTGTTTAGTGATGCGTATGAAATTTCACTAAAAAGAATTGTCTTTAATTTGATTTGAGTATATTTGCAGGTCTATTGGACGACAAAATGAAGAAATAGTATTTATCTATTTAAAAATTTATAAACTATGGCAGACAGTAAAGAAAAACTCTTCTCGGACTTTTCTCCCGTTACCACTGAGCAGTGGATGGAGAAAGTAACAGCAGACCTGAAAGGGGCTGATTTTGAGAAGAAACTCGTTTGGAAGACAAACGAAGGATTCAAAGTGAAACCTTTCTACCGCAAGGAAGACCTTGAAGGACTGAAGACAACTGATGCACTTCCCGGTGAATTTCCTTATTTGAGAGGTAATAAGAAAGACAATAATGAATGGTTGGTACGTCAGGAAATCAGAGTGGACGATGTGAAGGAAGCCAATGCCAAAGCTTTGGATATTCTGAACAAAGGAATTGATTCTTTGTCGTTCCATGTAAAGGCCAAGGAACTGAGTGCCGTTTATCTGGAAACATTGCTCGAAGGCATTTGTGCGGAATGTGTCGAATTGAATTTTTCCACTTGTCAGGGACATGTTGTAGAATTGGCCAATCTGTTGGTGGAATATTTCCAGAAGAAAGGATATGACCTGAACAAACTGCACGGCTCCATCAACTTTGACTATCTGGACAAGATGCTGGCCAAGGGAAAAGAGAAAGGTAGCCTGTTAGATACGGCAAAGGCGCTGATTGCCACTACGGCTGCTTTGCCCGAATATCGTGTCATCAATGTGAATGCACTTACTCTGAATAATGCAGGTGCCTATATCTATCAAGAGTTGGGATATGCGTTGGCTTGGGGTAACGAATATATGAATCAGCTGACCGAAGCTGGCATTCCGGCAGCAACGGTTGCCAAGAAAATCAAGTTCAATTTCGGTATCAGTTCCAATTACTTTCTGGAAATTGCCAAGTTCCGTGCCGGCCGTATGTTATGGTCCGATATTGTGAATTCGTATTTGGCGGAAGGTGATTGCAAGTGTGCTGCCAAAATGAATATACATGCTGAAACTTCTTCTTTCAACCTGACTGTTTTTGACTCGTATGTGAACCTGCTCCGTACACAGACCGAAGCTATGAGTGGTGCCATTGCGGGTGTTGATTCCATGACGGTGATCCCATTTGACAAGGCTTACGAAACTCCGAATGATTTCTCCGAACGTCTGGCACGCAACCAGCAGCTGCTGCTGAAGGAAGAATCTCATTTCGATAAGGTGATCGATCCTGCTGCAGGCTCCTATTACATTGAGAATCTGACGGTATCCATTGCCAAGCAGGCCTGGGAATTATTTTTGGCTGTTGAAGATGAAGGTGGTTTCTATACGGCAGTGAAGGCTGGCAAGGTGCAGGAAGCAGTGAATGCCAGTAACAAGGCACGTCACGAGGCTGTGGCCAAGCGTAAAGAAATTCTGTTGGGTACCAACCAATATCCTAACTTCACCGAACTGGCCGGCGACAAACGTCCGTTGGAAGCTGTCTGCTGTTGCGGTGGCGGTCACCATGATACATGCGAGAAGGATGTTCCTTCTTTGAACTTCGATCGTGCTGCCAGCGAATTCGAAGCTTTGCGTCTGCAAACTGAGACTTCCGGGAAGCGCCCGAAAGCCTTTATGCTGACTATCGGTAATCTGGCCATGCGTCAGGCACGTGCACAGTTCTCCTGCAACTTCCTGGCTTGTGCCGGATATGAAGTGGTGGACAACTTGGGCTTCTCTACCATAGAAGAAGGTGTTGAAGCTGCCGTAGCTGCGAAAGCCGATATCGTAGTGCTCTGTTCGAGTGATGACGAATATGCCGAATATGCAGTTCCCGCATTCAAGGCTTTGAATGGCCGTGCCATGTTCATCGTTGCCGGGGCTCCTGCCTGTATGGACGAACTGAAGGCTGCCGGTATTGAGAATTTCATCCATGTCCGTGTCAACGTGCTGGAAACCCTGAAAGAATACAACGCTAAACTTTTGAAGTAAGATGAGAAAAGATTTTAAGAACCTGGATATATATGCCAACTTCAAGCCCGTCAACGGTGCTGAATGGCAGAAGGCTAACGGCATTGAGGCTGATTGGAAGACGCCGGAACACATCAATGTGAAGCCTGTTTATACGAAAGAAGACCTCGAAGGAATGGAACATCTGGACTTTGCAGCCGGCATTTCTCCTTATCTGCGTGGCCCGTATTCCGTGATGTACACCCTGCGTCCCTGGACTATCCGTCAGTATGCGGGCTTTTCTACGGCCGAAGAATCGAATGCATTCTACCGCCGCAATCTGGCTTCCGGTCAGAAAGGTCTGTCTGTAGCGTTCGACTTGGCTACGCACCGTGGTTACGACCCCGATAATGAGCGTGTAGTGGGTGACGTAGGTAAGGCCGGTGTATCCATCTGCTCGCTGGAGAACATGAAGGTGTTGTTCGACGGTATTCCTTTGAACAAGATGTCCGTATCCATGACGATGAACGGTGCCGTGTTGCCCGTTATGGCGTTCTATATCAATGCGGGTCTGGAGCAGGGAGCTAAGCTCGAAGAAATGGCCGGTACCATCCAGAACGATATTCTGAAAGAGTTTATGGTGCGCAACACCTATATCTATCCGCCCGCATTCTCCATGAAGATCATTTCCGATATCTTTGAATATACGTCACAGAAGATGCCTAAGTTCAACTCTATCTCCATCTCCGGTTACCACATGCAGGAAGCCGGTGCGACGGCAGATATCGAGTTGGCTTACACCCTGGCCGACGGTCTGGAATACCTCCGTGCCGGTGTGGGCGCCGGACTTGACATTGATGCCTTTGCGCCTCGTCTGTCTTTCTTCTGGGCTATCGGTACCAACCACTTCATGGAAATTGCCAAGATGCGTGCCGCACGTATGTTGTGGGCCAAGATTGTGAAACAGTTCAACCCGAAGAACCCGAAGTCGCTGGCGTTGCGTACTCACTCTCAGACTTCCGGCTGGTCATTGACCGAGCAGGATCCGTTCAACAACGTGGGCCGTACCTGTATCGAGGCTATGGCAGCCGCATTGGGCCATACGCAGTCTCTGCACACCAACGCTCTCGACGAAGCCATCGCCTTGCCGACCGACTTCTCTGCCCGCATCGCCCGTAATACGCAAATCTATATTCAGGAAGAAACCAATATCTGTAAGAACGTTGACCCATGGGGCGGTTCCTACTATGTGGAGTCGCTGACCAACGAAATAGCACACAGAGCGTGGGAGCACATCCAGGAAATTGAAAAGCTGGGCGGTATGGCCAAAGCTATCGAAACCGGTATTCCTAAGATGCGTATCGAAGAGGCCGCCGCACGCACGCAGGCCCGTATTGATAGCGGTGCGCAGACCATTGTCGGTGTGAACAAGTATCGCCTTGAGAAGGAAGCTCCGATTGATATTCTCGAAATTGATAATACGGCTGTCCGTCAGGAACAGCTGGAGAACCTGAAGCGTCTGAAGGAAGGACGTAACCAGGCAGAAGTGGACAAGGCGTTGGATGCCATCACCGAATGTGTGAAGACGGGCAAGGGCAACCTGCTGGAGTTGGCCGTCGAGGCTGCTCGCGTTCGCGCGACTTTGGGAGAAATCTCGTATGCTTGCGAGAAGATTGTAGGACGTTATAAAGCTGTAATCAGAACTATTTCAGGCGTGTATTCATCAGAAAGTAAGAACGATGCAGACTTCGCCAGGGCATGTGAACTGTGCGAGAAGTTTGCCAAAAAGGAAGGCCGTCAGCCCCGTATCATGATTGCCAAGATGGGTCAGGACGGGCACGACCGTGGTGCGAAAGTTGTTGCAACCGGTTATGCCGATTGCGGTTTCGATGTAGATATGGGGCCGTTGTTCCAAACTCCGGCCGAGGCTGCCCGTGAGGCTGTCGAGAACGACGTGCATGTAGTGGGCGTGTCTTCACTGGCTGCCGGCCACAAGACTTTGATTCCGCAAATCATTGCCGAATTGAAGAAGCTGGGCCGCGAAGATATTGTAGTGAGTGCCGGTGGTGTCATCCCCGCACAAGACTATGATTTCCTGTACAAGGCCGGTGTGGCTGCCATCTTCGGGCCGGGCACTTCGGTAGCCAAGGCAGCCTGTCAGATACTGGAAATTCTGCTGGATGAAGAATAATCCGGCTTGTAATTGTTTTTTGTTTCTCAATGCGAGAGGGCGCGTCACTCCGACGCGCCCTCTCTTTTTTTTACAGGCAACATCTTTTAACAAAATTGCAAGCAAATTATTTCCATTTAAAAGTTGTTGTTTTAATTTATATAATTATATTTGCCGCCAATTCCACGAGAGGAAAAGACATTTGCCGCCCGGTGGAAGGAATAAACCTTATGTTACACTTAAAATAGAAAATCGTATGGCAAAAAACATTCTGAAAGCCTGGCTGGTCGACAATTACGTGACAGCCGACAATCTGACAGACAAGATTTTCCAGTTGGAGACGGCCCGCAGCATCGACAAGACCGTCATCCTGGACCGTATGGCGGGCAAGAACCCCGGCGTCCGCCGCGAGACGATGGCGCTGGCCTTCGACCTCATGGAGGAAGTGGTGGCCGAGGCGCTGATGAACGGCGAAAGCGTCAACACGGGACTGTTTCGCGGCGTGGCCCAGTTCCGGGGCGTGGCGAAGAACGGCGCCTGGGACGCTGCAACGGACAGCATCTATGTCTCCTTCACGCAGGGGAAAGTCCTGCGCGAAGCCATCGCCGACACCACCGTCCAAATCTTGGGGCAGCGGCCCGCGAACTTCTACATCGGCAGCGGTCTGGATGCCGAAACCCGCGCCACAGACTTCAGCGCGACGGCCGGAGGCGGCTACACGCTCTACGGACGCAACATCAAGCTGGCGGGCACGGACCCTTCGGTGGGCATCAAGCTGAAGGCCGCAGACGGCACGGAGACCGCCATCGAAAGCTCCAAGGTGCTCCTGAACGAGGCTTCGCGGCTCATCTTCACCATCCCCGCCGGACTGTCCGACGGCGAATATCTGCTGACCGTCACCACGCAATTCAAAGGCAGCGCCGCAGAGTTTCTGAAGACGCCCCGCTCCACTTCGCAGAACCTCTACATCGGCACCGTTCCTCCTTCGGCCGGCGGTGACGACGGCGATGACGACAGCGAAGGCGGAAGTCCGCTGTAACCCTTGCCGCATCCGGCTTCAGACTAAAGGTTTAGCCAAGCACTCAGCTAAAACTTTAGCCAAGCATTCAGCTAAAACTTTAGCCAAGTATTCGGCTAAAACTTTAGCCAAGTATTCAGCTAAAACTTTAGCCAAGTATTAGGCTAAAACCTTAGCTAGGCTTAGGCTAAAACCTTAGCCAGGCTTAGGCTAAAACTTTAGCCAGGCTTAGGCTAAAACGTTAGTCTGCCGGAGGGGCCGGATGCCCCATACATGCAGTACATCTTTATCATATAGGTATCAGAGATTATTTATTAACCAAAAAATCACTCTTAATTAATTTTTATGAAGTATTCATCCAATTATCCAAGACTGACGCGGCGGACGCTGCTCCTGTCGGGCGCCTTCCTGATGGCGGTGCCGGGCAGCACGCTGCTGGCCGCGTCTGCTGCGGCCGACCCGGCCGCAATGGTCGAAATGAGAGTCGACCAACAGCGTGAGTACCAGGGTGTAGTCATCGACGCGAACACGAGCGACGTCATCATCGGCGCCTCTATCCGTCTGAAGAGCAACCCCGACAAAGGTACGATAACCGACATTGAGGGCCGCTTCCGCTTTACGGCCTCTCCCGGCGACGTGCTCGAAATCACCTACATCGGCTACAAGACCAAGGAGGTGAAGCTGGGCAACGTCAGCCTGCTGACCATCGAAATGTCCGAAGATGCCCAGGCTTTGGGCGAAGTCGTAGTCACCGCCTTCGGCGTGGGCCAGAAGAAGGAAAGTCTCGTGGGTGCCGTCACGCAGATTAAAAGCGAAGAGCTGCGCATTCCTACGGCCAACCTGTCCAACTCTTTTGCCGGACGTCTGACGGGCGTGACGGCCTACCAAAGCAGCGGCGAGCCGGGCAACGACGGCTCCACTTTCTACATCCGAGGCATTTCCACTTTCACCGCCACCAGCCCGCTCATCATCATCGACGGCGTGGAGGCCTCACAGGGTGACCTGAACGCTCTCGACCCCGAAGTCATCGAGAGCTTCTCCATCCTGAAGGACGCTACGGCTACGGCCATGTATGGTACGCGCGGCGCCAACGGCGTCATGATTGTCAAGACCAAAGGCGGCGAAAGCCTCGAAAGGGCCGCCATCACCACCCGCATCGAGGGCTACTTCGCCATGCCGAACCGCCTGCCCAAGTACACCGACGGCGCCACCTATATGGAGATGTACAACGAAGCCGCCACCAACTACGGCGCCGGAGGCAGCCTCTACTCGCGGGACAAGATAGAGGGCACGCGCCTCGGCCTCGACCCCTACCTCTACCCGAATGTGGACTGGTATGACGAAATCTTCAAGGACATCAGCTTCAACCAGCGCGTCAACTTCAACGTGCGCGGCGGCAGCGAGCGTGTCGACTATTTCATCAACGCCAACGTCAACCACGAGACGGGTATGATTCGCGGGCGCAGCAGTGAGTTCTTCTCTTACAAGAACAACATCAACATCATGCGCTACACCATGCAGACCAACATCAACGCCCACCTGACCAAGACGGCCACCGTCTCGATGAACCTCGGTGTCGAGCTGCGCGACGAGCACGGACCCGCCACCTCAGGTAACATCAACTACCTCTTCAGTTCCGTCATGGCCAACAACCCCGTAGACTTCGCACCCTTCTACCCGATAGACTCCAACGTCGGCCGGTACGGCGTCCATAGCGAATACGTGAAGTGGGGCGGCTTCAACGGCGGCAATGTGGCCGGCGGAAACAACCCCTTGGCCGAGCTGAGCAAAGGATACCGCGACACCTTCGAGAGCACCGTGCGTGCCAACGTGAAGTACAACCAGAAACTGGACTTCATCACCGAAGGCCTCAGCCTGAATGCCCTCATCTCCTTCAAGAACTGGAGCTCTACGTGGAACCGCCGGGAGCGCAGCTACAACCGCTACTACATGATGGAGCAAGGCGAGGAAGGCTATCTCATCAATGTCGTCGGCAACGAGCAGGAGGCCAACTCCACCCTGAGCAGCTACGGCAGCAGTTCGGGCGACCGCAGTATCTACTTCCAGGCCTACCTGAACTACGACCGCACCTTCAACGACACGCACCACGTTTCCGTCATGGCCCTCTACAACCAGGACCAGTATGACAACAACAACGTGGGCAACAACAACCTCGTCGGCTCCCTGCCCCAGCGCAGCCAGGGCATAGCCGCCCGTCTGGCCTACGACTACAAGGCCAAGTACCTGGCTGAAATCAACATGGGCTACAACGCCTCCGAAAACTTCGCCGAGGGCCACCGCTGGGGCTTCTTCCCTTCGGTTGCCTTGGGCTGGAACATCAGTGAGGAAGACTGGTTCGCCAACCTGAAGCGCACCGTCCACAACCTGAAGATACGCGGAAGCTACGGTCTGGTGGGTAACGCCGACAGCGGCACCCGCTTCCTCTACCTCGAACAGGTGGACCTCGACGGCCAGGGCGGCTTCTACTCTGGAGACGGAAGTGTCAGCTACAATCCCGGCAACGGTCCGGCTTTCCAACGTTTCCGCAACGACGACATCTCGTGGGAAGTGGGCCACAAGTTGGACGTCGGTCTGGATATCGGCCTGTTCAACGCCCTGAACCTTTCGCTCGACTACTTCCACGAAGAGCGCGAGGACATCTTCCAGCAGAACAACACCATCCCCAACTACATGGGTGTGGCCAACGCGGAGGTTTGGGGCAACTACGGCCGTGTACGCAACTGGGGCCTCGAAATATCGGCCGACTACGGCAAGCAGATTACCCGCGACTTCTCCATGCAGTTCAAGGGCACCTTCTCGTTCACCCGCAACAAGATCTTGGAATACGCCCAGGGTTTCGACCCCCGTTATCCCAACCTGAGCCGAATCGGCCAAAGCGTGAGCGCCATCAGCGGCTACGTCTATGCAGGCCACCTTTTCATGGATGAGAACGAAGTCGAAAATTCGCCCCAGCAGGTAATCGGCGGCGTGACGGAGGCGGGCGACATCAAGTATCTGGACATCCCCGACATCGACGGCAACACCGACAACCGCATCAACTCGAACGACCGTGTCTTCATGGGACACCCCACCGTGCCGGAAATCATCTACGGTTTCGGCCCGAGCTTCAAGTACAAGAATTGGGACTTCTCCTTCTTCTTCCAGGGAGCGGCCAACGTGTCCATGATGATCAGCGGCTTCCACCCCTTCGGCAACTACACCAACCGCAACGTCATGCAGTTCATCGCCGACGACTACTGGAGCGTGGACAACCAGAACATCTATGCCCGCTACCCGCGCCTCACGCAGCTGCCCAACGACAACAACACCGTGGCCTCCAGCTATTGGCTGCGCAACGCCGCCTACCTGAAGCTGAAGAACGCCGAAGTGGGCTACTCGTGGAAGTTCCTCCGTGCCTATGTGAGCGGAGCCAACCTGCTCACCTTCTCCCCCTTCAAGGAATGGGATCCCGAACAGGGCGGCGCCGGAATGAACAGCTACCCCATCCAGCGTACCGTCAACGTGGGTGTGCAAATGAATTTCTAACTTCTCTTTTAAATTAGAACACATGAAAAAGATAACTTTATATTTACTCCTGTTCCTGACGGCCGCCGGATTCTCTGCCTGCAACTATCTGGATATCGTGCCCGATGAACGCGACAAGGAAGAAGATGCCTACAAGGACGTGCAGGCCGCCGAACGTTTCCTGTACAGCTGCTACAGCTTCATGCCCAACCCCAACAATGCCACCGGCTCGCTGGACTTTATGACGGGCGACGAAGTGACGACCGCTTTCGAGAACGAATCTTTTGCCAGCTTCCCGCAAGGCGTGTTCACGGCCAGCAACACGGTGATTTCCTACTGGAACACCCTGTTCAACGGCATCCGCCAGTGTTACAAACTGATGAACAACCTCGACAAGGTGCCCGGCCTGCCCGAAAACACCAAGACGCAGTACGTCGGCGAACTGAAGTTCCTCATCGCCTACTACCACATGCTGCTGGTGCGCTGCTACGGTCCGTGCATCATCGTGCGCGAAGAAGTGCCCATTAACACCGCCCCCAGCGACTATGCCGCACGCAGCCCACTGGCCGAGTGTATCCAGTTCATCACCGATACCTTCGACGAGGCCGCCGAAATCCTGCCCGACACGCAAAGCCCGCAGAACACCGGCCGAGGCACCCGCATCGCCGCCCTTTCGCTCAAGGCATACATCCTGATGTACTATGCTTCACCGCTGCTCAACGGCAACAGCGAGCTGGCGGGACAACTGATTAACAACGACGGCACTGCGCTGATGAGTCCCGACTACGACGCCACCCGCTGGGCAACCGCCCGCGACGCCTACAAGGCTGCCATTGATGCTGCCCGGGCAGCCGGCTACACTCTCTACACCGAGGACGCCGGCCGCGTGAGCAACCCCTGTCCTGAAAACGACCGTTTGCGCCTGTTGCGCACCAATCTGCTTACTCCTCCGGCCTACAACAAAGAGGTCATCTGGAGCAAGGTGTTCAACGAAGGCATTTACGGCCTGCAGAAGAAATCGGCTCCCGGCAGCAACCAGAACTACAACGGTGTAGGCCCTACCATGAACATGCTGCGCCGCTTCTACACGAACAACGGCCTGCCCTGGAATGTGGATCCCACCACCAAAGACCTGAACGAGTTCGAATCCATTCCTCTGAACAGCGTCAATACGGTTGCCACCTTTGCCGACAGCACAACCGCCGTCATCGCTATGGCAGGCAGACAGACTTCACAGATGAACCTGCACCGCGAGCCGCGCTACTATGCCTGGATTTCGTTCCACAACGGTTTCTATGAAATCACCAACGATGCCAACAATCCGGGATACCAGGCTGCGTACTATCAGCGCAACGGCAACGGCGGACAGGTCATCACCGATTTCCGTTATTCCTCACCTTTCGGATACGGACGTGCGGAACGCAACCATTCGCTCACCGGCACGCTCAACAAGAAGGGTGTCCACCCCGACAACACGGCACGCGGCAACGATGCCAGCTACACCCAATATACCTGGCCGGTCATCCGTCTGAGCGAACTCTACTTAGGCTATGCCGAATGCTGTGCCGAGAGCGGCGACGCCGCCACAGCCAAGGCATACATCGACCCTATTCGCACGAGAGCCGGCATTCCTACGGTGGACGAATCGTGGGGCAGGGTGGGCATCACCCCCAATGCGAATCAGATGGTGGACATCGTGCGTCAGGAGCGCCAGATAGAAATGTATCTGGAATGCCAGAACTTCTGGGACATGCGCCGCTGGCTGCTGGCCGAAGCCTACTTCAACTTAGAGGGGAAGGGTGACGGCATACACCGCAACTATACCGGTTTCAATGTGTTTGGCAATACGGATGCGGAGTTCTCCGCCGAGATAAACATCCCCGGCATCCGCCGTTCGTTCGAGCACTTCCACTACCTGTTGCCCATCCCCAGTCAGGATACCTACAACAACCACAACGCGATCCAGAACCCCGGATATTAACCGAAAACGTTTAACGAATCAAGAAACAAATATGAAACATTTATTGAAATACCTGCTCGGCACTGCGGCTTGCCTGATGACGCTGGCCGCGTGCAGCGACAGCGAAGAGGGCATCGTACCTCCTACCGACCTGCAGACCCTGAACTTCCGTTCGGAACCGGGACCGGGTACCATTACCTTGAAATGGGACCTGCCCGACAACCCAGATTACTACTACCTGCAACTGACCTATCGCGACCCGCGTGAAAAGAAAGACCGCATGCTCACCATCAGCAGCTATACGGACAGTCTCGTCATAGAGAACACCCGTGCCCGCTATGGCGAATACACTTTCACCCTCACCCCGTTCAGCGAGACAGGAACCCCCGGCACGCCCATCACCTTGAAAGCGACATCGGGCCCGGCGGAAAAAACGTTGACTACCTCGCGCATCCCCGTCAGTCTGACTTCGGACAACTTCACGACCAATGCGCAAGAACCCAGCGAAGGGCCCCTGAGCAATATTTGCGACGGTAATGCAAGCACCTTCTTTCATTCCAATTGGAGCGGAAACAGTCCTGCCAACCACTGGATTGACGTAGACTTCGGCGAGCCGCTGGAACGCTTTGAGATTGTTACCCTCAATCGCCACAACAATGCCGTGAACAATCCCAACGGCGTGAGATGCTTCCGCCTTTCCAGCCTGGGCGACACGAGTGTCGACATGGATACGGCTACGCCTTTCCTGAGCTACACCTGTACCAATCTCGGCGCCGGACAGCAAAACAGCATCATCTTCCCGGCCATAGAAGAAGACGCTTTGACTGAACCGATACGGTATATGCGTTTCGTCACGAGAGGGAACGGCAACAAATACTGGAACCTGGCCGAATTTTCCATCAACAAGATCGTCGTGACAGTCTACGACCCCGAAGTGGACGAAGTGCCTGAATACGACGAATAGTCTGCTTTCCCACGGTTCTATCTAAATTCTCTATGAGGGGGATGTGCCTCGCGCATTGAAGGCACATCCCCTGTTTTTGTATGCCGGCGGATGACAAGCCGGACGCAAGTTGACGAAGTCCGCTGTAGCCCTCGTCGCATCCGGTCTTGGGCCAGCCTACCGGCCAAGCATTGGGCCAGCCTACCGGCCAAGCATTGGGCCAGCCTACCGGCCAAGTATTGGGCCAGCCTACCGGCCAAGTATTGGGCCAGCCTACCGGCCAAGTATTGGGCCAGCCCACTGGCCAAGTATTGGGCCAGCCTACCGGCCAAGTATTGGGCCAGCCTACTGGCCAAGCATTGGGCCAGCCTACCGGCCAAGTATTGGGCCAGCCTACCGGCCAAGCTTAGGTTAGACCTCTGGCCAAGCTTAGGCCGGCCTCCTGGTCTGCCGGACGGGCGGGTACGGCGGTGTGAGTGGAAGGAAAACGAAAGCAGGTCGGAAAACTTTCGTTTCCCGACCTGCTCGATTTCAAATGACTTTTCGTCGTTTGTCATTCGGCATAAATCCGTATCTTTGCATTTTCAGAAATAAAGAAAGAATGATTGTTTGTATAGCCGAAAAGCCCTCTGTGGCACGCGACATAGCCGATGTGCTGGGAGCGAAGGAGAAGAAAGACGGATATATCGAAGGAAACGGGTACCAGGTGACCTGGACGTTCGGCCATCTCTGTACGCTGAAGGAACCGCATGAATATACGCCGAGCTGGAAGGCATGGAGCCTGGGCAGCCTGCCTATGATACCGCCCCGCTTCGGCATCAAGCTCATCGGCAATTCCACTTACGAGCGCCAGTTCCACGTCATCGAGGGGCTGATGCAGAAAGCCGACATGATTATCAACTGCGGCGATGCCGGTCAGGAGGGAGAGCTGATTCAACGCTGGGTGATGCAGAAAGCCGGAGCCAAGTGCCCCGTGAAGCGTCTGTGGATTTCCTCGCTGACCGAGGAGGCTATCCGCGAAGGCTTCTCCAACCTGAAAGACGCCGCCGACTTCCAGCCCCTGTACGAAGCCGGGCTGAGCCGGGCCATCGGCGACTGGCTGCTGGGCATGAACGCCACGCGCCTTTATACGATGAAGTACGGGCAGAACCGTCAGGTGCTGTCCATCGGACGGGTACAGACGCCTACATTGGCCCTTATCGTAAATCGCCAGCTGGAAATTCAGAACTTCGTGCCCCGTCAGTATTGGGTGTTGAACACCGTTTATCGCGATACCCTGTTCTCTGCGCTCGTCCGCAAGAGCGACGAAGAACTGGCATTGGAGGCCGAGAAACAGAAGGAAGCCGCAGCCGCCGACAAGAAACTCAGGAAAGAGGAGGAGAACCGGGGCATCGAGCCTATCGCCGACCGCGCGCAGGGGGAGGCCATCGTGGAGCGCATCAAGGATGCGCCGTTCACCGTCACCGCCGTCACGAAGAAAGAGGGCAGGGAAGCGCCGCCCCGACTGTTCGACCTGACTTCGCTTCAGGTGGAATGCAACAGAAAGTTCGCCTACTCGGCCGACGATACGCTGAAGACGATCCAGTCGCTCTACGAAAAGAAAATCACCACCTATCCCCGTGTAGACACCACCTTCCTGAGTGATGACATCTATCCCAAGTGCCCCTCCATCCTGAAGGGACTGCACGGCTACGCAGCACTGACCGCCCCGCTTGAGGGAAAGGCGCTGGCGAAGTCTAAAAAGGTATTCGACAATTCGAAGGTCACGGACCATCATGCCATCATCCCCACCGGACAGCCGCCTGTCAATCTCAGCGACATGGAGCGCCGCGTTTTCGACCTCATTGCCCGTCGCTTTATTGCCGTGTTCTATCCCGATTGCCGCTTCTCGACTACCACCGTCGTAGGCGAGGCGGGTGGCGTGGAGTTCAAGACTTCCGGCCGGCAGATACTCGAACCGGGTTGGAGAGCCGTATTCGGGGCCGGCGCCTCCGTCCGGGAGGGGAGCGGCGAGGAGGCGAATAGGGAGAACGGTGAGGAAGACCGTGTACTGCCTGTTTTCGTCCGTGGCGAAAGCGGCCCCCACGTGCCCGAATTGGTGGAAAAGTGGACACAGCCTCCGCGCCCCTACACCGAAGCCACCCTGCTGCGTGCCATGGAAACGGCCGGAAAGCTGGTAGACAACGACGAACTGCGCGACGCCCTGAAGGAGAACGGCATCGGCCGGCCCTCCACCCGTGCCGCCATCATCGAAACCCTGTTCAAACGTAATTACATCCGCAAGGAAAAGAAGAACCTGATAGCGACCCCGACGGGCGTGGAGCTGATTCAGACCATCCACGAAGAGCTGCTGAAGAGTGCCGAGCTGACCGGCATCTGGGAGAAAAAGCTCCGCGAAATAGAACGGCGGACCTACGACGCCGCCCGCTTTCTGGAGGAGCTGAAGCAGATGGTGGCTGAAATCGTGACGAACGTCCTGTCCGACAACAGCAACCGCCACATTACGGTGCAGCTGCCTCCCGCTGCCTCCAAGTCCGCACGCGCTGCCACTTCCGGCGGCCGGCCGGAGCAGGAGCCTCGCAAGCGTGCTCCCCGCAGGAAGAAGGCCGGGGCTGCCGGTGCCGGGGCGTCCGCGCCTGCCGCGCAACCCGACGAATGGGTGGGACGTCCGTGTCCCCTTTGCGGCAAGGGCACCATTATCAAGGGCAAGACTGCTTACGGCTGTTCCGAGTGGCGCAGCGGCTGCACATTCCGCAAACCTTTCAAATAAAACTCTTTTTCGCGGCCTGCGAAAATCTCCCCGGTGTGTGATGGAGAAAGTTTTTATGAATAATTCAGATGGAACTCTACGACAGCCTCGATGCCTTTGCGCAGAATGTCCAGCGGGATGTTTTCGTTAGGTGAGTGGATGGCGTTGCTCTCCAGCCCGAAGCCCATGAGGACGGTCTTGATACCCAGCGTCTGTTCGAAGGTGGCGATGATGGGGATGCTTCCGCCTCGGCGCACGGCCAACGGTTTCCGTCCGAAGGCTTTTTCAAATCCTTTTTCGGCGGCCCGATAGGCGGGGAGGGCGATGGGGCAGACGTATCCCTGTCCGCCGTGCATGGGCGTCACCTTTACCTGCACTGTGGCGGGGGCGATGCTCAGGATGTAGTCGGCGAAAAGCTGTGAAATCTTGTGATGATCCTGATGCGGAACGAGGCGGCACGACACCTTGGCGCAGGCTTTCGACGGTAGCACCGTCTTCGAGCCTTCGCCCGTATATCCGCCCCAAATGCCGCAGACGTCGAACGACGGACGGCAGCTGTTGCGCTCCAGCGTGCTGTAGCCTTTTTCGCCGGAAAGTTCCTTCACCCCGATGGCCGCCTTGTATTTCTCTTCGTCGAAGGGGATGCGGGCTATCATGTCGCGTTCGGCCTGCGGCACTTCCTCCACGTCGTCGTAGAAACTGGGAACGGTGATGCGTCCGTCGGCATCGACGACACGGGCCAACATCTGACACAACACGTTGATGGGATTGGCTACAGCTCCGCCGAAGTGGCCCGAATGAAGGTCGCGGTTGGGCCCCGTCACTTCGATTTCCCAATAAGCCAGTCCGCGCAGGCCCGTTGTCAGCGAGGGCAGGTCGGCACCCAGCATACTGGTGTCCGACACGAGGATGACGTCGGCACGCAGCAGTTCGCGGTGTTCCCGGCAGAAGGCTTCGAGGCTGGGGGAGCCTATTTCTTCTTCGCCTTCGAAGATGAACTTCACGTTGTGCGTCAGCAGACCGTTGCGGACGAGGTATTCGAAGGCTTTCACTTGGATGAACGACTGGCCCTTGTCATCGTCGGCGCCGCGTGCCCAGATGTGCCCGTCGCGCAGTTGGGGTTCGAAGGGGTCGCTTTTCCACAGTTCCAGCGGCTCGGCAGGCATCACGTCGTAATGGGCGTAGACGAGGACGGTCTTTGCTTCGGGGTTCACGATCTTTTGGGCGAACACCATCGGGTTTCCCTGCGAGGACATCACCAGGGCTTCGTCTGCACCGGCCTTGAGCAGCAGCTGACGCCAGCGTTCGGCGCAGGCCAGCATGTCGTCGTGGTGTTCGGGTTTGGCGCTGATGCTGGGAATGCGGATGAGGCTGAACAGTTCGTTCAACATGCGGGGCTCGTTTTCGGAGATATAAGTCTTGATCATAAGCGGAAGAGGAATATGAATGAAAGGTTATACATTATATATAGGATAAAATCACTTCCTTGCTCCTCCTTCCTTTTATGGAAAGAGGAGAAGGAGAGGCTTGCTTACAGCTGCGTTGTCCGGTCTATCAGGTAGAAGTCCAGAATGGTCAGTGCCGCCATGGCTTCGACGATGGGGACGGCTCGCGGCAGTACGCAAGGGTCGTGACGCCCGCGGGCTTTCAGGGTGGTGTCCACGCCGTCGATGTTTACCGTGTGCTGTTCCATCAGTACGGTGGCCACAGGCTTGAAGGCTACGCGGAAGTAGATGTCCTGTCCGTTGCTGATTCCTCCCTGTATGCCCCCCGAATGATTGGTGTGAGTGGTGACACGTCCGGCGTTGTTGTAGAACACGTCGTTCTGTTCCGAGCCTTTCATCTTCAGTCCCTTGAAGCCGTCCCCGTACTCAAAGGCTTTGGCGGCGTTGATGCTCAGCATGCCCGATGCTAGGGCAGCCTGCAACTTGCCGAATACCGGCTGGCCCAGTCCGACGGGGCAGCCCGTGATGACGCAGGTGATGATGCCGCCTATCGTGTCGCCCTCGGCCTTTACCTCGGCGATGAGCTGCTCCATTTCTTTCGCTTTCTCAGGGTCGGGACAGCGGACAGGGTTCGTTTCCGTCAGTTCCAGGTCGTAGGCCGTATAGTTTTCCTCCAATCGGATGGGGCCTACCTGCGACGTGTAGGCCGTGATGCGTATGCCCAGTTGCCGCAGGGCCAGCTTGGCCAATGCACCTGCCACCACGCGCGAGATGGTTTCGCGGGCCGATGAGCGTCCGCCGCCGCGATGGTCACGGATGCCGTATTTCGTCTTATAGGTATAGTCGGCATGCGAGGGGCGATATACATTTTTCAGGTTGTCATAGTCGCCGGATTGTTGGTTTTCGTTCCACACGATGAAGCCGATGGGGCAGCCCGTTGACTTGCCTTCGAAGATACCGGAGAGAAATTCCACCTTGTCGGCCTCTTTGCGTGGAGTGGTGAGCGCCGATTGTCCGGGACGACGGCGGTCCAGTTCTTTTTGCACAAAATCCATGTCGATGAAGATGCCTGCGGGAAAGCCGTCGATAACTCCCCCGATGCCTTTGCCGTGCGACTCGCCGAAGCTGGTCAGGCGCAGAATGTTTCCAAATGAGTTGAACATAATTCAGATGCTTTAAAGGGTTGTAAAAAAAGTCTGCATGCTTTATGTATAGCCTTGGATGGCTTGTTTCGCAGTATAAAAATAGAGAATAGTTTCCGATGCAGCAAATTTTGAAACCGATTTTCTTTCCTTTTTCTTTGCAGCCTGTTTTCGGAGATAGATTATGAATGCAGGAAAATCTTAAAAATAGAACATTGATTTACGGGAAAAGGACTTGTAGGAGTCGTGTGAAACACTTTCCTTTGTAACTCAAAAAAATGGAATATATTTTTCTATATTAATAAACTAATTATGAACTAAACATGTTTTTTACAATGAAAAAGAGTTTGTTTTATTTGTTTGCATTGATTTGTTCAATGGGACTGTTTACAGCTTGTGGCGATGACGACCCGGATTATACACAGGTGATTGAAACAGAAATTGCGGGTGACTACAAGGGTGATTTGAATATAAATGTCGACGGGATGCCTTTGGGTTCCTCGCAGCAGAAGATTACGATTGAGAAAGCCGGCGCTACGGCCATCAATTTATACATCAAGAATTTCTCTTTTGTGGGTATTTCGGTAGGCGATGTTAAATTGTTGAATTGTCCCCTCTCCGAGGGCAACAACGGAGCCTATACGTTTACAGGTAATACTACGGTGACGGCTACCGGACTGAGTGCAACAGTCGATGTCAGCGAGGCTACTGTGAACAACGGCAGGTTGTCCTTGGAACTGGCAATCAAGGCTACCTTGGGTACGGTGAATCAGGATGTCACGGTTATTGTCAATGGTAGCAAGCTGAATGGTACGGAAGGTACGGGAGCCGATATCACTTCGTTTACTTTTGACAGCAAGTCTGTTGCCGAACAGCCGGTTATCAATGCAGACAATACGATTACGTTTAAGGTATATGATGATGCAGACATTACATCCCTCGTTCCTACGATTGTCGTGTCCGAACGTGCTACAGTGACTCCAGCTTCGGGTGTAGCCCAGGATTTCTCCAACGGAAAGGTTGTTACTTACACTGTTGTGTCCGAGGATTATAGTACGACGAAAGTTTATAGGGCTTCTGTATCGGGTTCGCAAAATGTATTGTCGTTTACCTTCGACGAATGGGAACAATATGGTCAATATGAGAAACCGAGTGATAAACGCTTGGCATCCAGTTTAGAGGGGGCTTCTTTCTTGTCATTCTTTGGAATAAAAGGAGTTCCTGTGTATCAGGAAGAAGAAGATGTGATAGCTGGATCTGCCATTAAGTTGGTTACTATGGATACAAGTGCGGCAACCAGTATTTTGATACCTGCCCTAACTGCCGGTTCAGTCTTTACAGGTAAGTTTAATCTTGATCTGGCGATGAGTGATAAGATGGCAAGTACTCAGTTTGGTATCCCGTATGAAAAGAAGCCAGTTATCTTGAGAGGATGGTACAAGTACACACCGGGTGATAAATATATTGACGGTGAAGGAGCAATGTCACCGGGAGATGTTAAAGTGGTAGATGGTCAAGTAGATGAATGTGCTATTCAGGCAGTTTTGTATGAAGAACAGTTGGATGACAAGGGAGAAAACATTCCTTTAAACGGAAATGACATCAATGAATCCGACCGTCGCGTAGCCCAAGCCATTCTGCCAGATGGAGCTGCTAAGTCCGAGTGGACAAAGTTTGAACTTCCTTTTGAAATGTTGGAAGGAAAGACGTATGATGCAGGTAAGAAATATCAGCTGGCACTTGTTTGCTCTTCCAGTAAGCTTGGTGATTCGTTCAAAGGGGCTGGTGGCAGTACTCTATATTTGGATGAACTGGAAATCATCGGAGAATAAACATCCTTGATAGAATTGGAAAAGCTGCCTCCGATGAAAGAGGCAGCTTTTTTTATGCGATAAAATCCGAAGGCTTTAGACGTTTGCCTTCAGGATATTGTCAGAAACAGTAAAGTCCTCCGGGCAGTTGTGCGGTCTGTATAAATTTATACCGCTGTGGCTGTCGGGAGGACTTTGTCGCATATCTGCTGCCAATGCAGTGATTTCGATCAGAAGAAATACCCGAATCCTACGTTCAAATAAATGGGATACATGGCGAAAGTGATGGTTTGGAAATCCTTCTGGAAAATATCGTTCAGTCCCCATGTCAGGTCGGCATAGACGTTCAGGTGCTTGAAGGCACGCCATTCGCCACCCACCTGTACGCCCCACTGGAATTTGCGCAGGTCGTTGGAGAAATCGTAAGTGGCGATGCTTTCGTCGGTGAAGTCGACGCGTTGTCCTGTGGCATCGGGTGTACGGAGATGGCCTTCATAGACGTGGCCGTCGAAGTTACCGTCTATCAGATAGGAGAAGTAGGGGCCTGCGACCAGTTTCCAGCGGCTGCTTATCTTGTAGTTGGCCAGGACGGGGACGGTCAGGTAGGAGTTGTTCACTTTGGTCTTGACGTTTCCTGTCCAGAGGCCGACAAGAGGTTTGCCGTTGTCGGTATTGATAATTTCTATGTGGTAGTTCTTTACGTTGGCGTCGGTTGTCATCTTCTTGCTTTCCAGTCGCACACCGAAAGTGATACCCCAAATCTTCTTTTTGTCGAGCCACTTCGTTGAATTTCCTTCGATAGAGACGACCACTCCTCCGGGGGTATAGCCGTTGATGGTTCTGATTTCTTTCGGAAGCGGCAGGGGCGAAGTGCCTCCGATGCTGAATCCGGCTTTCAGTGCATATTCCCATCCGTGCAGATAGGACTGGGTGATGCCCTGGTTTCTGTCTTCCTGTGCAGAGAGTTTTGTGCCTGCTAATAGCAGGATGAGGGACAGGGTGGCTATGCGATGGGTCAGTTTGCTGTTCATAATGTTTTTACGTTTCATGTTGTTCATTGGTCTTCTTCACAAATCAGTTCCACTTCGTCAATATAGAGTGTGTTTCCTACGGCCCCTTTGAATTTGGCACCGTCAATGCTCGACGAAAACACGATCCCCAGCTTGTATTTGCCGTCCGCCAGCTTCTGCGCGTTGACGCTCTTTCCGTTTCCGACTTTTTTGAAGGGAATGTCGAAAATCTTCCACGTATCGGTTTCTACAGCGTCAGCCTGGTCGAGGCGGGCCAGCAGCACAACGCTCGGGTGGGGATTCAAGGCATTGCTTCCGTCGAGCATGAAGGCATTGTCTTCGGCTTCATACAGGAAGGCATAGATGTCGAACGAGTCTTGCTTTCCGTTTATCGTTTTGCCGTCTTCGGTATAGACTTCTCCCCGTTTGAACTTATAATATCCTTTCAGTCGGGAGGGTGTCTTGTAGAACTGCATGCCGAAACGGGTGGCGGCAAGGGCATCGTTCAGGGCGTTGCTCAGGTCGAACGAACCGATAAACAGGTTCCCGGCAGCAATGGGCATGCCCGCACTGGCACCGAAACTGCCTGTATTGAGCGTTTGGAGCTTTACGCATTTGCCCGCATAGCCGTCGTTGATCTGTACCGTAGGATATTCCTGCGGAGTACCGGCCATCATGGTCAACTTAAATCCTGGGTTTCCGCTGCACCATTGCAGGGCACGCGGCAGGCCGTCTGCACCGATCGACTCTTCTTCCAACAGGATGTGGTAGGGCCTGTTGCCGCTTTGCAGGCCTTCGAAGTGATAACGGGTGGGCAATTCCGTCAGAATGGCGTGGATCTGGTAATTCGCGCTGTTGGACTTGTCTTCCGAAGTGACCGTCAACCATCGGGTATGATTGGCATTGTCGAAATTGATGACGGCTGTAAAGGTGCCGTCTGCGTTCAGAGTGAAGTCACTGTCATCTTCTGTGGGGTCGGTTATTGCGAGGGTCGCTCCTTGTGGGACGGTAAATGTCAGTGCCTGTTTGGACAAGTCGGCCCATTTGTTGACATAAATGTTGAAATCCCGATTATTGTTGATGGTAAACTGTACGTCAGTCCCTGTACATGCGTCTATGGCCGCTTCCACATTCAGTGCTTCGTCCTGTATGCAGGAGAACATTGTGACTGCCAGCAGGGAGTAAGATAATAATTGTTTGACTTTCATAAAAGTAATATCTTAAATGAGTTGGAGGCAAAGTTACATTTATTTTTGGAGATAGGAAAATGAAGCCGGATATTTAATAAACTCAATGACTATTTGTTTGATAAAACCTTTTTCATACCTTTGCGAGAACATAAATCGAGTGACAAAATGATAAATGATACAGAAAGGCAACAGATTATAGCTCTCGTGAAACGGGAAGTGGTTCCGGCTATCGGATGTACGGAGCCTGTTGCCGTTGCCTTGTGCGTGGCTAAGGCGGCAGAGACATTGGGTGTCAAGCCTGAGAAGATAAGTGTATGGCTTAGCGCGAACGTCCTGAAGAATGCAATGGGTGTGGGCATTCCGGGTACGGGGATGATCGGCTTGCCCATTGCCATCGCATTGGGAGCTTTGATTGGGAAATCGGAGTATCAGTTGGAAGTATTGAAGGATAGCGTTCCCGAAGCAGTGGAAGCCGGCAAACGTTTTATTGACGAAAAACGCATATTAATTGCGCTGAAGCCGAATATCAGTGAGAAGTTGTATATCGAAGTCTGTTGTGAGGCAGGTTCTGACCGTTCGACAGCCATCATCGCAGGTGGGCATACCTCGTTCGTTTATGTGTCGCGCAACGGGGAAATCCTGCTTGATAAACAGACTGCTTCTGCGAAAGAAGAAGAGACTCCCGCGCCTGAGCTGACGTTACGCAGAGTCTATGATTTTGCTATGACAACACCACTGGATGAAATCCGCTTCATCCTTGATACGGCCCGTTTGAACAAGGCTGCAGCGGAACAGTCCTTTACCGGTAATTATGGGCATGGCTTGGGAAGAATGCTTCGTGGTACCGATGAACATAAGATTATGGGCGACAGTGTCTTTTCACATATATTGTCTTATACATCGGGGGCTTGTGATGCGCGTATGGCAGGAGCCATGATACCGGTGATGAGCAATTCGGGCAGTGGAAATCAAGGTATTTCGGCCACACTTCCTGTTGTTGTTTATGCCGAAGAAAACGGGAAATCGGAAGAAGAACTGATCCGTGCGCTGATGCTGAGTCATCTGACGGTTATTTATATAAAGGAGAGTTTGGGACGTTTGTCTGCCTTGTGTGGCTGTGTGGTAGCTGCGACGGGTTCCAGTTGCGGCATTACGTGGCTGATGGGAGGTACGTATGAGCAAATCACGTATGCAGTACAAAACATGATTGCCAATCTGACGGGTATGATATGCGACGGGGCAAAGCCCAGTTGTGCCTTGAAAGTGACTACCGGCGTATCTACCGCAGTGCTCTCTGCCATCATGGCAATGGAAAACCGATGTGTTACTTCTGTAGAGGGTATTATCGACCGGGATGTAGATCAAAGTATCCGTAATCTGACCCGGATAGGTTCGCAGGGTATGAATGAAACGGATAAGCTGGTGCTCGACATCATGACGGGCAAACAATAGAGCGATGAACCATTCGTAATGGGCAATGAAAAATTAATCCTGCATATAGAAATAAGGCATATAGGAAAATTCTTCATTGCCTGTTTTCATTTATTTTAGTGGCAGCAACCGTCGCCACAATCGTGGTCTCCACATCCGCCTCCGCAATTTCCGCAACTGCATCCGCAGCCACCGCTCATCATACGAGCCATTTCTGTGAGTTCTTCATTGGTTGCCGGACGGTTGGTTACGACTTCACCCACAAAGTTCAGGTCGCATCCGGCTAAAGGATGGTTCATGTCCATCACAACGACGTCATCTTTCACTTCTACAACGCTTCCGTTGATATGTTGGCCTTCGGCAGTCGTCATGGGAATAATCGCTCCTTCTTTAATGCGTGTCTCGTCGAACTTCCCGTCAATGAGGAAGATATTCTTGGGCAGTTCGATGACATGGTCTTCGTCGTATTCGCCATAAGCCTCGGTGCAGGCGATGGTGAAGTCGAATTTATCGCCGGGTTTCAAGTCTTTCAGCTGGTTCTCAAAAGCCTCAAGAGTCATTCCCAATCCTGAAATGAACTGGAATGGATGTTCTGTGGTAGCTTCCTCCGTGAAATCGCGTTCTCCGTCTTCAATGGTGTATAGCTTGTAAGCTACAGTGATGTACTTGTTTGTTTCCATTTTCTTTATATAATCTTGTTATTGGTCTGGGCAAAGATACAAATCTTTTGGCGTATGTTGCAAAAACTTCTTATCTTTGACACACTTTTCCTGTATTGGCACGGGAAAGATGGAACGGATGATGAAGATATGATAAAGACGGCATTCATAGGCATGGGTTACAGAGGGATGCAGCTGCTCCGCCTGTTGCGTCATATCCCTGCTTTCCGCCCGGTGGCTTTTGCAGATCCCGGTGTGTCGGATGCGGATATGGCAGGTATGACCTGTTATAATCAAGGGGATTGTGACTATCTGAATATGCTGAAGGAGCAGACGCCTGCGTTGGTATTTGTGGCATCGCCGTGGCAGTGTCACGTGCAGCATGCCATTCATTGCGTGGAATATGGAGCAGACGTTGCTTTGGAGATAAAGGGCGGATTGTATCTGGATGAGTACAAGCCGTTGATAGAACGGGCCGAACGTACCGGCCGTCGAATCTATCCGTTGGAGAATACGCTTTTCATGCGTGAGAATCTGTCTGTTTATAATCTGGTTCGTGCTGGCGTATTGGGCGAGATAGTCTATATGCGGGGCGGGTATCGCCATGACTTGCGCCGTATGTTGCTGGATGATAACGGGACGTTGGGAAACCGTGACAAAACGGAAAGCGTCTGGAGGAGCCGGTTTTATCAGGAAGAGAATGGGGATCTTTATCCTACACATGGCTTGGCTCCGCTGTGTCTGATTGCCGGCATCGGGCGTACCGATCGTTTCAAGTATGTGACCTCTTTTGCTTCCAAGTCTGTCGGCTTGATGCAGCGTATTCGCGATTTGGGAGGAAATCCCGATGAGAAGATCACGTTGGGCGATGTGGTCGTTACACAGCTGGAAACGGAGCGTGGAATACTGCTTTCGCTGACGCATGATACGACCTTGCCCCGTCCGCGCAGCCTCGACTTTGAAATACAGGGTACGCGGGGCATCTGGAACGGTGACCGGCGGATGATTTATGTGGAAGGAAGCAGTCCTGATGAATCCTGGGAGCCGGACGATGCCTATATCGACCGTTATGAGCATTCTTACTGGAAGCGGTGGGGACGGGAGGCCGTCGAAGTGGACACCCATCATCATGGTATGGACTACGTGATGTTGAAAGCATTGGAGGAAGATCTTCGGGGTGGGGAGCCTTATCCTGCCGGCATTGCCGATATGGCTCTATGGACTTCGGTTACTCCTTGGTCTCAAATGTCCATTGCCGGTAGACGGACACTTTTATTGGACGAAAACGATTGATTATTAACCATAAATGCCTGTTTTATGAGAAACAACAAACTTCTATCAGCCTTATGGCTTTCCGCATCTTTATCAGTAGTGATGTCGGCGTGTTCTTCTATGCCTGTCAAGGCTCCTGATCCGATTCTTCCGGTTCCTGAGTCGAAGCAAGTGGAATGGCAAAAGATGGAGACATACGCCTTCATTCATTTTGGTCTGAATACGTTCAACGACCGTGAGTGGGGATATGGTGACACGCCGGCGGAGGTGTTCAATCCTTCCCGTCTGGATTGTGAACAGTGGGCCAGGACTTTGGTGGCAGCAGGGATGAAAGGGGTCATTCTGACCGCCAAGCATCACGATGGCTTTTGCCTTTGGCCGTTTGCCGGGACCGACTACAGTGTGGCAAACAGTCCTTATAAAGACGGTAAAGGGGACGTCGTGCGCGAATTGTCCGAAGCCTGCAAGAAATATGGATTGAAGTTTGCTGTCTATCTGTCGCCATGGGATCGTCGTCAGGCCAATTACGGGACGCCCGAATATCTGGATTATTTTTATGCCCAGCTGCGTGATTTGCTGACCAATTATGGGGATGTGTTCGAAGTCTGGTTCGATGGAGCCAATGGCGGTGACGGATGGTATGGCGGAGCGAAGGAAACACGTACCATCGACCGCCGTAATTACTACAACTATCCCCGCATTTACGAGATGCTGGACAGCATACAGCCTCAAGCCGTCATTTTCTCTGATGGCGGCCCCGGTTGCCGGTGGGTAGGCAACGAGAAGGGCTTTGCCGGTGCCACCAACTGGTCTTTCCTCCGTAAGGGCGAAGTTTATCCCGGTTACGACAAGAACTACCAGTTGCAGTATGGCCATCCCGACGGCAATCAGTGGGTAACTGCCGAGTGTGATGTCTCCATTCGTCCGGGCTGGTTCTATCATCCCGAACAGGACAGCCTCGTGAAAACTCCCGAACAGTTGGCCGATCTCTATTATCGTAGTGTGGGGCATAATGCAACGCTGTTGCTGAATTTTCCGGTAGACAGGGATGGATTGATACATCCGGTTGACTCGGCTAATGCGGTCCGTTTCCATCAGATGGTACAGAAGGAACTGGACACCAACCTGATAGCCGGAATGGTTCCTCAGGTAAGCAATGAGCGTGGAGGTGACTATGTGGCTTCAGCCTTGACGGACGACGATTACGATACCTACTGGGCTACTGCCGACAGTGTGACGGCGGCCGATATTACGTTCTCTTTCTCCTCTCCGACGCGGATGAACCGCATGCTGTTGCAGGAATACATCCCCTTGGGCCAGCGTGTGAAGGCTTTCACGGTGGAATATCGTGACGCTTCGGGCGACTGGCTGCCTGTTACCCTGAACGAAGAGACCACAACCATCGGTTACAAGCGCTTGTTGCGTTTCTCTTCCGTCGTTTCCGACGGCATCCGCGTTCGCATTACCGATGCGCGTGGCCTGCTGTGCATCAACAACATCGGAGTGTATGATGCCGGTGAAGATGCCGACAGACTTTTTGAAGCAGTACCGGCCGCCCGGATGCAGAGCCTTCCTTTCACCCTTCCCGGAGTGAAGCCGGAAGAGGCTGTTGCGGCATCCGATCGTAACGAGAAGACTACTTGCTTTATAGACGGTGATTTGCTGACCATCGACTTGGGCAGTGAATGCCTTGTCTCTTCCTTCCACTTCCTGCCCGACCAGAGTGAACCGAACAAAGGGTTGGTTTCCCATTATGAATTGTCGGTGGCCGGTGCCGATGGAAAGAATGCCAATAGAGTCAAAGCGGGTGAGTTCTCCAATATCCGTAACAATCCTGTGATGCAGTCTGTTTACTTCACGCCGGTCAAGGCACGCTATCTTTATCTGAAAGCTGTCCGTATGGTAACGGAAGGCGAGCCGATGGGCTTTGCGGAGATAGCCGTGCGCAGACCTTGATTGCGTGTCGGCCTTTCAGCCTTCCTCACGCAGTGCTTTCTGACCCTCTCATGCAGTGCTTCGTCAGGTCCTCACGAAGCACTGTGTGACACCTTCATAAAGCACTGTGTCAGACCCTCACAAAGCACTTCGTTGTCACTTCACGAAGTGCTTTCTTTTTTCCTTATCATCATATGATACTTCCTTTTCGTTTCGGAAGCGTCTCCCCGGAAGAAGTAGGGCATGGCGGTGGCTTCGATGGACTTATGGATAATAAAAGGAGACTTTTTCCCACCCTATTCTTACGATTCTATATAAAAATATGTTTTTTTTCTTCAAACTGTTTGGATATTATAAAAAAGCCCTTACCTTTGCACCCACGTTTAGCAATAATAAGAGATTTGAATTACCAATTTTAAAGAGATAAGAAAGGTATGATGCTACATACATCCATGAACCTGGCAGTCCTGCATATCATTCGCGTCGTGGTCTTGAAATCAAGAGCGTGAGAAAGGTTTGTGTATGTATCCATACTTCGGAAGATAATTATTGAAGCCTTTCTCACTGATGAGAAGGGCTTTTTCATTGAAAGGAGAACAACAAAGATGAAACACCAGTTACGCAGTTCGTTCAGTACGCAGGGCCGCCGAATGGCGGGGGCACGTGCGTTGTGGGTGGCCAACGGCATGAAGCGCGAGCAGATGGGAAAGCCCATCATAGCCGTCGTCAACTCGTTCACGCAGTTTGTACCCGGACACGTCCACCTGCACGAAATCGGCCAGTATGTGAAGGAAGAGATTGAAAAGTTGGGCTGCTTTGCCGCCGAGTTCAATACCATCGCCATTGACGACGGCATTGCCATGGGACATGACGGCATGCTCTACTCCCTGCCTTCGCGTGACATTATTGCTGACAGTGTGGAGTACATGGTCAACGCCCACAAGGCTGACGCCATGGTGTGTATCAGTAATTGCGACAAGATAACGCCGGGTATGCTCATGGCCGCCATGCGCCTGAACATCCCCACCGTCTTCGTTTCGGGTGGACCGATGGAGGCTGGCGAATGGAAGGGACAACATCTCGACCTGATAGACGCCATGATCAAGTCGGCCGACACGACGGTGAGCGACGACGATGTGGCCAAAATCGAACAGCATGCCTGCCCTACGTGCGGATGTTGTTCGGGCATGTTTACCGCCAACTCCATGAACTGCCTGAACGAGGCTATCGGTTTGGCCTTGCCGGGCAACGGTACCATCGTGGCTACGCACGAGAATCGGAAGAAACTGTTTAAGGATGCCGCCAAACTGATAGTGGAGAACGCTTACAAATATTACGAGGATGGAGATGAAAGCGTATTGCCCCGCAGCATCGCTACCCGTGAAGCTTTCCTTAATGCCATGACGTTAGACATTGCTATGGGTGGCTCGACCAATACGGTGCTCCATCTGCTGGCTGTGGCCCATGAGGCTGGAGCCGACTTCAAGATGGAAGACATAGATATGCTTTCACGCAAGACGCCTTGCCTGTGTAAGGTAGCGCCGAACACGCAGAAGTACCACGTGCAGGATGTGAATCGTGCAGGCGGTATAGTGGCTATCATGGCCGAGCTGGCGAAAGGAGGTCTTGTGGATACCGGCGTGAAGCGTGTGGACGGCATGACGCTGGCCGAAGAGATAGACCGATATTGCATTGTCAGTCCCAACGTTTGCGAGAAAGCGTTGAAGAAATATGCCAGTGCCTCCGGCAGTAAGTTCAATCTGAAACTGGGTTCGCAGGACAATTATTATAAGGAATACGACACCGACCGTGCCGAAGGCTGCATTCGCGACCTGAAGCACGCCTACAGCAAGGATGGCGGCTTGGCCGTGCTGAAGGGAAACATCGCGCAGGATGGCTGCGTAGTAAAGACCGCCGGTGTGGACGAAAGCATCTGGAAGTTCACAGGCCCTGCCCGTGTGTTCGACTCACAGGAAGCTGCCTGCGAAGGCATTTTGGGCGGCAAGGTGCAGAGCGGCGACGTGGTGGTTATCACTCACGAAGGCCCCAAGGGCGGCCCCGGCATGCAGGAGATGCTTTATCCTACCTCTTATATTAAGTCGCGCCATCTGGGCAAGGAGTGCGCCCTCATTACGGACGGACGTTTCAGCGGCGGAACATCGGGTTTAAGCATCGGCCACATTTCGCCCGAAGCGGCAGCCGGAGGCAATATCGGCAAGTTGCTGGACGGCGACATCATCGAGATAAACATCCCTAATCGCACCATTAACGTGAAATTGACCGATGCCGAACTGGCGGCGCGTCCCATGAAGCCCGTCACCCGCAACCGTGAGGTATCCAAGGCACTGAAGGCCTATGCGAGCTTGGTAAGCTCGGCAGACAAGGGAGCGGTGAGACTGATAGACTAATAGAATTGAGAATGGATAATTGAGCATACATCGTTCATTTTCCATTCTCCATGATAGAATAAAGATGAAAGATACGATTACAGGTGCAGAAGCCCTGATGCGCTCTCTGGAGCACGAAGGGGTACAGACAATATTCGGCTATCCGGGCGGCAGCATCATGCCGGTGTTCGATGCCTTATACGACCATCGGAAGACATTGAACCACATCTTAGTGCGCCACGAACAAGGAGCTACCCATGCTGCGCAGGGCTTTGCCCGTGTGTCAGGTCAGGTGGGTGTCTGTCTCGTGACCAGCGGGCCGGGTGCCACCAATACCATTACCGGCATAGCGGACGCCATGATAGACAGCACGCCCCTTGTCGTCATTGCCGGACAGGTGGGTACAGGTTTTCTCGGTACGGATGCGTTTCAGGAAGTGGACTTTGTGGACATCACGCAACCCATCACCAAGTGGAGTTACCAGATCCGTCGGGCCGAAGATGTGCCTTGGGCCGTAGCACGTGCTTTCTACATTGCCCACAGCGGCCGGCCGGGGCCTGTAGTACTCGATTTTGCCAAGAACGCCCAGGTGGACAAGATGGAGTATGCTCCCGTGACGGTCGATTTCATCCGTAGTTACCAGCCTGTGCCCGACATGGATATGGAGGCTATTCGCGAAGCGGCCGATCTCATCAATGCTTCCGAACGCCCGCTTGTACTCGTGGGGCAAGGTGTAGAACTGGGTAATGCGCAAGCCGAACTCTGTGCTTTCATCGAAAAAGCCGAACTGCCTGTCGGGCGTACTTTGCTTGGACTTTCGGCTCTTCCCTCCGACCATCCGCTGAACAAAGGCATGCTGGGTATGCATGGTAACTTGGGGCCGAATATCAATACCAACAAGTGCGACGTGCTGATAGCTGTGGGCATGCGCTTCGATGACCGTGTGACGGGTAATGTGGCCACCTATGCTCCGCAGGCCAAAATTATCCACTTCGACATCGACCCTGCTGAGATAGATAAGAACATCAAGACCGACGTGGCTGTGTTGGGTGATTGCAAGCAGACGCTTCCTGCCGTAACTGAGTTGCTGAAGCCCGCTACTCATAGGGAATGGATCGACAGCTTCCGAACTTATGAAGAGGTGGAGGAAGAGAAGGTCATCCGTCCAGAACTCCATCGCACGACCCGCGAACTGAGTATGGGCGAGGTTGTACGTGCCGTGAGTGAGGCTACAAACAACGAAGCCATTTTGGTGACCGACGTAGGCCAGAACCAGATGATGTCTGCCCGCTACTTCAAGTACACCCGCGAGCGCAGCATAGTCACCTCAGGCGGGTTGGGCACGATGGGCTTCGGCCTGCCTGCCGCCATTGGAGCCACCTTCGGCCGTCCCGACCGCACCGTTTGCGTCTTCATGGGCGACGGCGGCTTGCAGATGAACCTACAGGAGTTGGGCACGATAATGGAGCAGAAAGCGCCCGTTAAAATGATATTGCTTAACAACAATTACCTGGGCAATGTGCGTCAGTGGCAGGCGATGTTCTTCAACCGCCGCTACTCGTTCACCCCCATGCTGAACCCCGACTACATGCAGATCGCTGCCGCTTATGGCATTCCTTCGCGCCGCGTCATAGAACGTTCGGAACTGGCTGATGCCATCCGCGAGATGCTGGCTACGGACGGCCCTTTCCTGCTCGAAGCCTGTGTGGAAGAAGAGGGCTATGTAATGCCGATGACACCTCCGGGCGGTTCGGTGAACCAGATGCTTTTGGAATGCTAAAAAAGAGACAGACTATGAGTGACAAGACATTATATACCATTATCGTCCATTCGGAGAACATTGCAGGTCTGCTCAACCAGGTGACGGCAGTGTTCACCCGTAGGCAGATCAACATTGAAAGCTTGAACGTGTCCGCTTCTTCCATCCAGGGTGTACACAAGTACACCATTACTACTTGGACGGATAAGGACACCATCGAGAAAATCGTGAAACAGATTACCAAGAAGATGGATGTGTTGCAGGCCCACTATTTCACCGACGACGAAATTTATCAGCACGAGATAGCCCTTTATAAGGTGGAGACCCCTGCGCTGGAGCAAACGCCTGAGGTATCGAAGGTCATCCGCAGGAACCACGCCCGTATCGTCGAGGTGAACCCAGTCTTTTCCATTGTCGAAATGAACGGTATAAGCGATGACATCACGCACCTTTATCAGGAGTTGCAGGCTTTCGGTTGTGTGCTTCAGTTTGTCCGCTCGGGGCGTGTGGCTATCACTACGAGCTGCTTCGAGCGGGTCAATGAGTACTTGGCCGAGCGGGAGGCTAAATATCTGGAAAGTAAAAAACAGAAAAGTAATGAGTGAAAACAACAAGATAGGAACCTATAACTTCGTGGCCGAACCTTTTCATGTAGACTTTACAGGGCGGCTGACGTTAGGCGTGCTGGGTAACCATCTGCTCAACTGTGCTGGTTTCCATGCTACCGAACGTGGGTTCGGTATGGCCGAACTGAACGAGGAAAACTATACGTGGGTGCTGTCCCGTCTGGCTATCGACATGGACGAGATGCCCCTGCAATATGAACCGTTCTCGATACAGACGTGGGTGAAGGATGTTCACCGCTTCTTTACCGTCCGTAACTTTGCCATCCTTGGCAAGGACGGTCGTAAGATAGGTTATGCCCGTTCTGTTTGGGCGATGATCAGCATGCAGACGCGCAAGCCCATCGACCTGCTGGCAATAAACGATGGCGATATTGTAAACTATGCGTGCGACGAACCTTGTCCCATTGAGAAGCCTTCGCGCATTAAGGTGGTGGCCACCGAGCCTGTTGCTTCACTCACGGCCAAGTACAGCGACATTGATATTAACGGGCATGTGAATAGTATTCGTTATATCGAGCACATCCTCGACCTCTTCCTGTTGGAAAAATATCGGACGCAGCGCATCCGCCGCTTTGAAATGGCTTACGTGGCCGAGAGCTATTATGGCGACACTCTTTCCTTCTTCCTCGATGACGATGGTAACGATGTGTATGGTGTGGAAGTGAAAAAGAACGGCGATGAGACTGTATGTCGTGCAAAAGTGATATTTGAATAGAAATATATTAACCAGGCGAAAGCCACAAATAAAAACAAAAAATACAATGGCACAATTGAATTTTGGCGGTGTTATCGAAAATGTGATGACCCGCGAAGAGTTTCCTTTGGAAAAAGCACGTGAGATTTTAAAAGACGAGACTATTGCAGTAATCGGATATGGTGTACAAGGTCCGGGGCAGGCCTGCAACCTGCGCGACAATGGCTTCAACGTGATTGTTGGGCAGCGTCCTGGCAAAACTTTTGAAAAAGCTATTGCCGACGGGTGGGTACCCGGCGAAACCTTGTTCGGCATTGAAGAAGCTGCCGAGAAGGGTACTATCGTGATGTGTCTGCTTTCCGATGCAGCCGTCATGTCCGTATGGCCTGCGCTGAAGCCGCATCTCACGGCTGGCAAGGCTCTTTACTTCTCTCATGGTTTTGCCATTACTTGGAGCGACCGTACAGGTGTGGTTCCTCCCAAAGATATTGATGTGATTATGGTCGCACCGAAGGGTTCGGGTACTTCGCTTCGTACCATGTTTCTCGAAGGCCGTGGGTTGAATAGCTCCTACGCCATCTACCAGGATGCTACAGGTAAGGCAATGGACCGTACCCTGGCATTGGGTATCGGTATCGGTTCCGGCTATTTGTTTGAAACTACTTTCCAGCGTGAGGCTACTTCCGACCTTACCGGTGAGCGTGGCTCGTTGATGGGTGCTATCCAAGGCCTGTTGCTGGCACAGTATGAAGTGCTGCGCGAGAACGGTCACACACCTTCCGAAGCCTTTAACGAAACCGTTGAGGAATTGACGCAGTCTCTGATGCCTCTCTTTGCCAAGAACGGTATGGACTGGATGTATGCCAATTGTTCCACTACCGCTCAGCGTGGTGCCCTTGACTGGATGGGCCCGTTCCACGATGCTATTAAGCCGGTTATGCAGAAGTTGTACGAGAGCGTGAAGTGTGGTAACGAAGCTCAGATCTCTATCGACAGCAACTCCAAGCCCGACTACCGCGAGAAGCTGAATGCCGAGCTGAAAGCCCTGCGCGAAAGCGAAATGTGGCAGACAGCTGTTACGGTACGCAAGCTCCGCCCGGAAAACAACTAAAGTCGTTTAAGATTGTAGAAAAACAAGGAATGCCCTGGCGTGCGTTGCACGGCCGGGGCATTCTTGTTTTATGGGGTAAAGATTTCGGGTTGCAATGTTGCAAGAACTGCATACACCAATTTCGGATATTACCGAAAGATATTCTGCTTTATCTCGGATGATGCTATGTCCTACAACGATGTCCATAGTGCTTTATCCAATAGTTGCTTTGGCAAAAATACGGAAAAATTGTTTGCTTATTAAATTGAATTTATTGGTAAAAATTTATAGAGCAACCGCATCAAAATTTGGCATTAAGAATCATATCCTTTAGATAGTCGTTTGACAGGCTTGCCTTGAAACGTCTTTTCTTCAAACTGCTTTTGTCGATATGTTCTTTGATTATCTGCAAGGCCAACTTTCTGATTGTAGACAGATTGACAGCAGCGAAGCCTTTTCCGGCCCTGCAAGCGTCCTCAAGGAAGTTTATATCAGGATTCCGGTGCAATTGGTTTTCTATAGACCGGTGCCACGTGCCAACATATTGAAGTACGCCGCCTTTGGGAAATTCTCATCACTGATGTAGCGTCGAACCGTCGTGGCGATATGGCCGCCATAATCGACGGCAGATGTGATCCCAACCAGAGTCCTTAGCCTGGGCCAACGATTCTTCACCTTCTTATCCTCGATTGTGTCGGCGTTCAGTATGCGACAGCCACGGGTTTCGATACGACCGTGATCGGCTTCCATCCGGGTTGCGGTATCAATAGGTCTGTTATAGCGGAAAGCATCGGTGAGCTGCCGTTCAGGGTAGTGTTTCATTCAGTGTGTCTGGAGTCAGTCTTCAGACCTCTTAGTTTTGCAAATATATCAATTTATCTGTTAA
>NZ_CANRPM010000021.1 GCF_947632445.1 uncultured Bacteroides sp. | reverse complement strand
GATGCGTATCTGCCAACTTACAGATGCGTATCTGCCAACTTACAGATGCGTATCTGCCAACTTACAGATGCGTATCTACCAACATGACAGATGCGTATCTGTACTCCCCATAGATGCGTATCTGCAAATTTACAGTAGGCATAGAGCCGGTAAGGGATGTGGTTTGTCCGCAGGCAGGAATTTTTCTCTTGAGAGGATGGCATGCGTTAAGGTGTGCGGAGTTAGGCCAATGTCCTGCGGTATTCGCAAGGCGTATGTCCCACGTGCTTCTTGAACAGGCGGTTGAAGTGCTGGGAGTACTGGAACCCCAGTTCGTAGGCAATCTGGCTGACAGTCTTGTCCGTGCCGGCTATCATCTCTTTGGATAGGTCGATAATCTTGTCCTGTATGTATTCATGGGGCGATTTGCCCGTTTCCTTTTTAATCAGGTCGCCGAAGTAGTTGGGCGACAAGCAGACTTTGTCGGCAAAGTAACGGACGGTGGGCAGGCCGTGTTCTTGTGCCAGGTTGTCCAGAAAATAGCCGTCCAGCAGGTCTTCGAATTGGTTGAGGACATTCTTGTTGACAGCCGCGCGGGTGTTGAACTGGCGCTCGTAGAAGCGTAGGCAGTAGTCTAACAGGAGTTCGATGTTGCGTACAATGAGCCGTTTGCTGTGCCGGTCGGCCGGTCGTTCTACCTCCATGCGTATCTTGTCCAGGCAGTCGGTAAAGATGCCTTTCTCCGTTTCCGATAGGTGGAGCGCTTCGCTGGAGTTGTAGGAGAAGAAAGAATAATGCCTGATTTCGCGTTCCAACGCCGTGCCTCGTATGAGGTCGGGATGAAACAGAAGTCCCCGTGCCTGGGGCTGTTCTTCCAGTTGAATTTCGACTACTTGCCCCGGCGCAAAACTGGTTACGGTTCCTTCCTGGTAGTCGTAGGTTTGGCGGCCATATCGGATGTCTCCGCAACGGGTCTGTTTCAGGAATAGGGCGTAGACGCCATAGTTCATGGTGACGTGTGCAGGGAAGCGGGTAGCCTCTTTCAGGTCGACGATAGTAATCAGCGGATGCAGGCTCTTCAGGCCGAACATCCGGTTGTATGCTTCCACATTATCCAGTTTGACTATTTCTTTCATGGTTTTGCAAATCGGGAGTTGAGGTGCAAAAATACATATTATTTCTGTAAAATGAAGCTATCGGCGTCGTTGGTCACGGGAAATTTTTCGCGCAAGTGCTGTAGCGGAGTCAGTTCGATGTGGGTCGTGACTATGCCTTCCTGGCCGTCGGGCAGGGAAGCCAAGCGTTCGCCTTTGGGCGAGTAGAGGGCACTTCCGCCGTTGTGGAGTAGGTGATTTCCGTCTGTACCTGTGCGGTTCACGCCGCATACATAGCATTGGTTCTCCATGGCGCGTGCCTGAAGCAGGGTGTCCCATACGGCTCGGCGGGAGGCAGGCCAGCAGGCCACGTAGAGCGCCAAGTCGTATTCATTGGCCACGTTGCGGCTCCATACGGGGAAACGCAGGTCGTAGCACACTTGAGGCAGGATGCGGAAGCCG
Source organism: uncultured Bacteroides sp. (assembly GCF_947632445.1). GTDB lineage: Bacteria > Bacteroidota > Bacteroidia > Bacteroidales > Bacteroidaceae > Bacteroides. Next base: position 42,194 of record NZ_CANRPM010000021.1, on the reverse strand, counting down.
TGATAGCGGATGATGGGGCGTTCGTTGCCTGCGGTGAAGCATTCGTTTTCGTGCCCCATGCGGAAAAGGTGGCGTTTGTCGTAATAGGTAGTTTCTCTTTCGGGTGTAAAGAAGAAGAAGCGGTTACGGTAAGTCCCGTCATTATGACAGGCTATGAAGCTGCCTGCCAAGGCGGTGTCGTATTGGGCAGCCCATTGCCGAAGCTGCTCGATGGTGGGGCTGTTCAGCGGTTCGGCCAGCTGTTCGACGTTCATGCTGAACCCTGTTGTGAAGGTTTCGGGCAGCACTACAAGGTCGGTCTCTCCCTTCAGCTCTTCCAGACGGAGGCGCAAGCGGCATAGGTTTTCATGCTTGTCTTCCCAGGCAATGTCGGTTTGTATCAAGGTGATGCGCATGGTGGTGTAGCTGTTTTTATGAGAAACGCCCTTCGGATGGTGGCAGCTTTGTTCCTCTCTGTCTTATACATCTCCGGTGGAGAAGTATTCGGGGTGTTTGCCTTTAAAGTTTTTGAAATAAAGTTTTATCTCACGCATGTCTTTTTCGATATTGCCCGACGGAATGATAGTGCGGGTACACGAGATAGTCTTCGACGGATAGTCTATCCCGAAGAGCATGACGGGGACTTGTGCCTTTAAGGCAATGTAATAGAATCCTTTTTTCCACTCTGGGTTGGCCTTGCGTGTACCTTCGGGCGTAATGGCCAGATTGAACTGGCGGACGGTGGCAAAGCGTTCGACCATTTGGGCGACCAGCGAATTCTTCTTGCTGCGGTTGACGGGGATGCCTCCCATGACTTTGAACACCAAGCTAAGCGGAAAGAAGAACCATTCCTTTTTCATCATAAAGTAAACCTCACGTCCCAACGAACCATAGAAGAGCTTGCCGATAAGCAAGTCCCAGTTGGAAGTATGAGGGGCGGCACAAAGTACACACTTATCATGGAAAGGAACGGTAACATTCGTTTTCCATCCCAGCAGGCGATGATAGATAAAGCGGCAGAATTGTTGTTTCATTCTTTATTCTGTCGGCTTACTTCAGCTGGCCCATGCGATCGATGATTTCGTTTACTTTGGCGTTGAAGTCGGAGCGGAACTTCTTGTAGAAGCCCTTTACATTGCCGGGTTCGGTGTGGCTGATGCGGCTCAGAAACTCGTCCTGCATGGTTAGAATGTCGCCCATCAGGTCGTCGACCTTTTGTGAGTCGGTGTCGGGGACGTAGAGTTTGTTGACCAGACACTCGGTGAAGAGTTCACCTGCGATATAGTTTACACTTTTCTTCAATGCTTTTCTGCTTGCCATTGTATAGTCGTTTTAATGTTAGATTTTCGGGATAAAGATAGTGCTTTTCTTTTTGATAAGGCAAGCGGCAGGTGTTTTTTTCTGCTTTCTTATGGAAAAAGCATTGTTTTATCGTCGGGAAAAGGCCGTGTTGTCCATGACAAAGCATAGCTTTTACCGATTACATGGGAGGGTATTTTTCCCCGATTACGAAAAACATTTTTCCGATTGTTCAAAAAGAAATCTCCTGTTGACGGATATTTCGGAAAACTACTAACTTTGCATGTGATTAGAACGAGACGTATGACTAAACCTACTATTTCCAGAAAAAAGAAGAACGACGACCCTGCAAAAAAAACTGTACGCCGCCGCACGACTGCTTCGCATAGAAAGGCCAAGACCAAGCGGCAGGCCGAGGAGCACATTATGCCCGTATGGATGCGCAATGTGCTGGCTCTTTGTATCGTGGTGGTCTTTTCGGCTGGTTTCTACTGGTTATTCATCCGTCCCTATGCTTACCGCTGGAAGCCTTGCTACGGGTTGAAGGGTTATGGCGTTTGCATGCCCTGCGATTTCGAAGTGCATGGCGTGGACATGTCACATTATCAAGGACATATTGACTGGCCTCGCTTGGCGGAGCATCGGGCCGGTGAGTTTCCCATCCGTTTCATCTTTATGAAGGCCACTGAGGGCGGCGACCATCAGGACGACACATTCCGTCAGAACTTCGATTCGGCTAAGATATACCGCTTTATTCGCGGAGCTTATCATTACTTCCTTCCGCATACTGACGCGCTGAAGCAGGCAGATTTCTTTATCCGCACCGTGCCGCTGACGGCAGGAGATTTGCCTCCCGTACTCGATGTGGAAACAACGGACAAGAAAAACAAGGCCGAACTACAGGCCAATGTCAAGGCGTGGCTCGACCGTGTGGAGGCTTTCTATGGCGTGAAGCCTATCCTTTATACATCTTATAAGTTCAAGATGCGCTATCTGGACAGTCCTGTTTTCGATGCCTATCCCTATTGGATAGCCCACTATTATGTAGACTCCGTGCGCTACCAAGGGTCGTGGCATTTTTGGCAGCATACGGATGTGGGCACCGTGCCCGGTATTGAAAAGGAGGTGGATCTGGATGTATTCAACGGCACGCAGGCCCGGCTCGATTCACTTTTACTGAAGTAATGGATTATTATTGAGAATAGAAAAGCTCCATTCTCAATTTTTCAATTCAAACTTGACCGCTGCCCAGCGGTTCTTTTCCTTATGCTCCACGAACGTCAGACCGAGGCTTTCGGCTTCAGTACGGATAGCAGCGATGTCGTCGGTATAGAAGCCGCTCATCAGGAGGGTAGCGCCAGGGTTCATGCGGGCAATGTAATGTCTCATGTCGGCCAGCAGAATGTTGCGGTTGATGTTGGCTATTACTACGTCGAAAGGTCCCTTGTCGGCTATTGACGAAGCGTCTCCCTGGTAGACATGGATGCCGTTCAGATGGTTCAGCTCAATGTTTTCCAGCGAATTGCGTACACACCAGTCATCAATGTCCACTGCCGTACAATGGGCGGCGCCGCGCATACGTGCCAGGATGGCCAGGATAGACGTACCGCATCCCATGTCGAGCACCGACTTGCCTTGTAGGTTGCTGTCCAGCAACTCGCCGATAATGAGGCTCGTTGTCTCGTGGTGACCTGTGCCGAAGGCCATTTGGGGATTGATAACGATGTCGTAGGGCACCTGTGGCACGTCGTGATGGAAAGTGCTGTGGATGACGCAACGGTCTCCTATCACGATGGGTTGAAAAAAGTTTTTCTCCCATTCTTCATTCCAGTCCTTGTTTTCGGCTTCCGCATAACTATAGGTAATGGTTGTATCGGGTAGGGGAAAGTCGGCGATGGTCTGCCGTATTGTGTTTTCGTTGTACAGGTCTTTTTGAATGTAGGCGGCGATACCGTCAGTCTGCTCTGCAAAACTTTCGAAACCGGCTTCGCCCAAGACGGCGCAAAGCACATCGTTTACCGTCTCTGTGCATGGCTGAGTATGGAATGTAAATTCTAAATATTTCATTGTTTTAATGGGTTTTTGTTAAAATACGGGACTTGATAGCAGCTCGTCGCATAATTTTTTTTATCTTTGGATAAGATTGGCAGAAGCCTCTGTTTGCAAAGATAGACTGATTTAAGGAAATCCCTGTAAAGAGAGAGAAAAATCTTTAGGAAATTCGATACTTTGGTCTTATTTTTGTTATACGGAAATTAAGTGTATGTAAATTATAAACTGACAGAATATGAAAAAGATTGTTTTTATATCACTTTTAGCCTTGTGCTTCCCGTGGACACTTATGGCACAGAGTGCAGATGATGACCTCTATTATGTACCCTCAAAGAAGAAGACCGAACAGAAGACCGAGAGAACCGAGGAAAAAACCGTGCGGAAAGCTCCAAAGAACGTAATAGTTGTAGAAACGCAGGAACCTGTTGTTTGTACAAATTCGGGGACTACCACTGTTGTGGTAAAGGACAAGAAGGGGAATGTGCGCGACGTCGATGAATATAATCGTCGTTACAACTCGAATAAATATGACTTTTCGCAGAATGAAGATACTCTTTATATCGAAGAAAAGGCTGTGTCCAGTCCCGAAGGCGAGTGGGTAAACGGCTTCGATGGTTCAGAAGACGATTATGAATACGCCATGCGCATCATTCGTTTCCGCAATCCTCGCTATGCCATCAGTATCAGTAGTCCGCTGTATTGGGATGTGGTCTACGGATTGAATTCGTGGGATTGGAACGTTTATACCGACGGTCTGTATGCTTATGCTTTCCCGACATTCACCAATCGCCTGTGGTGGGACTGGCGCTATAATTCCTTCGGGTGGAGCTGGAGTTGGCCCTACTATGGATGGAACTGGGGATGGAGCGGCTGGCATGGCGGTTGGTACGGCGGATGGTACGCCGGTTGGGGAGGCTGGTATGGCGGTTGGGGATGGTATCATTACCACCATCCGTATTACTATCCGGGCTGGCATCATCCGGGACCGGGTTACTGGGCTTCGCACGATAGATATACTACACGCCGTTCTTATGGCGGCACACGTAGTGTAGCCACTACTCGGACAACGAATGGAGGTCGTTCTACTACCCGTACAACGGGTGGACGGCGTGTTACAGGACAGCAGGTAAGACAGACTACAGGCTCTTCTATCGGACGTGTAGTGGGTACACGTACAACTACTGCGCGTCAAAATTCAGGGACTGTCGTGCGCTCTACTTCGACTGATGCACGCCGTAGTACCTACACGCGTCCGAGCACTACACGGAGCAATTCGTACAGTACTGACAACCGTACTTCTACTGTACAACAGAGTGGAGCAAGCAATTCCAGCCGTCGTAGCGCAGCTACTTATAATCGTGGAAGTTCCAATCAGTCTTCGCGCAGTTATCAATCCCAGTCACGTCAGAACAGTTACGATGACAATTCGCGCAGCTTTAACAATACCACTACCCGTAGCAGCAGCCGGTCTTCTTTCTCGACGGGAGGAAGTACCCGTTCGTCGGGTAGCTATGGTACCAGCCGTTCCAGTGGCGGAGGTGGTGGATCAAGCCGCAGAAGATAAGAGAGCCTGTTGTGGAAAATCTTTTATGGATGCTAATATTAAAGGATGAATGATATGAAGAAAATAATAGTTGGTGTGTCTGTTCTTATACTTGCTCTGATGCAGGCACATGCACAGACGGTATATGATGCAGTAGATTTTGCTGCCAAAGATTTGAACGGTACGGCCCGTTTTATTGGGATGGGCGGTGCGATGGGAGCTTTGGGCGGTGATATTTCGACGATGGGAACCAATCCTGCCGGTATTGGCATCTATCGGAGTAATGATGCTTCATTATCCTTCAGCTATTCGGCTTTAAGTACAGAGGCAAAGTATTTGGGGAATACATACAATACATCGAAGAACCGTTGGAACTTCGATCACATCGGAGTTGTGTTTTCTACCAAGATCGGTAATCAAACACCCTTGCGATATGTGAATTTCGGCTTCAAATACCACAAGGCCAATACCTTTAATCGGAATATGTGGATGGCTGGCGACTTGCAGGGACATTCCCAATTATTTCAGATTGCAGGGATGACAGACGGCTTGACGCCGGAGCATTGGAATGATGGGGCTATCTTCAATAACAATGATATAGGATGGTTGTCGGCATTGGGATGGGAAGGTTATTTAGTAAGTCCGAGTATTACGGATGTGGAAACTGAAGATTACGATTTCTATACGACTGTAGCAGACGACCACCTGCCTTATCTCCGCGAATACCATTCTCACGAAAGTGGCGGGCTTGATCAGTATGACTTTAATATGGCTTTCAATCTGAACGACCGGATTTATTTGGGCCTTACCATTGGAGCTTACGACTTGGATTACAATAAGTACACCTTGTATAATGAAGACAGTCAGGGACGTGACGGTGCCGGCTATCAATTAGAAAGCTATAACAATATTAGCGGAGGCGGAGTCGATTTCAAGTTGGGTGCGATTATCCGTCCGTTCCAATACGCTCCGCTGCGCATTGGTTTAGCTATCCATACTCCTATCTTTTATAAGCTGACGCACACGACATCGGCTGTATTGATTTCGGATTTTGCAGAGAATGTAATTGATACGCGCGACTATCTGAATGGTGTTGACATGAAACTTGAATATCAGCTCAACACTCCGTGGACTTACAATGTAAGTTTGGGTTATACGGTAGGTCGCAAATTGGCTTTGGGAGCAGAATACGAATACAAGGATTATTCAAATATCGAGTTCCAATATCCTGATGGCATGGATATGCAATGGGAAACGCAGAAAGCCAAGAACTGCCTGAAAGGTGTGCATACCTTCCGGTTGGGTGCCGAATACAAAGTTATTCCGCGGTTCTCTTTGCGTGCAGGCTACAACTTAATGACTTCTCCCTATCAGGATAATGCTATCAAGGCTTTGCCAATCAATTCAATAAATACGGATACGGATTTCATGAACCTGAAAGCGCGGAATACTTATACACTGGGTATCGGTTATAGCGGTTCAATGTTTTATGCGGATCTTGCTTATAAGCTGAATACTCAAAAGGCCGATTTTTTCCCATTTGTTTATTCTGAGACAGATGGATATGAGACGAATTACATCAGTCCCTCAGCTACGAGCGTGAAGTTTAGTCGCAGTCAGGTATTGTTGACTATGGGCATGCGCTTCTGATTTACGCATAAGCTTGGGACACTTTTTTCAGGCACGAATTACACGGAACAACACGGAAGAGAGTTTGAAATCCTCCGTAAATCCATGTAATCCGTGCCTGAACTGTATTCGGTCAGTTTGGCTTACCAATACCAGGCGAAGCCGAAAGAATAAGGTGTCATGTCGGGCCCCTTATTGGTTTGGAAGAAAGAGTTCATCGAGTAGCGGAGGTAAACGCCAAGGTCTCCGTAGCCGGCCTGGAGTAACAGGTTGATACCTATAGGACGCACGTACATACCCTTGCCTACAGTCTGTTTCTTGCCTCCATTCACGTGACTGAAGGACTTTACGCTATGGCGTAGTTCAAGTTCAGGACCGAAGTTGAAGAATAAACATCCGTTGTTGATCCGTTGCTGCCATTCGAGCTGTATAGGCGTGCGGAAGAAGAAATGGCGCAGGCGGCTCTTGTGATAATAGGGAGTGGAGACGTCGCTGCCTTCGTCTATCATTTCCCGTCCATTGCGGAATATGGTTACTCCGTCTTGTTTGATGAGCGCATAGTCGCCATCTATACTGAACGAACGGTATCCCCAGCTGTGTCCGATATTGATTCCCCAGTGAGGATTTCTTTTGAAGTTATAGTGTGCAGCAAGAATATTGAAGCCGAATTCCCATGATTTTGACACGTCAAGATGAGCTTTGGGACTGGCTCCAAATCCCATGAAGTTGTCGGACAATAGTGAAAATCCAAGGAATACACCCGATACATGCGGTTCATAAGTATTTTGTTTCTTCTTTTTGGGAATAAAAGGCAGGGCATCGAGAAATGTGCGTTTATCGGCATCCACCTTCTCCAGATAGACTCCTTCAAAGATTTCCACTTCTTTCTGTTCATCGTCCTCTGTCTGTTGTTCATAGAGCCTGATGCGCATGTCTCCCTTTCCTCTCAGGATGATGATGGAGTCGCCCTGTGTTTCGACAACGGCTCTCTCGCGTTTGGGCTCGGTGGTTTGTTGGGCTTGTGTACAGACGGTGGCCAGTATCAGGCAGCCTGCTGTCAGGATAGTTTTTGTTTTCATGTCTATATAACGGTTAGTGGTTAGCAGTTAATGATAAATTCTTCACTCTTTATTGCTTGTACAGCATTTCCATAAGTTCGTCCTCATCCAGCGGGCCTTCGATGTAGACTAAGGTTGCCTTGTCTTCTTTGCCGACTTTGTAGAGGATGTAGCGGTTCACTTTTTTGCCCTTTTGGGCGGTAGTACGGCTCAGGCGATAGTAGGCGCTGCGCAGTTCACCGCTTTCGTTCACTTCTTGCGTCTTCTGTACCTGATAGGTATCGATGGCCTGTTTGAGGCATTGTAGGATTTCCTGTTTGTAGGGAGTCACTTGCTCGAAGACCAGGCTTTTATAGGCCGTCATGCGGTAGGAGCGGAGGATGCTTCCATTCAGTTCTACGTAGGTCACGTTCTTCTCGTCTTTGTATTTCTCGAACAAGGTGGCTATCTGCAAGCCCTTTTGGGCGTATGTGGTGAGGCTGAAACAGAGGGTCAGCAGCACGATGCCGATGAGGCGGCGATATGCGATGGTTTCTCTTGTCTTCATAATATTTTAGGGTAATATGTTCGGTAGAGTGATGGTTTCTTTCAGTTCTTTATCGGTGAAGCCCACGTTCCGTAGAGCCTCCAGTGCCTTGGCTTGTACCAGTTGAGGGTCGTCGCAGTAATGTCCGTCGATGATGGCGTAGCCGGTATGGTCGGTCGTAGCATGGGGAAGCAGGACTGCGATGCCGATGCAGAGTAGCAGGGCGGCGGCGATACCTGTGGTCAAGTAGTACAGACGGTACAGACGGGTCGGCTTCGGGGCTGTCTCCGGTTGTTTGGCCGGAACGATCTCCTCTTTCTGTGTTTGCCGGAAGGTTTCGGCTTCCCGGTCGATACAGATAAAGAGCGGGCGATACACCTCTAAATGTTCGGGCACCCGGTTCGAGGCGAAGAAGCGGCGCAGTGCACGTTCTTCTTCGCAGGTGGTCTGTCCGTCGAAATATTTTTCAAGCAGTTCTTCCGTCTTCATGGCTGTTTCCTCCTTTTACGTTCTTGTATGGTTTGCAGGTAGATGTCTCTCACTTTCTTTCGCGCCCTCGACAGGTTGCTGCGTATGGCCTCGGCGCTGCATCCGGTTATCTGGGCAATCTCTTCGCTCTCGTATTCCTCTACGTCCTTCATCCGTATGACGGTGCGTTGGAGCGGGGGCAGCGAGTCGATGATGGTCCGTATCAGCTTTACTTCATCTTTCAGCTCAAGCAGATGGTCGGGAGTTCCGCCTCCGGCTACAGTTTGCAGCTGATCAATGGAGCTATTGTCTCTGCTGCGCCGCCGTTGGTCCATGCAGACATTGTGCGTCAGGGTCATGGCGAATGCTTCGACGCTTCGGTATTGGTTCAGCTTCAACCGGTTGTTCCACAGTTTGAGCAGAACCTCCTGTACGGCGTCTTCGGCATCCTCCGGGCTCTCGGTCAGCTTGAGTGCATAGTTCAGCAGCTTGGGCCGAAGTGGCAGGACGGTTATTTTGAATTCGTTGAGTTCCATTTACACCTATAGGACGTTTGAGAAGACCAAACGTGACATCAAAGATGAAAAAAATAGGAGAAGCGGCAAAGAAAAAAGCGGAAGAAGCCTTAATCTTTTATTGAGAGGCAGTCGGACACAGTGCTTCGTGAGGTTGCAACACAGTGCTTCATGAGGTTGTGACACAGTGCTTTATGAGGAGGTAACGAAGCACTGCATGAGAGGGTGACAAAGTGCTTTGTGGGAAGGTGATGAAATGACGGGATAAAAAAGAAGAGAGGACATATCTCTTGACGATACACCCTCTCTCCATTCAGGGATATTCAGAATATTATTTCTTGAAGTAACGGTTGTACAGACCTTCAAAACCTTTGCCGTGACGGGCTTCGTCCTTAGCCATTTCATGGACTGTATCGTGGATGGCATCCAAGTTCAGAGCCTTGGCACGGGTGGCGATGCGCTTCTTGTCTGCGCAAGCACCGCTTTCGGCGTTCATACGCTTCTCCAAATTGGTCTTGGTGTCCCAAACGCAGTCGCCCAGCAGTTCGGCAAACTTGGCAGCGTGCTCAGCCTCTTCCCATGCGTAGCGCTTGAAGGCTTCGGCTACTTCGGGATAACCTTCGCGGTCGGCCTGGCGGCTCATGGCGAGATACATTCCTACTTCGGTGCATTCGCCCATGAAGTGGTTGTTCAGGTCTTTAATCATTTCGTCGTCGCAACCTTTGGCTACGCCGATTACGTGTTCGTCAGCAAAAGTCAGGGGGCCGCCTGCTACGGTTTCTTCCACTTCAACAAACTTGCTGGCAGGAGCTTTACACAAAGGGCATTTCTCTGGAGCGGTATCGCCTTCGTGAACGTAACCGCATACTGTACATCTAAACTTTTTCATTTTTACTCAGTTTTTTAGTTTGAATTAATTAGTCTTCTCTTTTTATTGTTTCAATCAATGACAATTTTCTTTTTTACAATGTTTGCATACACCTCTATAATATAGGTGGAGTTCCTGTATTTCGTGTCCTTCCGTTTCTGCATATCCTTCGACCGAGAGTCCGTTCGGACATGGCAGATCGTACACTTTGTTGCACACCTTGCAGAGGAAATGGGCGTGAGGTGTCGTATCGCCGTCGTAGCAGGTATTCCGTCCGTCAATGGTAAGGGTCTGGATAGCGGTATGCTCGTCCAGCAGTTTCAGGGTGTTGTACACCGTTGTTTTTGACAGGGTCGGCATACCCGGAGCAAGTGCCGTATAGATTTCGTCTACGGTAGGATGCGTATGATGATCCATCAGGTACTGCATAATGGCAATTCGCTGTACCGAGGGCTTTATGTTGTGGCTTTGCAAACGTTCAATGACATCCATATCCGCTCTTTTCAAAGTTGTAATAATTACATTTTTAATTCTGATGCAAAGATAACCACTTCTTTCTATATACCAAAGGTTTTCCTGTTTTTTTCGTGGTCATATTGATAAATTGGTTTATTTTTGCGGTAGTTAAACTTGTAGGATATGAATTACGGATATGTGAAAGTGGCGGCAGCCGTGCCCCGTGTCCATGTGGCCGACTGTAAGTTCAATGTCGGACAGATAGAGAAGGAAATCATCATTGCCGACGGAAAGGGCGTACAGATTATTGCTTTCCCTGAGTTGTGCATCACCGGATATACCTGTGGCGACCTGTTTGCCCAGCAGCTTCTGCTGGAAGAAGCCGAACTGGGGCTGATGCAGGTGCTCAATACGACGCGCCAACTGGATATTATTTCCATTGTGGGCATGCCCGTAGTGTGCGAAGGACAGTTGCTGAATGCGGCTGTTGTCATTCAGAAGGGGCGGGTATTGGGTGTCGTACCGAAGACCTATCTGCCCAATTACAAGGAATTCTACGAAATGCGCTGGTTTGTATCGGCTTCCGACGTATCGGTCCGGTCGGTGCGATTGTGCGGACAGATAGTGCCGATGGGCGATCATTTGCTTTTCGAAACGTCCGATACCACTTTCGGTATCGAGATATGCGAAGATGTATGGGCCGTTGTTCCCCCCAGTTCATCCTTGGCTTTGCAGGGGGCGGAAATCATCTTCAACCTTTCTGCCGATAATGAGTCCATAGGCAAGCATGCTTACCTTCGTTCACTCCTGAGCCAGCAGTCGGCCCGTTGTCTGGCAGGCTATGTATTCAGTTCGTGCGGGTTTGGCGAATCGACTACTGATGTCGTGTTTGCCGGTAACGGCTTGATTTATGAGAACGGTACGTTGTTGGCGGCCAATGAGAGGTTCTCACTGGAAGAACAGTTGGTGGTGAGCGAGATTGATGTGGAATTTCTGCGTTCTGAACGTCGGGTGAATACCACCTTTGCCGCCTGTCGCAGGCGGACAGCGCCCGAAACAGCGGTCAAAATATCGACGGAACCGGTTAACAGTCGTGAACTGAACCTGACGCGTATCTACGACCCGCATCCGTTTGTTCCACAAGGAGTTATGCTGAACGAACGTTGCGAAGAAATATTTTCCATTCAGGTAGCCGGACTGGCACAACGCCTGGCGCATACCAAAGCCAAGAGTGCGGTGATAGGCATTTCGGGAGGACTCGATTCGACACTGGCTCTGCTGGTCTGTGTCAAGACGTTCGACAAGCTGGGATGGCCGCGCAAGGGGATTATCGGTGTGACGATGCCCGGTTTCGGTACGACGGATCGTACTTACACCAATGCACTCGACCTGATGACATCGCTCGGCGTGACGGTACGCGAGGTCAGCATCAAGAAGGCCTGCCTGCAACACTTCGAGGACATCGGACACGATGCGGCGGTGCACGATGTGGTGTACGAGAATTCGCAGGCTCGCGAGCGTACTCAGATTTTGATGGATATTGCCAATCAGACGTGGGGACTGGTCATCGGTACGGGCGATCTTTCGGAGCTGGCCTTGGGCTGGGCTACGTACAACGGCGACCACATGTCCATGTATGGCGTGAATGCAAGCGTGCCCAAGACGTTGGTAAGGCATCTGGTGAAGTGGGTGGCCGAAAACGGTATGGACGATGCATCGCGCCGCACATTGCTCGACATTGTAGATACTCCTATCAGTCCTGAACTGATACCGGCTGACGAGAACGGCAACATTAGTCAGATTACCGAAGACTTGGTGGGTCCCTACGAACTGCACGACTTCTTCCTCTATTATTTCCTGCGCGGAGGGTTCCGTCCGTCGAAGATTTTCTATCTGGCGGCACGTACTTTCAAAGATGTATATGATGAAGAGATTATCCGAAAATGGCTACAGACTTTCCTGCACCGCTTCTTCAACCAGCAGTTCAAACGCTCCTGTCTGCCCGACGGGCCGAAAGTAGGCAGCGTTTCCCTCAGTCCGCGAGGTGACTGGCGCATGCCGAGCGATGCTTCGGACGAAGCATGGCTCAAAGAGTGTACTGACAGTAAGTCTATTTATAGTATTTCCGATGGATTTTCTGATATTTCCTGCTCTGTTTGAAGTCTTCGATCCACGTGTCGAGACTGTCGAGCAGGGCAGGCGACTTTTTGCTTACGGCCCATGAATAGAACTGTGTGAAACTGATGTCGGTCGAGATGTCTATTTGCGGCGTGCTTTCAGCAGCGGCGCGTGCTATCTGTTCGTCGCACACGGCGTAGTCGATGTCTCCGTGGGCCACCATCGCTATCAGCTGTTCGGGGCCATACATCTCCACTTCTTTAATATAGATGGTATCGGCTATCTCGTCGCCCAAGTGCCGGATGCGCAGGATGGAGGGCGAACCTTTTACTACGTGTAGTGTCCGTTTGGCCAAAGACAGGTGAGTACGGATGAAGAGTGAGTCGTTCTCTTCGGTCGGCTTGCGCTGTACCAGCACTTCTTTGGTCAATGCGATGGGTATGGTAAGCAACAGCGAGTCCTTCAGTTCGCTGGTAGCTAAAATGCCGTTGGCTATCAGATCGTACTTACCGGTTGCCAGTCCTTCCAGCCGCTTTTCAAAACTCATTTCAGGCGTGATGTCCACTTGCAAGTTGTGGTCACGGGCGAAAGCTCCTATCAATTCGTAGTCAAAGCCTGAAAGTGTGTCGCCTTCTTTGTGCAGGCTGATGGAATTATACTCCAATGCGGCTCGCAGGATACCGTCAGCAGCGATGGCCGGATAGTCGCGTGGAGTGTTGTCAACGGCCGGTGTGTCTTCGTGCTGGAGGACAAACGTTGTTATTAGCGAGCCTGCCAGGGCTACAGCCACGTATTTCCATATTTTCGGGCTCAGTCTTTTCAGGTACATGGTGCAGGTATTTTTCGGGGTTAGTCATAGAAAGTCCACGATAAACCCAGTTTCAGCAGACGTGGGTTGATGGGGTAGTGAGGAACGAGGAATGAGTTCCGGTTACCCATGCCTGCATTGACGTGGGACATCATCACGAAGATGCGGGTGCGCTTCAGGTGCAGGTTAGCATAAACGTTTACAATGGGATAGCCGCCTATCTTTACCCGATTTTCTTCAGGCTGCAGGACAAACTGTGACAGGGCGGGCTGGTAGGCAGGCGCGTCGTACTCGGTGAAGTAATGCACGTCGGCACCCAGCTGAACTGTCAGTACTTTCTTGAACAGGCGCGTCAGCAGATAGAGGTTATGGTAGAGTGAGAGGTCGGGTAGAGGCAGTACAGACTGATTGCTCGATTTCTGCCACGTTACTTCGTTGTCCAAATGGAGGACACCCAGTTTGAAGTCCTGCTTCAGCATGGCTGCTATCACCTGGACGCTGCCACTGTGCTGTAGGGGTAGTGAGGTGGGGCCGAGGTATGTGTAGTTTTTAATATTCTCCACGCCTGCTTTCAGGTTTGTGCGCCAGCGGTCAATGTTCAGCTCACCTTCTACGCGGGTGCGCAATTCCTTGTTTAGGTCGTTATCCCAGGCGAAGTGGTTGGAGTAGTAGTGGCGCATGTAGAACGACGGCAACGTGTTGCTGATGTAGCCGCGTGCCAGGAAGTTCACTGTGTCCTTACCCAAACGAAAGTTCAGGTCGAAGTCGCCGTCTACGCGGAACTGGCCGATGGCTTTGCCAGCCAGGCCTACTTCGCCGTTGACACGATAGTGTAGCAGGTTGCCTTCACGCTTGGCCAGTTCGCCGCCGGCGTACACTTCATGTTCCGTATAAATCTGGTTGGGCAGGGGAGGCTGTGTGGTCTGTCCGTCACCGTCGGCACGGGGTGCGGCCTCGCTGCCGCCTAAGTTCATCAGCGTATAGCGGCTTACTTTGTGCGAAGCGTAGGCCGTCAGGCCTGCCTTGGCATACTTGTTGAAACCTTCAAGTAGCGAAATGCCCAAAACGTTTTTCACACTCAGGGCCAGGGTAGAGTCGTTGCTCATGCCTTCTTGCAGGTAGGTGTTCTCGTAGGGACTGGAGTTGCCTGTAGGTTCTATGCCGGCACGGTAGTGATGGTTCGAGCGCTCGATGTGGAACGTATGGATGAAGCTGGTCACCGGTACGAACTCTTCCGTTATCAGCGTGTCTTGTGGCACAGCCGTACTATCGCGTTGTGCCCGGCGGCGTGCGTTCTCGTCCTTGGTTTCTTCTATTTTTGTTGTTTCACGGGTGAAGCCTAAGCGGTAGCTGTGTGTCAGGTGGATGTAGAAGTTATGGTTGCGGTTGGCTGTCTGTTCGAAGTTAACGGGAATGTAGATGGTTCCGCCCACTTCGGGCATGTTTTCCGGGCGGGTGATGTACTGGTCGTCTGTGATACCGCCGTTTTCGTTCATCTTCAGCGAGAAGTTGTTGTACATGGCCTGCATTTGATAGTGTTCGCCGATGTAGCTAGCAAAGAGGCCGGCATTAAAGAAGGCTGTCGCTTGGTCGGTATAGTAGCCACGGCCGTAAAGGTAGTCGATGTTGAATCCGAATGCTAAGCGTTTGTTGGCGTTCACCGAGAAATAGGACTTGAAGCGCTCTTCGCCATTCACTTTGCTTCCTGCCTTGTAGTAGGTCAAGTTCGAGAATGGGATGTTGCTATTCGTGAAGTGGAAGTCACTGGGACGGAACAGGAAGCTGGAGTAGGTGGACAGGAACATGGTCGGTTCCGATTTCCATTCTTCCCGTTCGAAGAATATGCGCGACAGGCGTGGGCTGCCTAAGTTGCCCAAGTAGTTATAGTGTCCCTCCATGCCTTCTACAAGGTTCGTGTTCTGGAAGTTCAGATTCAGTGTGTCGGCGGGAACGCGAGTGCAGCCGCCCAGACGCTCGTCTAACTGCCACTGGTAGAGACGTGGCGGTGGAGCCTGCACGTTGGTGCTGTCGTTCTTCAGGTTGTCCGGCTGGGTCGAGGGGTCTATCTGGTTGCCGTATGGGTCGCGCAGCGTCTGACCGTTCATATTTGTCAGCGTTTGCTGTGCCAAGGCGGTACTCAGTCCTAAGGTACACAGTAGCAAGTATGTCAGTGTGAGTTGTTTCAGTTTCATGGGGCAAAGATAGTGAAAGGTGAGAGGAGAACAAAATATTGAAACTTGTTTCAGCTATTTTTTCTCCTGAACCGCATCCTATCTTATCAAAAGATAATGTAGACTGAGCGTATAGCGTTTTGTACTGCCGAGATGTGCCTGCCTGAAAAGATAACTTATTTTTTAATCAAGTATAGTCTTCTTTCTTCATTTTCTTTTGTATTTTTGTCTGCAGAAACGGAAAACGAAGGAATTATGTCACATTTACCTACTTTGATAAGCGACTTGGCCCTCATCCTAGTGTGCGCGGGTCTGATGACACTACTTTTTAAGAAGCTCAAGCAACCGCTGGTGCTGGGCTACGTAGTGGCCGGTTTCCTGGCCAGTCCGCACATGCCTTATACGCCTTCGGTACTGGATACAACCAATATCCAGACATGGGCTGATTTAGGTGTGGTCTTTCTGCTTTTTGCTTTGGGACTGGATTTCAGCCTGAAGAAGATTGCCAAGGTGGGCGGAGCGGCTATTATCGCGGCGTGTACCATCATTTTCTGTATGATTCTGCTGGGGATGGCCGTGGGGTCGGGTTTCGGTTGGAAGCGGATGGACTGCCTGTTCCTAGGCGGGATGATAGCCATGTCGTCTACGACCATCATCTACAAGGCTTTCGATGATTTGGGGTTGCGGAAGAAAAAGTTTGCCGGCTTGGTACTGAGCGTCCTTATTCTGGAAGACATCTTGGCCATTGTGCTGATGGTAGTGCTCTCGACGATGGCGGCAAGCCACAATTTTGAGGGAGCGGAAATGATGGAAAGCATCCTGAAACTGATGTTCTTCTTGGTGCTTTGGTTCGTGGTGGGCATCTACTTGATACCGGGGTTGCTGAAACGCTGCCGTCGGCTGATGAGTGACGAAACGTTGCTCATTGTAGCGTTGGGCCTTTGTTTCGCAATGGTGGTGATGGCGGCTGAGACAGGCTTTTCGCCTGCGTTTGGTGCCTTTATCATGGGATCCATCCTGGCTGAGACAGCTGAGGCGGAGTCGATAGAACGGTTGGTGGCGCCGGTGAAGGACTTGTTTGGCGCGGTATTCTTCGTGTCGGTGGGCATGATGGTCGATCCGACGATGATCGTGGAATATGCTGGGCCCATTTTAGTCATTACCTTGGCAGTCATAGGCGGTCAGGCAGTGTTTGGCACACTGGGCGTGTTGCTTTCTGGCCAGCCGCTGAAGACAGCGATGCAGTGCGGCTTCAGCCTGACACAGATTGGCGAGTTCGCGTTCATCATCGCTTCGTTAGGTGTTTCGATGGATGTGACAAGCAATTTCCTCTATCCCATTGTCGTGGCGGTATCGGTCATCACGACCTTCCTTACCCCTTACATGATTCGGGTGGCGGGCCCGGCTTCGACGTTTGTAGACAGCCATCTGCCGGCAAAATGGCATACATGGTTGGAGCGCTATGCTACGGCAGGTTCGCCGACAATGAACCACGAAAGCCTGTGGAAGAAGTTTATCGTGGCATTAGTGCGTATTACGGTGGTCTACTCAGTGGTGAGTATCGCTATTATAGCGTTGGCATTTCGGCTGTTGGTGCCGTTGCTGCATGAGGCGTTGCCAGGCATTTGGGGACAGTTGGCTTCGGCGGTTATCATCATCTTGTGCATTGCACCTTTCCTGCGTGCTATTATGATCAAGAAGAATCATTCGGTAGAGTTTACCACTCTTTGGAAAGAGAGTCGGGCCAACCGGGCGCCGCTGGTAGCTACCATCGTGTTGCGCATTTTGGTGGCAGCGGGTTTTGTGATGTTTGTAATTGGCGGGTTGTTTAAGATGTCCGTCGGGTTGGTGCTGGGTGTAGCGGTGCTGTTGTTGATACTGATGATTATGTCGCGGCAGCTGAAGCGCCAGTCCATCCTTATTGAACGGACATTTTTTCAGAATCTGCGCTACCGTGACATGCGGGCGGAATATCTGGGTGAGAAGAAACCCGAATATGCCGGACGCCTCTTGTCGCGTGACCTGCACTTGGCAGACTACGTGCTACCCTCTGAGGCACGTTGGGCTGGGCGAACATTGGGTGAATTGAATTTCGGCCGCAAATATGGGGTTCACGTAGTGTCTGTGTTGCGCGGATATAGACGGTTCAATATTCCTGGGGCAAGCCTGCGTCTATTCCCTCAGGACACACTGCAAGTGATCGGAACGGATGAAGATCTGGCCGTCTTTAGCCGCGATATGGAGCAGGTTTCGGCTCTTGAAACCGATGTAGTGGAGAAGAGCGAGATGATTCTGCGCCAGTTCAGCATAGACGCCGGTTCACCCTTCCTGGGCAAGACACTGCGTGAGGCAGGTATCCGTGAAAAATATCACTGCCTCATTGCAGGCGTAGAACGTGGCGACGGCACTTTGCATGCCCCCGCTCCGGCCGAACCTTTCTTAGAAGGCGATGTGGTGTGGATTGTGGGCGAAAGCAACGATGTACGCCGCTTGGTAAAGTCAGAGGAGAAGGAAGAATGATTTCTAAACAAAATATAGTAAATCCCTAAAACGAAAAAGAAATGAAAAGCGATCCGAAAGAATGTCTCTACTGTCAGAACAATGAAACATTGCACAACTTAATGATCGAGTTTGCCCAACTGAGTGTATCACGTGCTTTTCTTTTCAAGGAGCAAACCTATCGCGGTCGTTGCCTTGTGGCCTATAAAGATCACGTGAACGACTTGAACGAACTGTCTGACGACGAACGCAATGCCTTCATGGGCGACGTGGCCCGTGTGACCCGCGCTATGCAAAAGGTGTTCAACCCGGAGAAAATCAACTATAGTGCCTATTCCGACAAGCTGTCGCACCTGCATTTTCATTTAGCACCGAAGTATGTAGACGGCCCTGATTACGGTGGTACATTCCAGATGAATCCTGGTAAAGTCTATCTTTCCGATGCCGAGTATCAGGAGATGATCGTGGCGCTGAAAGCAGCACTTTGAAAATAGAAATTTGATAATGGATAATTGAAAAATTGTAAACCTTCATTTTTTAATTATCCATCATCAATTAAATCTTTCCCAATATCTTGTCCATCACCCAATTTGTCAGCGTGGCGCTTTCGCCATTGCAGGTACAAACCGATTTTCCTAATAGGTGGTCTACGACGGCTTGGATGAGCGGTTGCTGTACATAGAGTGGATTAGCGATAGGAATCTCCTCGCGACCCTTTTCGGTATGCAGGGCGATAGGGTCGTAAGTAAAGACGGAAAAGCAAATCATACCTTTGTCACCGATGATTTCAATACGGTCCTCGCGGGCGGAATCATCGGCTACGAAACACCATGAACCACTGCCGACCAGCCCGTTATCGAATTGAAAGCAGGCGCTGATGGTATCTTCTGCTTGATAGAGTCCACCGCGATTGCTCTTGTAGCCGCTGGCTTCCAAAATACAGCCGAAGATTTCCTGTAGCAAGTCAATCTGATGGGGGGCCAAATCATAGAAGTATCCTCCTCCTGCTATGTCGGGTTGTACACGCCAGGGCAGGTTCTCGCGGTTGTAATCCAAGTTGCGTGGCGGTTGGGCAAAGCGTATTTGGATGTTGATGACATTGCCTATCGCACCTTCTTCGACGAGTAATTTTACTTTTTGAAAGTAGGGAAGATAGCGGCGGTAGTAGGCTACAAAACAAGGAACGCCCGTTTCCTGCGAGATACGGTTGATGCGGCAGCATTCTTCGTAAGTGACGGCCATGGGCTTTTCGATATAGACCGGCTTGCCTGCCTTCATGGCCATGATAGCATACGTGGCATGAGAGGAGGGTGGAGTGGCGATGTAGACGGCATTTACGTCTTCGTCGTCTATCAATTCCTGGGCGTCGTCATACCATTTGGGAATGTTGCGCTCCTTGGCATACGATTTGGCATTGGCGCCGTTTCGACTCATAACAGCCACTACTTCGGAACCTTCTATTTTCTGAAAAGCGGGGCCACTCTTGTATTTGGTCACTTCTCCGCAACCAATAAACCCCCATCTGATTTTATCTCTTTTCATTGTGCAAGACAGTTTTTGATCAATTACACTTTGTTTATTCATCTTCTTCTTCGTCGTCGAAGTCAAAATCGAAATTGAAGTCATCCATGAATTCGGGTGTAGTGAATTCATCGAGGCTGCGCCGATCCTTCTTCGTGGGACGTCCTGTACCTTTGGCGCGGTTCACGAAGCCATTGATACGACTCATTTCTAACAATTCGTACTGGTAGGAAGGAGTAACGTTTTCCATCATTTCAGGGACGAGCTTGGCTCCTACACGTTTCTCGATGGTTTGAAGTACCTTGAACGAATAGGTGATAGGCGGTTTACGTACCTGTACTATGTCGCCCAGTTTCACCATGCGGGCAGCTTTGGCTTGTACGCCGTTGATGCTGATGCGTCCTTTCTTACAGGCTTCGGCAGCGATGGTGCGTGTCTTGAAGATACGCACGGCCCACATCCATTTGTCTATTCTGGCTTCACTCATTTCCTATTGAATTGGTTCATAGTTATGTCGATGCCTGCCAAGCAGAAGCTTTTCACGATTTCGCCCGCCGTTTTCAGCCGTTCGGGCATGGCTTTCCAGTCCTCGTCCGAGAAGTGTCCCAGCACGTAATCTACCTGTCCGCCGCGCGGAAAGTCATTGCCGATGCCGAAGCGCAGGCGGGCATAGTTCTGTGTACCCAACGTAGCAGCGATATGCTTCAAC
The DNA here is from genome assembly GCF_947632445.1 of uncultured Bacteroides sp. Lineage (GTDB taxonomy): Bacteria > Bacteroidota > Bacteroidia > Bacteroidales > Bacteroidaceae > Bacteroides. Next base: position 21,975 of record NZ_CANRPM010000021.1, on the reverse strand, counting down.
CCGTTGTGCCCCGCATCACTTCCTTTTCCTTTCAGGCGCAAGGTGCCGAAGGCCAGGGAAAGGTCGTCCACAACGATGAGCGTATTCTCCAACGGAATGTTTTCCTTCTGCATCCAGTAGCGCACGGCATTTCCGCTGAGGTTCATATAGGTGGATGGTTTGAGCAACAGCAGCTGACGGCCCTTCACCGAGAAGGTGGCGGTGAAGCCGTAGCGTCCGTCTTTGAAGGTAGCACCTGCTTCCTGAGCCAGCGAATCCACGACCATGAAACCTATGTTATGGCGGGTTTCGTGATATTCGGGGCCTATGTTTCCAAGGCCTACAATTAGGTATTTCATTTTGTTTCAATTTGTATGGAAAGGAAAAGCATTGCTTCCCTTGGCATATTCTATTGTTTTCTTTCGAACATTCCATCGTTTTCCTCGGAGGAACTCTATGGTGTGTCCGATTGATAAAAAAAGGACGCGGATTAACGCAGTTTTCCGCGGATTGTGTAAACCAAACCTGCGTCTCTGCGTTAATCCGCGTTTCTTTTGTTTCGTTTATCCTTATCTCAGAAGGGAACGTTTCGATTAGTTGCTTGCGGCTGCAGCGGCACCTCTTGCGGCACGTGTCAGCTTAACGGCGCAAACGACAGCTTCCTTGGCGTTCATCAGCTCTAAACCTTCGTAGCTCAGTTCGCCAACCTTAACAGTCTTGCCCAGGCCCAAGTGAGAAACATTTATTACCAGTTTTTCAGGGATTACGTTATAGAGGGCTTTTACTTTCAGTTTACGCATCTGCAAAGCCAGCTTACCACCGGCCTTTACACCTTCTGCCAAACCTTCGAGCTGTACGGGTACTTCCATTACGATAGGTTTGGTCTCATCAATCTGATAGAAGTCGACGTGCAGGATGGTGTCCTTTACAGGGTGGAACTGGATGTCCTTCATGATAGCGTTGTACTTCTTGCCGTCGATTACGAGGTCTACGACATAGATGTGAGGAGTATAAACCAAGTTACGCAGGCCGTCTGCAGGTACAGTGAAATGGATGTTTTCGCCACCACCATAGAGTACGCAGGGTACACCGTTGTTTTTACGAATGGCCTTCAAGGCTCTTGCTTGTTCCGAAGAACGCTCTGCAATGGTTCTTGCAGTTCCTTTTACTTCAATTGATTTCATTTGAATAGTTTTTTGTGTTACTCTAAATTAAGTAGTTGTTTTTGCTTAATTCACCATCACACGATGCGGCCCGGCCGCACATGCTGTAAAAAAGCGGTGCAAAAGTACTGCTTCTTTTTGAATAATCAAAGAGTTGTGCTTAAAAATCAATGTCAATCTTGATTTCGCCTTCTGCCAGGGCTGCTGTATCACTGCCGGCCGTTTCCTGCTGAACGCTTGTATTTTGGGAGGTGTCGGCTTCTTTATTCTCATTTTTGGGTATGCAGGTACCTTGTTGTTCCTGAATGAAGCTGATAGACTGCTTCAAACCGTTCATAAACTTATCGAAGTCTTCCTGATAGAGGAATATTTTGTGCTTTTCGAAGCTCACTTGTGATTCTTCGCCTTCGCCGCTGATGATTTTCTTGCTTTCTGTAATGGCAAGGAACATTTCGTCTTTCCTGTTTTTCTTTACATCTAAATAATAGATACGTTTGCCGGCCTTGATGGCTTGGGAATATAAGATTTCCTTGTCACTGCTCTCTCCACCGTTTTTCTTTTTCCACTCTTCTTCCATAAATAGTCAGTAAATAAGTAATAGGTCGTTAATACTGTTTTAAACTCAATACTATCATGCGCTCGGTTCTTGTCGTTGGTAGAGCCGACGAAGCCGGGCGATTTGTATCGGGGTTCAAAATTGACGATTTTTTTTCAACTGTCAAAAGAAAATGGCTGGATTATCAAATTCTGCAATAAAAAAACAGATTTATTTATGCCAAGTCATTAAAAATGCCTACTTTTGCCCTTTGTTAAACAAACCTATTTATATAAGATATATGATTAACAGAGTTCTTATTCGTCTTAAAATTATACAGATTGTATATGCTTATTATCAGAACGGCAGCAAGAATTTAGACTCGGCGGAGAAAGAATTGTTCTTCAGCCTTTCCAAAGCTTATGATTTGTACAATTATTTGCTGATGTTGATGACGGCTTTGACGAACTATGCGCAAAAACGTATTTCGGCTGCAAAAGCCAAACTGGCTCCTACGCCGGACGAATTGTATCCTAACACTAAGTTTGTGGAAAACAAGTTTATCGCTCAGTTGGAGGTGAATAAACAGCTTTTGGATTACATGTCCAGTCAGAAACGTTCGTGGGACAACGACGAGGATTTCGTGAAAGGCCTTTATGAGAAAATCATTGCTTCGGATATATATAAAGAATATATGGCTTCTGACGACCGTTCTTATGAAGCCGACCGCGAATTGTGGCGGAAGTTCTACAAGAATTTTATCTTCAAAAACGATGCATTGGATTCCCTGCTCGAAGATCAAAGTCTCTATTGGAACGACGATAAGGAAATCGTAGACACGTTTGTGCTGAAGACCATCAAGCGCTTTGACGAAAAGAATGGAGCTAATCAGGAACTGTTGCCTGAATTCAAGGACGACGAAGATCGCGAATTTGCACGCCGCCTTTTCCGTCGCACTATCCTTAATTGTGATTACTATCGTCATCTGATCAGCGAAAATATTCGTAACTGGGACTTGAATCGCGTAGCTTTCATGGATGTTATTATCATGCAATGTGCCTTGGCCGAGATCCTGAGCTTCCCCAACATTCCTATCAGTGTGTCACTGAACGAATACGTTGAGATTGCCAAACTGTACAGTACAGCTAAAAGTGGCAGCTTTGTAAACGGCACATTAGACGGAATTGTTAATCAATTAAAAAAAGATGGAAAGCTGTCGAAAAACTGATTATCTTTGCTTTCCAAATTTATAAAAAAACAAACGGGAAAATCTTATGAATTTAATGACAGTATTTCTTTTGCAGGCTCCGGTCACCGGACCTGATGCCAGCTGGACATGGATCATGCTGATTGCCATGTTCGTTATCATGTATTTCTTTATGATTCGTCCGCAGAACAAAAAGCAGAAGGAAATCGCCAATTTCCGCAAGTCGCTTCAGGTGAACCAGAAAGTTATTACAGCCGGAGGTATTCATGGCGTGATTAAGGAAATAAATGATAATGATGTAGTGCTGGAAATCGCTTCGAACGTAAAAATCCGTATCGACAAGAATTCGATCTTCGCTGCTGCTGCCGATGCCAACAACAGCCAGGCTGCCAACAAATAAAAAACGATACTTATGTTCGAACAGAGGAACATAAAGCGGTTATTTTTGAAGACGAAGAAACAGGCAAAGGACTTCCTGCTCAGTACGAAGAGCCGGGAGTTCTTTGTTTTTTTGTGTTTCTTCTTCATTGCGGCTGGTTTTTGGCTGCTTCAGACGCTGAACAACGATTACGAGACAGAGTTTCCTATTCCGGTTCGGCTGAGAAATGTCCCCGAAAATGTAGTTATCACTTCTGAACCGATGTCTGAAGTCAGGGTAAGAGTACGCGATAAGGGTACGGTATTGCTCAACTATATGCTGGGCAAGAACTTTTATCCGGTAATCCTTGACTTCAGGAACTATAATAAGATGGGAAACCATGTTCAAGTACAGACTTCGCAAGTACAAAAAAGGATAACGGGCCAACTGAATGCTTCTACCGCGTTGCTTTCCATAAAGCCTGATACGTTGGAGTATTACTATTCTACAGGTGTGTCCAAGATGATACCGGTCAAATTGTGTGGAAGAGTGAGTGCGGGCGAACAATATTATTTGCCCGATACGCTTTTTACGCCGGATTCAGTTCGAGTCTATGCTCCTTCGGATGCTTTAGATACGATGAAGGCAGCTTATACCTTACCGTTGAGTTTGGATAATATTACCGATACTTTGAAACGTGAGGTTGTTTTGTCGGCCCCGAAAGGAGCAAAATATATTCCGGCTTCCGTAAAGCTGACGCTGCCAGTAGATATGTACACGGAGAAGACTGTAGAGGTGCCTCTGCGAGGTATCAATTTCCCTGCCGGCAAAGTGTTGCGGACTTTTCCATCAAAAGTGAAGATTTCTTTCCAAGTAGGCATAGGGCGCTTTCGTCAAATTACAGCCGACGATTTTCATTTGGTCGTTTCTTATGAAGAACTGGCGCGTCTGGGCAACGATAAGTATATAGTCAAGCTGAGAACTTTGCCTGAAGGAGTCAGTCATGTACGTTTCAATCCCGAACAAGTCGATTTCCTGATAGAACAAATGCCAACAGATTATGGCTATTAGAATAGGGTTAACAGGAGGAATTGGCAGCGGCAAGAGTGTTGTGTCACGTCTGTTGGAGGTGATGGGTATTCCTGTATATATTTCTGATATAGAGGCCCGTCGGTTGATGGTTTCAGATGAAGGTATCCGTCGTAAACTGACGTTATTGCTGGGAGAAGAAGTATATATCGGGGGAAATTTGAACAAACCGTTGTTAGCTTCCTACTTGTTTGGCAGTGCGGAGCATGCAGCCCAAGTGAATGCCATTGTACACCCACGGGTCAAGGATGATTTTCGCCTTTGGTGCTCTGCCCGTTCAGAACGTCCTTTGGTAGGTATGGAATCGGCTATCCTTTTGGAAGCAGGGTTTCGGGAAGAAATCGATAAAGTGGTTATGGTTTATGCTCCTTTGGATGTACGCATTCAGCGGATTGTCAGTCGTGATGCATCGTCGCGCGAGCTGATAGAGCAGCGCATCCGCCACCAGATGGATGATGAAGAAAAACGCAAGATGGCCGATTATGTCATCGTAAATGACGGCAATTCTCCTTTGATTTCTCAGGTTTTGACTCTTATTTCTTCACTATCTGAAAATATTGATTACCTTTGCGGGCGCTAATGCAGGCGGACTTTCCGAGGCAATATAGCAGTAATTTTTATTTGTCTAATATTAAATAAAATAGAACAGATTATGTTGAAGACTATTTTGTCCATTTCTGGCAAACCGGGATTGTATAAATTTATCTCGAGAGGAAAGAACATGTTGATTGTTGAATCAATCGCTGATAAGAAACGCTTTCCGGCATCCGGGAATGAAAAAATTATCTCTTTAGGTGATATTGCCATGTACACGGATGCTGAAGATATACCCTTGCGTCAAGTGTTTACTTCGATGAAAGAAAAGGAGAACGGCGCTTTGGTTACATTGAATCCGAAGAAAGCTTCTGCAAATGAACTGTGTGCTTATTTGGCGGAAGTACTTCCTAATTATGATCGCGACCGTGTTCATGTATCGGATATCAAGAAGTTGATTTCCTGGTATAATTTGTTGGTGACTGCCGGTTTGACGGATTTTGAAGAGAAGAACACGGAAGAGGAAACTGAAACGGAAGCTGCCGAATAATTAACCGGCAAAAGAAAAACTATAAGGTATATTCAGTACCTGTTCCTGAAAAAACAGAGAGTGTAAGATACCTGTGTCATACATTATTTTCTGTAAGGCTGTAAGGTATCTGAATGATGATATTAGGTAGATAATCATCAAATAAGATAAGGGAATTTGCTCAAAGGGTGAATTCCCTTTTTTGCTTTAAATAACGGAGTGGAGAGTGGCTGTATCATGCAGTGCTTCGTCAAGATCTGACGAAGTGCTTTATGAAGGTGTCATGCAGTGCTTTGTGAGGTGCTGAGGAAGCACTGTGTTAGGGTGTGAGAAAGCACTGTGTGACGGAGTGAGAAACAATGCTTTCGGCTTGTAAAGTCGGCCTTTTGTCGGATAAAAGGCATATTGGAGGCCGTGTCAGGATGTGCCTGTTCTTGGTGTGCAAATGTTTTCTTTTCTAAAACAACGCTTTTCTCCACTTTTTTTATAATTTTGCAGCCTTAAAACAGGAGGCCTTGTTCCGAAGCATCTGAAGGATGCGTGACCGGCGGCCTCCAGCAAGTAACGTTCAAAATAAAAACAAAAATAAAACCATGGGTAAATTTGCCGAACATTCAAAGTTTAATCTATCGGAAATCAACAAGGAAGTGTTGAAGAAATGGGATGAAAACCAGGTTTTCGCCAAGAGTATGACAGAACGTGAAGGATGTCCTTCCTTCGTATTCTTTGAAGGGCCTCCCTCGGCCAACGGTATGCCGGGCATTCACCACGTCATAGCTCGTACCATTAAGGATATCTTCTGCCGCTACAAAACGATGAAGGGCTTTCAGGTGAAGCGTAAGGCCGGATGGGACACGCATGGACTTCCCGTAGAGCTGGGCGTGGAGAAGGCGTTGGGCATCACGAAGGAAGACATCGGCAAGACCATTTCAGTGGCCGATTACAACGCCGCCTGCCGCAAGGACGTGATGAAGTTCACGAAAGAATGGGAGGATCTGACGCATAAGATGGGTTATTGGGTGGATATGAAAAACCCTTACATCACGTATGACAATCGTTACATCGAGACCCTCTGGTGGCTGCTGAAGCAGCTCTACAAGAAAGGCCTGCTCTATAAAGGTTATACCATCCAGCCCTATTCGCCCGCCGCAGGTACGGGACTGAGTTCGCACGAGCTGAACCAGCCAGGATGCTACCGCGACGTGAAAGACCTGACGGTGGTAGGCCAGTTCAAGATGAAGAATCCGAAGCCCGAAATGGCAGAGTGGGGGACGCCTTACTTCATTGCTTGGACCACCACGCCCTGGACCTTGCCCAGCAACACAGCCCTTTGCGTCGGCCCGAAGATCGACTACGTGGCCGTGCAGACCTATAACGGCTATACGGGCGAGAAGATGACCGTCGTGTTGGCCAAAGCTTTGCTCTACACGCACTTTAACAAGAAGGCCGAAGGTCTTGCATTAGAGGACTTTAAGCCCGGCGACAAATTAATTCCCTTCAAAGTTGTAGGAGAATACAAGGGCACAGACCTCGTCGGCATGGAGTACGAACAGCTCATTCCCTGGGTGAAACCCACTGAGTTGGACAGCGAGGGCAACTGGCAGGAAGCATCGGCCAAGGCTTTCCGTGTCATCCCCGGCGATTATGTAACGACCGAAGACGGTACGGGTATCGTTCACATTGCCCCGACCTTCGGTGCCGACGATGCCAACGTGGCACGTGCAGCCGGCATTCCTTCGCTCTTCCTAATCAACAAGCGCGGCGAGACCCGCCCTATGGTAGACCTCACGGGCAAGTTCTATCTGCTGGACGAACTGGATGAGAAGTTCGTGGCCCGGTGTGTGGACACCGAGGCTTACAAGGAATACGAGGGTCGCTGGGTGAAGAATGCCTATGACCCGCAATTCACCGTCGATGGCAAATATGACGAGAAAGCCGCTCAGGCAGCCGAATCGCTCGATTTCTACATCTGCATGATGATGAAAGCAGCCAATCAAGCCTTTAAGATAGAGAAGCATGTGCACAACTATCCGCATTGCTGGCGTACAGACAAGCCGGTGCTCTACTATCCGCTGGACAGCTGGTTTATCCGCAGTACCGCCTGCAAGGAGCGCATGATGGAACTAAACAAGACCATCAACTGGAAGCCTGAGTCAACGGGTACGGGACGCTTCGGCAAGTGGCTCGAAAATCTGAACGACTGGAACCTGAGCCGTTCACGCTATTGGGGCACGCCGCTACCCATCTGGCGCACTGAGGACGGCACGGAAGAGAAGTGCATCGAGTCTGTAGAAGAACTTTACAACGAGATAGAGAAGTCTGTGGCCGCCGGTCTCATGCCGGGTAACCCCTATAAGGAAAAAGGCTTTGTACCGGGTGAATATACGAAAGAAAACTATGACAAGATAGACCTGCACCGCCCCTATGTGGACGACATCATCCTCGTATCTGCGGACGGAAAACCCATGAAGCGCGAAACTGACTTGATTGATGTTTGGTTCGATTCCGGTTCCATGCCCTATGCGCAGATACACTATCCGTTCGAGAACAAAGAGCTGTTGGACAGCCATCAGGTATATCCTGCCGACTTCATCGCCGAAGGCGTTGACCAGACGCGCGGCTGGTTCTTCACGCTCCATGCCATCGCCACGATGGTGTTCGACAGTGTTTCCTACAAGGCTGTCATTTCCAACGGTCTGGTGCTCGACAAGAACGGCAACAAGATGTCCAAGCGCTTGGGCAATGCCGTCGATCCTTTCTCGACAATCGAGAAATACGGCTCCGACCCCTTGCGCTGGTACATGATTACCAACTCCTCGCCATGGGACAATCTGAAGTTCGATGTCGAGGGTGTAGAAGAAGTTCGCCGCAAGTTCTTCGGCACTTTATATAACACGTATTCCTTCTTCGCTCTCTATGCTAACGTTGATGGTTTCGAATACAAGGAAGCCGATGTGCCCTTAGAGAAGCGCCCTGAGATAGACCGCTGGATTTTGTCTCTGCTCAACACGCTGGTGAAGAACGTGGATACGTGCTACAACGACTACGAACCCACCAAGGCCGGCCGTCTGATATCCGACTTCGTCAATGACAACCTGTCCAACTGGTATGTGCGTCTCAACCGCAAACGCTTCTGGGGCGGCGGCATGACCGAAGACAAGCTCTCGGCTTATCAGACTTTATACACCTGCCTTGAGACGGTGGCCAAGCTGATGGCGCCCATTGCACCGTTCTATGCCGATATGCTTTATAGTGACCTGATTGCTGTGACCGGCCGCGATAAGGTGGTTTCCGTCCACCTCGCCAAATTCCCCGTTTACGACGAAACACTGGTCAATGCCGAGCTCGAAGCCCGCATGCAGGTGGCTCAGGACATCACGTCTATGGTACTGGCTCTGCGCCGCAAGGTGAACATCAAAGTGCGCCAGCCGCTTCAGTGCATTATGATTCCCGTAGTAGACGAAGAACAGAGTGCCCACATCGAAGCCGTGAAGACGCTCATTATGAACGAGGTGAATGTGAAGAGCATCAAGTTCGTCGATGGGGCTGCCGGCGTATTAGTGAAGAAAGTGAAGTGCGATTTCAAGAAACTGGGCCCGAAATTCGGTAAGCAGATGAAAGCTGTGGCTGCCGCTGTAGCAGAAATGTCACAGGAAGCCATCGCTGAGCTGGAGATGAACGGCCGCTATACGTTTGTTTTGGACGGTGCGGAAGCTGTAATCGAAGTTGCTGATGTAGAAATCTTCAGTGAAGACATTCCCGGCTGGCTGGTGGCCAACGAAGGCCGGTTGACTGTCGCACTGGAAGTTACCGTCACCGAAGAACTGCGTTGTGAAGGTGTGGCCCGCGAATTGGTGAACCGCATCCAGAACATCCGCAAGTCCAGTGGCTTTGAGATTACCGATAAAATAGATATTACATTGTCTAAAAATACACAGACAGATGATGCGGTAAACGAATATAAAGACTATATTTGCAACCAAGTTCTGGCGACCTCACTTACGTTAGTTGATGAAGTACAGGAAGGTACCGAATTGAACTTTGATGACTTCTCGCTTTTTGTAAAGGTTGAAAAGAACTGAGACAGAGACTTGGAAAAGAGAGAAAAGATAATAGAATACCAAAACAAACTAAACACATTAACAATTATGGCAGAAAAGACAAGATACTCAGATGTTGAATTGGAAGAGTTTCGCGCCATTATTTTGGAAAAGTTGGAGTTGGCGCAACGTGACTACGATTTGCTGAAAGCCAGTCTGACCGGAGCCGACGGCAATGATACGGATGATACGTCTCCTACATATAAGGTATTGGAAGAAGGAGCCAATACGTTGTCCAAAGAAGAGACTACCCGACTGGCTCAGCGTCAGTTGAAGTTTATCCAAGGACTTCAGGCTGCTTTGGTGCGTATCGAAAACAAGACATATGGCATTTGCCGTGAGACCGGTAAACTGATACCGAAGGAACGTCTGCGCGCCGTTCCTCATGCCACTCTGAGCATCGAAGCTAAGAATAACGGTAAAAAGTAATTTGAAACATTAGCAGGCTATAGGCTGTGCAAGGATCGGTATCTTTGTGATCCTATAGCTTGTGCTTTTAGGGAATGTATAAGGGGATGAAAAACTTTTGGACAAAAGGTCGGATAGCTTTGTTTGTGATATTCTCGGTATTATTGGTAGACCAACTGATAAAAGTGGCTGTAAAGACGGGAATGTATTGGCATGAAAGCATTAATGCCATCGGCTGGTTATATGACAAATTGGGCATTCACGCCGAACCTCCCACGTGGTTTTATATATTCTTTACAGAAAACAACGGAATGGCTTTTGGAATGGAGATTATCGGAAAGTTATTCTTGACGTCATTTCGTATCGTTGCAGTAGCTGTTATCGGATGGTTCCTTTATAAAATTGTACGGCAGAAGATGAAGACAGGCTTCATCGTATGTGTGTCGTTGGTTTTAACAGGAGCTTTGGGCAATATTATTGACAGTGTATTTTACGGCGTATTGTTCAGTGAAAGTACCAGTTACCAGCTGGCTTCATTTCTGCCGGGGGAAGGATATGCTCCTTTGTTTTACGGCAAGGTAGTAGATATGTTTTATTTCCCTATTATTGAGACTGATTGGCCCTCATGGATGCCTTTTGTCGGCGGAGATCATTTTATTTTTTTCAGTCCGATATTTAATTTTGCGGATGCGTCAATCAGTTGTGGTATTATCGCCTTGTTGTTATTCTATAGCAAATATCTGAATAAAGCTTATCATGAAGTGACGAAGAAAGGATGAAACGTAGCAGCAATCAAATTCAACGGTATGGCTTGGTCGTTTTCTTAGTCTGGACATTATTCGCGTGTCATGTAAAACGTCCTGAAACGGTATTGTCGGATACACGAATGGAGGATATACTTTATGACTATCATATAGCCAAAGCGCTGGGTGAAGCATTATCTTATAATGAGAATTATAAGCGTTTGCTTTACATAGAGTCTGTTTACAAGAAATATGGGATAACAGAGGCCGAATTTGATTCATCAATGGTTTGGTATGCTCGGAATCCAGAAGCGTTAAGTAAAATTTATGATAACATCAATGCACGACTGAAAGCCGAGAAAACGACCGTTGAGGAACTGTTGGCTTTACGTGAAGGTAAGCCTCAAACTTCAGTTCCCGGTGATAGTATAGATGTATGGTTTGGACGGGAACTTTATCGGTTGTCCGGGATGCCATTGAATAATAAAGTAACCTTTGCATTGCCTGCAGACAGCAACTTTTACGACCGTGATACATTATGTTGGAATGTTCGTTTCCTGTATCCCGACAAAGAGTTTGATAGTATTTCTGCTCCTATCATGGCCATGTCTCTCCATTACAAGAATGACAGTGTAATTAGTGCTTTTCGTAAGATTTTCGCTGCAGGTGATTATTCTATAACTTTGCAGAACGACACGATGGGAGAGCTTAAAGAAGTGAATGGTTTTATTTACTATCCAAGTTCTGAGAAAAAATCCTTGTTGCTTGATAAGATTTCTCTCATGCGCTATCATAGTGTAGATTCTGTAGTTGTTGCAGAGGCAGATACTTTGAAAGCAGCAGAAAAGGATACCCTAAATGTGAAAAAAGAACCGGAGAATATGGCTAAGGACAGTATAGAGCCGGATAAGAAAGAGTTGAAGACTGTTCCCCGCATGCGACCTAAACCCTCTCCTGCATTGGTCCAGCCACAAAAACAGGACGTTCGTCCTCGTTTGCAAAAAAGGTAAATTGAGTTGAAAGGAGTTGAATGATGAAACGGTATGCTTCTCATTACCTGTATTTACCAAGACATGGTTTTTTGTGGCATTATGTCGTACAGATGCATGAAAATCATGTAGAGGCTCTTTTCCCCATGTCTGACGAAATCGAGAGTACAGAATGGTATTCGGGAGTTATCGTTTTAGTCTCTTCGGAAGCAGACATCCCTACACTTTCGTTCGATACCAAGGAGATTCTTTCTGAAGTTCCTGTAGGAGTTGTAGAACGTATGTCATGTTTTGTGCCTGTCCTTTTGTCTCCTTTTGATTTTACAAAGATGGAATCCGTCTCCGAAACTCGGCACATACTATTGCAGTAGCAATGGCTACATTGAGCGATTCGGCAGTTTCCCGTCCGTTAGGGTAATTAGGAATATATAATCGTTTATTTATTAAGTGGCTAACTTCCCCGCTAATACCGTTTCCTTCATTTCCCATTACAATCAATCCATTCATCGACAGATTTTCTTTATAGATGTTTTCCCCATTCAGGAAAGTTCCGTATATAGGTGTTTCTGGCTTTATCGAATGTATTAGGTCGAGTAGAGATACATAGTGTATTCTTACGTGAGCAATGCCTCCCATGGTAGCTTGAACCGCTTTAGGATTATATATATCCGCTGTTTGTGGTGTGCAGAATACATCTTCAATTCCGAACCAATCAGCCAAGCGAATAATAGAGCCCAAGTTTCCAGGATCTTGTACACCATCCAGAGCCAGGCAAAGAGAACGATTGATGATTGATGTATCCATCGAATACTCCGGTTGGTCGAAAATAGCCAAAACTTGTTGAGGTGTTTTCAGCAGGCTGGCGCGTGAAAGTTCTTCTTCGCTTACTATCAACATTTCATCAATGTCGGTTGACTGTAGTTCTCTATTGTTCATGAACCATTTGTCCGTAGCAACCAGTAATCTGCAATGAAAATGCCCCAACAGATCCCCTACGAGTTTGTGACCTTCAGCTAAAAATGCCTTCTCCGTGTTTCGGCTCTTTTTGAGTTCCAGTGAATGGATATATTTAATTTTGTTTTTACTCAGTGTCATACTCTGCATCTTTATCTTTTTCGCAAATGTACGTTATTATTTTCAGATAATCAAAACCCTGTGCACCGTGAAGAACCATAAGTATCAAGTTCTGTTTTTGTTTTTGCAAACCGAAAAAATAAGGTATATTTGTCGCAGTTTATATGTGTGCTGATATGAGGAAAGGCTTGTATTGTATAATATCCGTTCTCGCTTTATTGCTGTCGGTCTCTTGTTCGTCTACTAAATATGTACCCGATGGCTCTTATTTGTTGGACGAAGTGAGCATACATACGGATAATAAAGAGGTAAAGCCTTCCGGCCTTTCTATGTATGTGCGACAGAATCCTAATGCCAAATGGTTCAGTTTGTTTAAAACTCAGCTGTATGTCTATAACTGGTCGGGGGCCGACAGTACCCGATGGGTAAACCGTGTGTTGCGTAAGATTGGTGATGCACCTGTGATTTATCGGAAAGAAGATGCGGATCGTACTCGTGAGGAGATGACCAAAGCTGTTCAGAACATGGGTTATATGGGAGCCTCCGTTGAAACTCAAAGTCATGTGAAAAAGAAAAAGATACGGCTTGTATATAATGTGACTACAGGGAAACCTTACATTGTGAGAAATATTCGTTATGATATTCCCGATGACAATATTCGCAATTTGATGCAGCTCGATTCGGCAGATACTTATTTATCTGAAGGTATGCGTTTTGATGTGAATCAGCTTGATGCCGAACGGCAACGTATTACGAATAATTTGTTGGGGAATGGTTATTATAAATTCAATAAGGATTTTCTTTCTTATACGGCTGATACTGCACGCAATACTTATCTTGTGGATTTGACTCTTCACCTTTTGCCTTACAGACAAAGGGGAGAGACGAGAAGCCAGGAACATCATCAATATACTGTGGGAAAAGTCGGTTTTGTGACCGATTACAATGTGTTGCAGTCTTCTGCTAATGGTATTGAGATTAATGATTCTCTTCGTTACAATGGCCTTTCTATTTATTATAAGGATAAGTTATATCTGAGGCCCCAACTTTTAGAGAATAATCTTCATATTATGCCGGGAGATTTATATGATGAGCGGGAAGTACAGCGCACTTATTCTAATTTTGGTCGTTTGCAGTCATTAAAATATACCAATATTCGTTTTGTAGAAGAACGGGAGGACAGTACTCGTTTGGATGCTTATATTATGTTGACTAAAAGCAAACACAAGTCTGTTTCGTTTGAGCTTGAAGGTACAAATTCTGCCGGTGATTTGGGTGCGGCGGCAGCGGTTTCTTTCCAGCATCGCAACCTGTTTAGAGGTTCCGAAGCTTTAATGCTTCGCTTCCGTGGAGCCTATGAAGCTATTTCACCATTGAAAAGTGGAAATAATCAAGAAAACTATATGGAACTGGGGGCTGAAGCGACGATTAATTTTCCTCGTTTTATGTTTCCTTTTTTAAGTAGAGATTTTAGGCGTACAATTAGGGCAACTACTGAGTTCGGGCTGCAATACAATTATCAAATGCGTCCTGAATTCACTCGTATTGTGGCATCTGGTAGTTGGAGCTATCGCTGGGGAATGCAACGGCAGCGTTCGCAACATCGCATAGATTTGCTTGATATCAATTATTTATATATGCCATGGATAGATCCTGCTTTTCGTGCAACCTATCTTGATAAGGAGCAGAATTATATTTTGGCTTATAATTATGAAGACCGTTTTATTGTCCGTTCGGGTTATAGCTATACTTACAACAGTGCAGGGCAGGCATTGATAAATAATGCATTGTTGGGTAATTCTTATTCAGTGCGCATCAATATAGAATCTGCCGGTTCTTTACTCTATGGTTTGGCCAAACTGACCGGGATGAAAAAGAATGAGTCAGGTGAATATACATTGTTAAATATTCCTTTTGCCCAGTACATAAAAGGGGATATTGATTATGCGAAGAATTTTGTAATAGACAATCGTAATTCATTGGCATTTCATGTAGGTGGAGGTATTGCTGTTCCTTATGGAAATGCCAACGTCATTCCATTTGAAAAACGTTACTTCTCTGGAGGAGCTAATAGTGTACGTGGATGGTCTGTTCGAGAACTAGGGCCCGGGTCATATATAGGCGATAAAAATAATTTCTTAAATCAGTCTGGAGATATCAAACTGGATGCCAGTGTGGAATATCGTACCTATCTTTTTTGGAAACTGCATGGGGCATTGTTTGTTGACGCAGGCAATATTTGGACTTTACGTGAATATGAAAGCCAACCGGGAGGACAATTTGAGTTTGATACTTTTTACAAGCAGATAGCTGTGGCTTATGGCATGGGAATTCGTTTGGATCTGGATTTTTTTGTTTTACGTTTTGATGCTGGTATGAAGGCTATCAATCCTGTTTATGAGAGTGGACGGAATCGTTATCCTATTGTTCATCCAGATTTCAGTCGTGATTTTGCTTTTCACTTTGCGGTAGGTTATCCTTTTTAGACAAATTGCATTTATTATGTTTTTGTATTTTTGCTATAAGTCTCCACTTTGAAGAAAACAGATTGTACTAAAACGTTATTTTTGCTTTTGTATTTCGCTATGTTTGCACTATCTTTGCATGGGTCGAACTTCTGGAGAAGATAGGCAACTAACTTTAGTATTGGCAGATTTATTTGTAAATGGATGGAGCTGAAGAATATTAGCTGATAATAATACTGTTAGCTCCCTTAAGTATGATGCTGAATGATGAAATATATTTTATTATTATGTGGATTGTTTGTTCACTTGGGGAATATATCTGCTAAATCATTTGCAGTATCGGGAGATACTGTCCGTTTTATAAATCCTTTTGTGCATCCTATTACTTTTAGCGGTAATTTCGGTGAACTCCGTGCTAACCATTTTCATGGAGGCCTTGACTTTAAGACGGAAGGAGTGACGGGTAAACCTGTACATGCGTTGGCTGACGGCTACATTTCGCGCATTCGCGTGACACATGGATCGGGCTACGTACTTGACGTGGTTTACAACAATGGTTATTCTACTATTAACCACCACTTGGAAGCTTTCGTGGGTGACATTGCTCGGCGTGTGGAGGATCTGCAATACGAACAGGAAAGTTGGGAGGTGGAGATTGTGCCCGAAGTTGGGGAATACCCAGTCAAACGTGGGCAAGTCATTGCATATAGCGGTAATACAGGCTATTCGTTCGGTCCGCATCTGCATTTGGATGTTATTGAAACAGCCACGAACGACTATGTGGACCCATTGCCTTTCTTTGCCGGGCAGGTGAAGGATCACACAGCACCGCGAGCGCAGGGCATCATGCTCTTCCCGCAACGGGGACGGGGCGTGGTGAACAGCAAGATGACAAGACAGGCTTTCGCTTTGAATCAGACGGCAGGTATCACTGCTTGGGGTGAAATAGGAGCGGGAATCTGTGCCTATGACTATATGGATGGGGTGCACAACCGCTACGGCGTGCATACGGTTATCCTCGAAGTGGACGGACAAGAAGTCTTTCGCAGTGTGGTAGACCGCTTTGCCTACGATGAGAACCGCTATATCAACTCTTGGACCTACGGGCAATATATGAAGTCATTCATTGACCCTGGCAACCGCCTTCGCCTGCTACACGCCTCCAACGGCAACCGTGGGTTGGTTACCATTGACGAGGAGCGTCCTTACCACTTTGTTTATACACTGCGCGACGCATTGGGCAATGAGTCGAAGGTACATTTCACTATACAGGGCCTTCGGAGCAGCATCCCAGAAGTAGAGCATCGTGAAAAATATCATTTCCGTTGGGATCGAGTGAATTATTTGCAGGAACCCGGTTTTGAGCTGGTATTGCCCCGAGGTGTGCTTTATGAAGATGCTTATCTGAATTATGCCGTTCGTGGTGACAGCGGCGACATTGCCTTTACCTATCAGCTGAACGACCGCAACATTCCCCTGCACAAGGCCTGTAACCTGCGCATCGGGCTGCGCCATCGTCCTTTGGCTGACAGCACGAAATATTACGTGGCTGGTGTCAGTGCCAAAGGTAATAAATACAATATGGGAGGCCGCTATGTGAACGGTTATATGGAGGTGAAAGTGCGTGACCTGACTACTTACACTGTGGCTATTGATACCGTTCCGCCGATACTGACTCCCGTAGGGCAGGCCAGTTGGGGACGCACGGGCCGTATCGTCTTCAAAGTGAAGGATGCGCAGACAGACATTGTATCTTATCGCGGCACCATCGACGGACAGTATGCCCTCTTCGGTAAGTTGAACTCGGTGAAGGACGAACTGGTGTGCCGGCTCAACCCACACCGTGTAAAGAAGGGTGGCAGCCACGTGTTGGTGATGAGTGTCACCGACACTTGTGGTAATGTTACTACCCGTCAATACCGCTTTGTATGGTAGGTGGGAAGAATGAATTATCTATTATCAATTAATAAAGCAACGATTATGAAGATTAGAAGATTGACCCTTGCCGTTGTTTGCATGGCGGCAGCTGTAGCCGATGCACTGGCTTGCACCAATCTCATCGTGGGCAAAAATGTGTCGGTCGACGGTTCGACTATCATTTCCTATTCAGCCGACTCCTATTCATTGTTCGGCGAATTGTATCACTACCCCGCAGGCATGCACAAGAAGGGGACGATGATCAACGTTTACGAGTGGGATACGAGTAAGTATCTGGGACAAATAGAACAGGTCCGACAGACCTATAACGTAGTGGGCAACATGAACGAATTCCAGCTGACTATCGGCGAGACCACCTTCGGCGGACGTCCTGAATTAGTGGACACGACGGGTATCATCGACTATGGCAGCCTGATTTACCTGGGTTTGCAACGTTCACGTACAGCACGCGAGGCCATTAAGGTGATGACCGAGCTGGTACAGGAATACGGCTACTACAGCAGCGGTGAATCTTTCACCATTGCCGACCCCAATGAAGTGTGGATTATGGAGATGATAGGTAAAGGTCTCGGCGTGCGCGGTGCCGTGTGGGTAGCGGTTCGGGTGCCCGATGACTGTATTTCGGCTCATGCCAACCAGAGCCGCATACACCAGTTCGACATGAACGATAAGGAAAACTGCATGTATGCACCCGATGTTATCTCCTTTGCTCGCGAGAAAGGCTATTTCAATGGAGTGAACAAGGACTTCAGCTTCTCTAAGGCTTATGCGCCCCTCGATTTCAGTGCCCGCCGTTATTGCGAGGCCCGCGTCTGGAACTATTTCAATATGTTCACCGATCACGGCGAGGAGTTCCTGCCCTACATCCAAGGTACGACCGATGAGCCGATGCCCCTCTATGTGAAGCCTAATCGCAAGATTTCCATACAGGACGTGAAGAATGCCATGCGTGACCACTATGAAGGTACAGCGCTCGACATCACGAAGGACTTTGGTGCCGGCCCTTACCATACTCCTTACCGTCTCTCACCATTAGAATTTGAAGTGAACGGACAGAAATACTTTAACGAACGTCCTATCTCCACTCAGCAAACCGGTTTCGTCTTCGTGGCACAAATGCGCGAGAACTTGCCCGACGCGGTGGGCGGTGTATTGTGGTTCGGCTTGGACGATGCCAATATGACGGTGTTTACGCCCGTCTACTGTTGCGCTACCCGTGTGCCTGAGTGCTACACCCGTGTGGATGGCGCCGACTATATCACCTTCTCCTGGAAGTCTTCTTTCTGGATATACAACTGGGTGGCCAATATGGTATATCCGCGCTACGACCTGATGATAGACGACGTGCGGGCTGTGCAGACCGAAATCGAAACTACTTTCAATCTGGCACAGGAAGGCATCGAGGCCGCTGCCGTGAAGCTGTTGGAAACCGACCCTGCCAAGGCCAAAGAATTCCTGACAAACTATACCGTGATGACGGCTCAAAGTACACACGACGCCTGGAAGCGTCTTGGTGAATTTCTGATTGTCAAATACAATGACGGCGTGGTGAAGCGCGTGAAGGACGGCCGATTCGAGCGCAATGCCATCGGCCAGCCTGCCGGTGTCATCCGTCCGGGCTATCCGAAAGAGTTCCTCGAAGAGTATGTGAAACAAACAGGTGACCGATATAAAATTCCTGAATAATTTGTTTCTTCGTTTTATCTGATTAACTTTGTCGACAGTAAAAACAGATAATGTATTAACCTATTAAATAATAGATTTATGGAGAATCAAGATTTAATTAAAGTGGTTACGGAGAAAGCTCAAGAGTGGCTGGGGCCGGCTTTTGATGTTGAGACTCAGGCCGAAGTGAGGAAAATGCTGGGGAACGATGACAAGACGGAGCTGATAGAAAGCTTCTATAAAGATCTGGAGTTTGGTACGGGAGGCTTACGTGGCATTATGGGTGCCGGCAGCAACCGCATGAACATCTATACTGTGGGTGCCGCTACGCAGGGTTTGGCAAACTATCTGAACAAGTGTTTTGCCGGCCAATCCATTTCGGTAGTGGTGGGCCATGACTGTCGTAACAACAGCCGTAAGTTTGCTGAAATCTCAGCCGACATCTTTTCGGCTAACGGCATCAAGGTTTATCTGTTTGATGACCTGCGGCCTACGCCCGAAGTGTCCTTTGCCATCCGTCATTTGGGCTGCCAGAGCGGTATCAACATCACTGCCAGCCACAACCCGCGTGAGTACAATGGCTACAAGGCCTACTGGGACGACGGCGCACAGGTGCTGGCTCCGCACGACACCGCCATCATCGACGAAGTGAACAAGGTGAAGGTAGCCGACATCAAGTTCAACGGCAACAAAGAACTCATCCAGATTATCGGTGAGGATGTGGACAAGGTATATCTGGAGAAAGTGCATTCTATTTCCATAGATCCCGAAGTCATCAAGCGTCAGAAGGATCTGAGTATCGTCTACACGCCGCTTCACGGTGCCGGACGCGCACTTATTCCCGCTTCGCTGAAGCTGTGGGGCTTCGAGAACGTACATTGCGTGGAGTCACAGATGGTGAAGGACGGTAACTTCCCGACGGTGGTGTCGCCTAATCCTGAGAATGCAGAGGCCCTGACACTGGCTATCGAGTTAGCCAAGGAAATCAATGCCGACATCGTGATGGCCAGCGACCCTGACGCCGACCGCGTGGGCATGGCCTGCAAGAACGATAAGGGCGAATGGGTGCTCATCAACGGCAACCAGACGTGTCTGCTCTTCCTCTACTATATCATCAAGAACCGTCTGGCTACGGGCAAGATGCAGCCGAGCGACTTTGTCGTGAAAACCATCGTGACGACCGAACTTATCAAGGCTGTGGCCGACAAGAACAAGATAGAGATGCTCGATTGCTATACGGGATTCAAGTGGATTGCCCGCGAAATCCGCCTGCGCGAAGGCAAACAGCAGTACATCGGCGGCGGTGAAGAAAGCTACGGCTTCCTGGCCGAAGACTTCGTGCGCGACAAGGATGCCGTTTCGGCCTGCTCGCTGTTGGCTGAAATCTGTGCATGGGCCAAGGATCAGGGCAAGACGCTCTACGACGTGCTGATGGGTATTTATGTGGAATATGGCTACTCAAGAGAAACCACCGTCAACGTGGTGAAGCCGGGCAAGAGCGGTGCTGAAGAAATCAAGGCCATGATGGACAACTTCCGTGCCAACCCGCCGAAGGAAATCGGAGGCTCGAAGGTGTGCATCGTTAAGGACTACAAGACGCTGGAGATGACCGGCGCCGACGGCAAGGTGAGCCGGCTCGACATGCCCGAACCCTCGAACGTGCTCCAGTACTTCACGGAAGACGGCACGAAGATTTCCGTCCGCCCCTCAGGTACGGAACCTAAGATTAAGTTCTATATCGAAGTGAAAGGCAAGATGGGTTGTCCGAAGTGTTACGCCGGAGCCAATGCCGATGCCGAAGAGAAGGTGAAGGCAGTGCGTGCATCGCTGGGCATTTGAATGAACTAATTTTTGTCGTCCTAAAGTTCCTCCGCTTCTGTTCTACTCTGAATGGGGAAGCGGAGGAAATTTTTTCTTTTATGGTATAACCGTTTTTGACTATGACAATGACAGAGAACAACTATAAACCTGCGGATACCCGTTACGAGGCAGGGATGAACTATCGCCGTGCAGGGCAGAGCGGCATTCTGTTGCCGGAAATATCATTGGGACTGTGGCATAATTTCGGCGATGTGGATACATTGTCGGAGAGCCGCCGCAAGTTGCATCATGCTTTTGATTGTGGAATTACCCATTTCGATTTGGCCAATAATTACGGGCCTTCGCCCGGCAGTGCGGAGGAGACCTTCGGATATGTGATGAAACACTCATTTGCTCCGTATCGTGACGAATTGTTCATATCGACCAAGGCGGGGCACGACATGTGGCCCGGACCGTATGGTACATGGGGCTCGCGCAAATCGCTTATGGCCAGTCTCGACCAAAGTCTTCGTCGTATGAACCTGGACTATGTGGATATTTTCTATTCGCACCGGTTCGACCCCTGTACGCCGCTCGAAGAGACAATGCAGACGCTGGTGGATATTGTCCGTCAGGGAAAGGCCCTTTATGTGGGCATCTCCAAATATCCGCCGGAAGAGGCGCGGAAAGCATACGATTATCTGAAAAGCCATGATGTCCGTTGCCTGCTTTATCAGGGAAGATATAATCTTTTGGACAGAAAAGTGGAAGAAACGGGTGTATTGAAACAGGCGGCCGAGAACGGTACGGGCTTTATCGCTTTCTCGCCATTGGCGCAAGGGCTGCTTTCGGGACGTTATCTGGATGGCATTCCGGCCACTTCGCGTATAGCCAGAGGCGGTTTTCTGAAGCCGGAGGCCCTGACAGACGATGTAATGCACAAAGTGAGAGCTTTGAATGAAGTCGCCCTGGGTCGTGGACAGACTTTGGCTGAGATGGCTTTGGCTTGGCTGTTGAAAGACAACCTGGTTACGTCCGTGATTGTGGGCGTCAGTTCCGTAGAACAATTAAACGACAATTTAAAAGCTTTGCGCAATACAGCTTTCAGCATGGAGGAACGGGAGAAAATCGAGAAGATACTCGCTTCTGTTGCAAAGTGAGTTTCTATCCCCCGATAAAGGGTATTCGTGACCCTTGATAAAGGGTATTTGTGACCCTTGATAAAGGGTGTTCGTGACCCTTGACGAAGGGTGTTCGTGACCCTTGATGAAGGGTGTTCGTGACCCTTGATGAAGGGTGTTCGTGACCCTTGACGAAGGGTATTCGTGACCCTTGATGAAGGGTGTTCGTGACCCTTGATGAAGGGTGTTCGTGACCCTTGATAAAGGGTGTTCGTGAC
>NZ_CANRPM010000020.1 GCF_947632445.1 uncultured Bacteroides sp. | reverse complement strand
TGTGCGCTTAACGTACTTTGTTTCTGTCTTTTCCATAATGTTACTTTTTGTTGTAACGCTATTTCAGGACTAGACATTTTCACAATAAAAGAGGCCGGGTCCAAAAGAACATTTCGGGTTCGGCCTCTTTCCGTTTCTGCAAACAGGTCTGACGTGTATGCTGCCGGCCATAAAGTTATGGAAAAGGCCGGACCATCCGTCTTCGGATTTTTCAGTTGGCCTCCTATTGAAGAGCAATTACTTCGTCTTCTCGGGATAGCGCATGTTGGCGGCGGTCATGTGTTCCAACACCTCGCGCAAATACTTGTCCGCCTCCCAACGGGCCATAGGCAGGTCGTGGAGCAGCCAGTTACCGCAATCCTTCGGATCGGCGCCGGGCACTTCGCCGTCATATTGGGCGATGAAGTGGAACGTGTCCTGCATGAGTAGCAGGATGTCCTGCGGCTCCAGATTGCCGCGCATCAACAGGTAATTGCCCGTCAGGCAGCCCATGGGGCCCCAGTAGATGACGCGGTCTTTCCACTGCGGCTCGTTGCGCAGGTAGGTGGCGGCCAAGTGCTCTATGGTGTGCAGCGCACCTTGTCCGAGAGCCGGCTCGCGGTTGGGTTCCTTCATACGGATGTCAAAGGTAGTGATAATTTCACCGTTTACTTCGTCCTTGCGCGAGACGTAAATACCGCGCAGCAGGCGTAGGTGGTCGATGGTAAAACTGGGAATTTTGTCCATATTATAATGATTTTTGCAAGATTTCTGTTTTCATATTCCTCCGAGGCTTTCCAAGAACGCCCATGTCGTCCGAAACGACCGCTCGGCCATCGTGCTCCAGAAGTCGCAGTACTGGGCGAAGTTGTCGTCGTGCGCCCCCGGCGTATCGCTGACAATGCGGAAGCTGAGGAAGGGTACGCCGTAGATGAAGCATGTCTGAGCGATGGCGGCGGACTCCATGTCGACGGCCATTCCTTCGGGGAAATGGCGTCTGATGG
Organism: uncultured Bacteroides sp.; assembly: GCF_947632445.1. Taxonomy (GTDB): domain Bacteria; phylum Bacteroidota; class Bacteroidia; order Bacteroidales; family Bacteroidaceae; genus Bacteroides. Next base: position 42,872 of record NZ_CANRPM010000020.1, on the reverse strand, counting down.
AGGCCAGCTCGTCGGCGTCCTCTACGAAGCGGTCGCCCGTGCAGATAAGTCCGGCGTGGATGCGGCTCTCCAGTCCGGCGCCTTCGTTCAGGCCCAACGCATGGTGCAGCAGTTCGGGCGAGGCTTCGTAATAGAGAGGCATGCCTTGTACCTGGCCGTAGCGGGTGCCGTCGTTGCCGCAATATACGTCGTGATAGACCAAACGGTCGCTGGCCACCACGTCGCCCACGCGCAGGCAGGCGGCGATACCTCCTGCCACACCGGTGCTGACAATACACTGCGGCCGGTTGCGGCGGATGAATTCGGCGGCTCCTACAGCCGCGTTCACCTTGCCGATGCCACACTGGGTAAGCACGATGTCGTTGCGGCCCAAGCGGCCTTCCACGTAGCGAAAACGGTCTTCGCCGCTCTCCTTCTTCTGCGACAGACGGTTCGCCAACTGGCGATGCTCGCTGTCCATTGCGCTGATGATGCCTATCTTCATTGCGGACTGATGCTTAAAAACGTGTGCAAATGTACGACATTTTCCCGAAATACGTCGCCGGTAGCGCGGAAAATGGGAGGAATGTACTATCTTTGTCCCCATAACCAAGACATATTCCAAATGATGACACTGAAAAGAATACTTCCCGACTTAGTGGCGATTATCCTGTTCGCCCTGCTTTCCCTCGCCTACTTCTTCCCGGCTGACATCGAAGGTCGTGTGCTCTTCCAGCACGATACGGCGGCAGGTGTAGGCATCGGGCAGGAAGCCAGGGAATACTATGAGCAGACGGGCGAACGTACCCGCTGGACCAACTCCGCATTCGGCGGTATGCCTACCTATCAGATTTCGCCGTCATATGACTCCAACCGGCCGTTGCAATGGGTACAGAAAGCCTACCAACTGTTCCTGCCGCCATACGTGCAACTGACGTTCATCCTTATGCTGGGATTTTATATTTTATTACGGGCTTTCGGCCTGTCGGTGTGGCTGTCCGCCTTGGGGGGCATCCTATGGGCATTCTCGTCCTACTTCTTCATCCTTATCTCGGCGGGACACATCTGGAAGTTCATCACCCTGGCCTACATTCCTCCCACACTGGCAGGCATCGTGCTGGCCTATCGCGGACACCTGCTGGCGGGCGGAGTGACAGCCGCGCTGTTCGTAGCCTTGCAGATTGCGTCGAACCATGTACAGATGTCCTACTACTTCCTGTTTGTCATCCTTTTCATCGCGGGTGCCTATTTCGAACAGGCATGGCGTGAGAAGACGCTTCCGCAATTCTTCCGGGCCAGTGCCGTATTGATGATAGCGGCCCTTATTGGTGTAGCGGCCAACCTGTCGAACCTCTATCACACCTATACTTACAGCAAGGAAACCATGCGCGGCAAAAGCGAGCTGGTGCAGACAGGCGAAGCGGCCAAGCAGACCAGTAGCGGATTGGACCGCGACTACATCACGCAGTGGAGCTACGGCATCGGCGAGACATGGACGCTGCTTGTGCCTAACTTCAAAGGCGGTGCTTCCGTTCCCTTGAGCCAGAGCGAGACAGCCATGGAGAAAGCCAACCCTATGTACGGTAGCCTCTACAGCCAACTGACGCAATACTTCGGCGACCAACCCATGACGGCAGGCCCCGTCTACGTGGGCGCTTTCGTGCTGTTCCTCTTCCTGCTGGGTTGCTTCATCGTCAAAGGGCCGTTGAAGTGGGGTCTTATCGGCGCCACACTGTTCTCTATCGTACTGTCGTGGGGCAAAAACTTCATGCCACTGACCGATTTCTTCATCGACTACGTGCCAATGTACAACAAGTTCCGCGCCGTATCGTCCATTCTCGTCATCGCCGAGTTCACCATTCCCCTGCTGGCCATCTTCGCGCTGAAGAAGATATTGGAGGAACCCCAGGTGCTGCGTAACAAGGTGGCGTTAGGCGTCAGCTCCGTCCTGTCCTTAGGCGTGTCGCTGCTACTGTGGATGTCGCCGGACAGCCTGAGTTCGGGCTTCATCCCGGCACAAGAAGCGCAGATGTTGCAACAGGCTGTGGGCGGAGGCATGATTCCTGCCGGCGAACTGAACAGTATCCTTGCCAATCTGGGCGAGATGCGTGCCGCATTGGTCAGTAGCGATGCCATGCGCAGTTTCTTCATCGTTGTCATCGGCCTCATGCTGCTGTGGCTCTATGCGTCCGGCAAGCTGCGCCGTTCGTTCACTGTAGGCGGCATCGCCGTGCTGTGTCTGATAGACCTGTGGGGCGTGAACAAGCGCTACCTGAACGACAGCCAGTTCGTGTCGAAGAGCATCCAGACCACCACTTTCAATAAGACGCCTGCCGACGAGTTGATTTTGCAGGACACAGCCTTAGACTACCGCGTGCTGAATTTGGCAACGAATACCTTCAACGAAAACAACACGTCCTATTGGCATAAGAGCGTGGGCGGCTACCACCCCGCCAAGTTACGTCGTTACCAGGAGATGATTGAGCACCATATTGCTCCACAGATGCAGGCAGCCTATTCCGAGATTGCCCGTGCAGGCGGCGAGATGGACAGTGTGGACGCCTCGAAGTTCCGGGTGCTGAACATGCTGAACACCCGCTACTTCATCCTGCCCGCCGGAAAGCAGGGGCAGACCGTGCCTATTCTGAACCCCTACGCCTACGGCAACGCCTGGTTTGTCGGCCAAGTGGAGTACGTAAACAATGCCAACGAGGAAATCGACGCACTGAACACTATCGACCCCGCCATGACAGCCGTAGTGGACGCCCGCTTCAAAGAGGTTCTGAAAGGCCTGACCGAAAGCCATCGAGACAGCCTCTCCACCATCCGCCTGACCAGCTATGCACCCAACCGCCTGGTGTATGAGACTGACAACAGCGGCGATGCCGTAGCCGTGTTCTCCGAGATCTATTATCCCGACGGCTGGCAGGTGACCATCGACGGACAGCCCGCAATGCTGGGTCGTGCCGACTATATCCTACGTGCCTTTCACATCCCCTCAGGGAAACACATAGTAGAGATGCGTTTCGACCCACAGAGCCTGCACGTTACTGAAGGCATCGCCTATGCGGTCTTGGCTTTGATGGTCATCGGAGTGATGGCAATCGTATGGAAACACAACGCTAAAAAGAGACAGAAGGAATACGTGAGTTCAATATAAAAATAAATATATTCATCTGATTAATAGAAATATAACTATAAAAGCATTAAATTTATAGTGGCAAGTTATCACAATTAAACGATTGTCACTATGTTTTCAGAGTCTGAAGTTATAGGGATTTATTGGGAATAAATATCGAACGACCATAAAAAAGGGAGGACAACAAACATCCTCCCTTTTTATCAGCTATCTTGTCTTTATAGCTCCCAAATCGCTTTGAAAATAATCCGGGGAGGGGCTCAAAATAGTCCTGTCACACTAAATATCAGATTATCAATAAAATAGTGCGACACCTTAGTACCTTTGGTAAACATTTCCGTGAAAAAATAAAAAATACCTTTCCTTTAAAGGCAGCCTATTTTTTATTTTATTTCAAAAAAGTTTGCACAGTCCTGTCACTGTCGCAGCAACCGACTGTATATCAATAAATTGGTGTGACAGGACTGTTTTATTCGTGCCAAAACCCCGTTTTTCTTCCTCTTTTTTTCACGGGCAGATTTTTTCCGTCCTGACGCCATGCTTGCTGACCCCCTGACGAAGTGCTTCGTCACCTCCCCAGAAAGCACTGCATGACACCCTCACGCAGCACTGCGTCGGGACTTCAGGAAGTGCTGCATGGCAGCGGAAGGAAATAGACGTTTCATTGCCGATTCATTGTCAGCTATCGCGGCCTGTTGTTACTTTGAAAAGAAACCCGCCATTGAAGTGAACTTTATCAATGACGGGCAACCGGCTATCTTTTGATTTTATGTCGAACTCACGTAAAGAATAAAGAAAACCAATTTTACCGATAACATCAAGTTATCCCAGTAACCGTTTGCTTAAATAACGCACCGGATACCATACAGAAAGGGAACTCACGACAAGCACCGTCGCAAACACAAGCACGACGTCCGACACATGAACACTGACAGGATAAGCGGCAACGACAAAGTCGCCGTTGCCTCCGCCTAAGGAGATAAATCCGAAGGTACGTTGGCCCCAGCACAACAGCAACCCGGCAATAATACCGGTAACCGCTCCGAAAAGGGAAATCAACCGGCCTTCAAACAAAAAGATACGGACGATGAGCGGATCGTCGGCTCCAAGATTGCGCAACGTCAGTACATCCTCCCGTTTATCCAAAATAAGCATGGAGAGGGAACCAATCACATTGAAACACGAAACAGCCAAAATGAACGTAAGGAAAAGATAGGAAATGAATTTCTCTATTTCCATGATACGGAAGACATCGGCCTGCTGTTCGTAGCGGTTCTGCACGACAAACTGTTCACCCAGCAGAGAAACAATCTGCCTCCGAACAGCTTCCGTATCAGCATCAGGCTTCAGCTTCAACTCGATAGCAGAAACCTCGCGCCCGTAACCGAAGAGGCGGCGGGCAAAGTCCAACGAGGTAACAATATAGTTGGAGTCGTATTTCTCCTGATTGACCACAAATACAGCCCCTGGAGAGAACAGGTATTCACGGTTGAAGGCAGCCGAAGGATTGGCTAAATTGACCCGCACGTTGCGACGCGGGGCATAGACTTGCAAAGGATCGACAAACTGGATGCCCGTGCCCAGCCGTGACATCAACTCGATGCCCAAGAAACCGTAGTCCACGATATTATCTTTCAGAATGAACTGCCCCGTGCCGTAGAGCAGGCTGTCAATGGAGGTCAGTTGTTTGAAATTGTCTTCTACCCCCTTAATGACAGCCATCACCTGACGGTCCTTGTACTGCACCATGGCATTCTCCTCGAGCGTCTCAGTCCAAACTTCTATTTCAGGCAGATCACGAACTTGCCGAAAGACAGGCTCGTCGGGCATGAACACCTTCCCCTCGCAAACAGTAATCTTCAACTGAGGATCGAAGGCTGTAAAGAAACCGGCCACCATGTCCTGGAAACCGTTGAACACCGACAGGGTACATACCATAGCCAGTGTGGCCAGCGCCACCCCGCACACCGAAATGCCGGAAATGATGTTGACCGCATTGTGCTTCTTCTTAGAGAACAGGTAACGGCGGGCTATGTAGAAGGATAGATTCAAGGCACAGCCTTATTTAAGCAATTCATCAATGCGTTCCAGATAGTCCAGCGAATCGTCCAGAAAGAACTTCAGCTCGGGAATGATACGAAGCTGGAAGCGTACACGGGTACCCAGTTCATAACGGATGGACTTCATGTTGGCGTTGACATTCTTGATGAGTTCCTCGCCTTTCTCTGAAGGAAAGATACTGAGGTAGACACGGGCAATGCTCATATCGGGACTGATGCGCACGGCACTGACCGAAACCAGCACGCCGTGCATGCTCTTGGTCTGCAATAGGAAAATGTCGCCCAATTCCTTTTGGAGCAGACGGGCTATCTTGTTCTGACGGGTTGTTTCCATATATAAAGCGTAGTTAATGATTAATGGTTAATTCAACTCTCGGGATCTTCCGAATAAGGGTCAATCCGTCTCGCAGGGGAAGGATGACCTTTTCCACCCGACGGTCACGAGCCACGAAATCGTTGAACTCCTTGATGCGGATGGTCTGCAAGTCCGAACCATGGGGATGTTCCTCCAGCACGTGACCATCCCACAGCGTATTGTCGGCAATGATGTATCCACCGTCGGCCAGGCAAGCAAGCGCCATCTCGTAGTAGTCCAAATACTTGCGCTTGTCTGCATCTATAAAGACAAGGTCGAACGTCAGCCCCAGCTGCGGTACCCGTTCCAACGCATCGCCGATATAAAAGCGGATTTTGTCGGCATACGGAGAACCTTCGAGCCAGGGACGGGTGAAGTCTTCCTGCTCGTCGTTGATCTCGAAGGTATGCAGCATGGCTCCTTCGGGTAATCCTTCAGCCATACAGAGGGCTGAATAGCCGCTGTAAGTCCCTATCTCAAGCATCTGATGCGGTTGTATCATCCGCACGAACATCTTCAACATTCGTCCTTGCAGGTGGCCTGAGACCATGCGTGGATACAGAAGTTTGAGGTTCGTGTCACGATAAAGGGCCTGAAGATAGTCACTTTCCGGGTCGATGTGCTGCAATATGTATTCGTCCAAATCCAATTTTCAATTAATTTATAAGTATCGGTTGCTGTTAGGCAACACGCTATCTTCGGCATGCTTCAAGGCATCTTCCACCACGTTGATTTCAAGAAACGAGGTCTGTGTACCTTCCTTGCCGCTACTCAAATAGCCCACCATATCGGTAGGTTGCAGCTTACCGTCTTTCAGCAGACGGCGCAGAGCGGCAAAGTAATACTCCTGTCCGTTGGCCAGCTCGGGCATGTAGATGGCTTCCACACCGTAGGAGAGAGCCAGGTGGCGCATGGTTTTCTCCTTGTAGCAAATGGCCAGTACGGGATACTTGCCGCGAAAGGCAGCCAGATTGCGTGCCGTGCGACCGCTGTAGCTGTCGGTAATGATAGCACGTATTTTCAGTTTTGTAGTGGCCTTTACAGCCTGTTTGGCTAAGAAAGCCGTCACGTCGTTGCTGTTCTCGTCCAACGGAATGCGGATGTCGTTCTCGGCCAACTTGTCCTTCTCGGCCTGTGCGGCTATCTTGGTCATGGTCTTTACGGCCTCTACCGGATATTTGCCGTAGGCCGTTTCGCCACTGAGCATCAGGGCATCGGTACGGTAGTAGATAGCGTTGGCGATGTCGGTTACCTCGGCACGAGTAGGACGGGGATTGTTGATCATGGTGTGCAACATCTGCGTAGCCACAATTACCGGTTTCTTGGCCAAGATGCACTTGCGGATGAGCAGACGCTGAATACCGGGAATGCGTTCCTGCGCCACCTCAATACCCAGATCACCACGGGCCACCATGATACCGTCGGCCACTTCCAGAATTTCGTCGATGTTGTCCACACCCTCCTCATTCTCTATCTTGGCAATGATGCGGATGTCGCTATGATGTTCGTCCAATATGGCTTTAATGGCAAGGATATCCTGCTTGTTGCGCACAAAAGAATGGGCAATGAAATCAATGTTCTTCTCAATAGCATACAAAATGTTATTACGGTCTTTCTCGGTCAACGACGGCAGATTGATGCGTACACCCGGCACGTTCACACTCTTACGGTTGCCCACTGTAGCCTCATTCTGCACTTCGCAGTAGAGATAGTTGTCATCCTTCTCGGCCACAATCAATTCCAAATCGCCGTCATCAATCAGAATATGTCCACCGACATTCACGTCGTTCACAAAACGGGAATAAGAGACGGAGATGCATTCGCGTGTAGTCGGCTGTTCGGGATTGCCTGCCACCTTCACTTTGTCGCCTACCTTGAACGGGATGGGGTCGCTCGCTAAAGGTGTAGTACGCACCTCGGGGCCTTTTGTATCCATCAATATAGCGATCCGGTTGGAGACCGTACGTACGTTGGCTATCAATTTCTCCAAACTTTCGCGTCCGGCATGGGCGGTATTCATACGAACCACGTTCATGCCCGCCTCAAACAGTTCTCTGATAAAGTCAACCTCACAATGCTGGTCAGAAATCGTTGCAACAATCTTCGTTTGTTTTAATAACATAATACCTTATTATATTTATATACCTTTTTGTCTAACGACATCCGACAAAGCTTCCAACGCCAACCGATAGGAGTTCAAACCGAACCCACAGATAACTCCCAGACAAGCACATGTAATCATTGAAACATGGCGGAATGGCTCACGAGCATGCACATTGGATATATGAACCTCCACAACCGGTGACTTCACAGCACGAATAGCATCCTGCAACGCAATAGAAGTATGTGTATAAGCTCCTGCATTCAGAATGATACCGTCGGCTTCGAACCCCACCTGCTGTATCTTGTCAATCAACTCCCCCTCAATATTAGACTGATAGTAATCAATCCGCACTTCGGGATACTTCGCACGCAATTCAGCCAAATAGTCTTCAAAAGAAACGCTCCCATAAATGGAAGGTTCACGTTTACCCAACAGATTTATATTGGGACCATTTATTATTTGTATCCACATAATGTAGTTTATTTATCTTTAATTTCGAACAATAGATGCAACTCGACAATGTCCTTCCTAAAGCAAACTTTTGTTTTGCCATTGTGCTCGCCTTTCACTATCTTTGCCGGCCAAAGGACATTTATTTAAGATGCAAAGGTAGAAAAAAGAAATGAAAACAGAAGAAAAATTGAGGAATAAGGGGAAACAAGCACTGATTGTCAGGAAATACCAGCAATACCTGAAATTGGGAAAAGCCCTTTCCCCCAATACACTCGATGCCTATCTGGCCGACTTGGACAAGCTGTTACATTTCCTTGAGGGCGAAGGGATAGCTATCTTAGACGTCACCCTCAACGACCTGCAACGTTTCAGTGCCGGCCTGCACGACATCGGCATACATCCGCGCTCACAGGCTCGAATACTGTCCGGGATCAAGTCGTTCTTTCATTTTCTCGTAATGGCAGATTATCTCGAAGGTGATCCAAGCGAACTGCTTGAAGGCCCCAAAATCGGGTTTAAGTTGCCTGAAGTACTCACCGTAGCAGAAATCGACACGATCATCTCCACCGTGGATCTGAGCAAACCCGAAGGACAACGCAATCGAGCCATCCTTGAGACACTGTACAGCTGTGGGCTGCGTGTATCTGAACTTTGCGCTCTGAAGTTGTCCGATCTTTATTTCGAAGAAGGCTTCATCAAAGTGACCGGCAAAGGAAACAAACAAAGGCTTGTCCCCATCTCTCCCCGAGCTATCAAAGAAATCCGGTACTGGCTGAACGACCGCAACCATTGGAGGATCAAACCCGGATTTGAAGACTATGTGTTCCTGGCCCGATGGGGCAACGGAATATCACGTATCATGATTTTCCATCTCATCAAGGAACTTGCAGAAACAGCCGGCATTACCAAAAACATCAGTCCACATACGTTTCGGCATTCATTTGCGACCCATCTGCTGGAAGGCGGCGCCAACCTGCGAGCCATCCAATGTATGTTGGGACATGAAAGCATTGCTACCACAGAAATCTATACTCACATCGACCGCCACATGCTTCGCAGTGAGATTATAGAACACCATCCACGCAATATCAAGTACCGTAAAGAACAAGAAATTCATTAAATTATAATAAATATCCCTTTCCGATTAACAAAATGTAGAAAGATTTAATAACTTTGCGACGTTGTATCCTGTGTTGAGCAGAGTACGTAAATATATGAACATATAAAGAATAGGCAAATCAATTACAAACTATTAATTTATACCTAAAATGACTAAGAAACTGTATTTGCCATTATTAATGGCGTTAGTTGTTGCATTGTCATCATGCAGCAAGAAGATGGGCGAGCTGTCATCTGACTATTTCACGGTGACTCCGCAGGTATTGGAAGCCGTAGGTGGTAAGGTTCCCGCTACAATCAACGGTAAATTCCCTGAAAAGTACTTCAACAAGAAGGCTGTAGTAGAAGTAACTCCTGTTCTGAAGTGGGACGGTGGCGAAGCCAAAGGCCAGCCTACCGTATTCCAAGGTGAAAAGGTAGAAGGCAACGACCAGACAATCTCTTACAAGATGGGTGGCAGCTATACCATGAAGACTTCTTTCGACTATGTACCCGAAATGGCGAAGTCTGAACTGTATCTGGAATTTAAAGCCACTATTGGCAAAAAGACGGTTGAAATCCCTGCCGTAAAGATTGCTGACGGTGTAATTTCAACCTCCGAACTGGTTAAGCAAACCGCAGGAAGCGCTAACACTGCTACAGGTGAAGACGCATTCCAGCGCATCATCAAAGAAAAGTATGACGCTAACATCATGTTCTTGATTCAACAGGCTAATGTTCGTTCCAGCGAATTGAAGACAGCCAAAGCCTTCAACGAAGAGGTGAAGAACATCAACGATACCGAGAACAAGAAGATTTCGAACATCGAAGTTTCTGCATACGCTTCTCCCGATGGTGGTCTTGACCTGAACACGACATTGGCTGAAAACCGTCAGGACAACACAGCTAAGGTTATCAACAAAAACCTGAAGAAAGACAAACTGGAAGTTAACGTTGATACCAAATATACTGCTGAAGACTGGGAAGGCTTCCAGGAATTGGTTAGCAAGTCAAACATTCAGGACAAGGAACTTATTCTCCGCGTACTGTCTATGTACTCTGATCCTGAGCAAAGAGAGCAAGAAATCAAGAACATCTCTTCTGTTTATAAAACACTGGCTGACGAAATTCTGCCGCAACTGCGTCGTTCTCGCCTGACTCTGAACTACGAAATCATCGGTAAGTCTGACGAAGAAATCGCTAATCTGGCTGCTACAGACGCTAAGCAACTCAACATCGAAGAATTGCTGTACGCTGCTACACTGACTGACGATGCCGCTAAGCAAGAAGACATCTATACCAAGGCTACTCAGATCTATCCTGAAGACTACCGTGCATATAATAACCTTGGCGAATTGGCTTATGAAGCTGGCAATTTGGACAAGGCTGAAAGTTACCTGAAGAAGTCTCTGTCTATCAAAAACTCTGCCGAATCCAACATGAACATGGGTCTTATCGCATTGGTTAAGGGCGATAAAGCTACTGCCGAAACTTACTTAGCTAAAGCATCTGGAGCTCCTGAACTGAACGAAGCACTGGGTAACCTGTACGTAGCACAAGGCCAATATGAAAAGGCTGTCAACGCATTCGGTGATACCAAGACAAACAGTGCTGCTTTGGCTCAGATTCTGGCTAAGGACTACAATAAGGCTAAGACTACGTTGGCTGATATTGCAAAACCCGACGCTTACACAAGCTATCTGAGCGCTGTATTGGGTGCAAGAACCAACAACGATTCAATGGTTATCAGCAGCCTGAAGGCAGCTGTAGCTAAGGACGCCACACTGGGCAAGAAAGCTGCTACCGACTTGGAATTTGCCAAGTATTATACAAATGCAGACTTTATGAGCATCGCAAAATAATAAAGCATCCATACATAAAAAATGTCCGGCATAGAAATATGTCGGACATTTTTTTTAATTCACGCCAAAAAGAATTACATTCGCAGCCGAAGTTATAGACAAGACAAGCAATGAAGAAACGATATCCACTACTATTTCTGGCAGCATGGTTGCTAACCGCTTGCAGCAACCACGAAAAGAACTTTGTCAGCATCAGTGGAGTCATCAAGGGTCTGGGGAATGACACTCTATATGTATATGGTACAGACAGATTGTATAACCGCTTAGACACACTGACCGTCAAAGATGACAAATTCTCGACCACGCTGGAAATAGATACATTGATTTCAGCTTGGCTCCAGTTCTCTGATGGGACAGAAATACCCATTTACATGGACAAAGGAGACAACATTGAAATCAACGGATCGGCCACTTGTCTGGACTCGCTCGACATCAAAGGAAACACTGCAAACGAAAAGTTGTCACTCTTCCGCCAAAAGATAGAACGAGACACTACCCTCACAGCTCAAGCACTCGAAGATTCAGCCAAAATCTTCATCCAAAACAATCTGACCTCACCGGCATCGCTATATGCATTAGACAAATACCTGGTACAAAATCCATTACCCGACTTACCGGAAATCAAGAAGCTGATAGAAGGAATGACCGGCGAACTTAAGGAATACCTCTATGTGGAAAACCTTCTGAAACAAATAGAAACATCGGAAAAGGCAAAGTTAGGAAAGATAGCTCCCTATTTCCAACTTCCCGATAGTGAAGGCAAAGAACTTAAACGAACGGATTTCAACGACAAATACTTGTTGCTACATTTCTGGGCATCATGGGACGAAAAGTCCCAAGAAAGCAATCGGATGCTACGCAAAATCTATAAGGGCAAGAAAAACCGTAAGGATTTTGAGATACTTGGTATTTCGCTCGATACAGATAAAGCTTTGTGGAAAGAAGCCATTGAGAACGACACACTGATATGGAAACAGGCCTGTGATTGCAAGGGCTGGAACAGCGATATTATCGAACAGTTCGACATTCGGGCGTTACCCACTAATATTCTGCTCACTCCGACAGGCAAAATCGAAGGACGAGATCTGAGTCCAAAGCAGCTGGAAGAGAAATTGAAAGAAATCACCAAAGAGAAAAAACAAACTAAAAAAATAATCCCGTGCTTGTTAAAGTTTTCGCAGCGACTGTCCAAGGAATAGACGCCACACTCATCACCATCGAAGTCAATAGTACACGCGGTTGCATGTTCTACCTCGTAGGATTGCCCGACTCGGCTGTCAAAGAAAGCCATCAGCGCATTATCTCCGCCCTGCAGGTGAACGGCTACAAGATGCCTACGAGCAACATCGTCATCAATATGGCCCCCGCCGACATTCGCAAAGAAGGTTCGGCCTACGACCTGCCGCTGGCCATAGGCATACTGGCCGCTAACAAAACCATCCACTCCGATAAATTGGACCGCTACTTACTGATGGGCGAACTGAGCCTTGACGGCAGCCTGCAACCTATCAAGGGCGCCCTGCCCATCGCCATCAAAGCTCGCGAGCTGGGCTTCGAAGGCATGATACTGCCCCAGCAAAATGCCCGTGAAGCAGCCGTCGTGAACAATCTGACTGTCTACGGCGTGGAAAACATCCAGAATGTAGTCGAATTCTTCAACGGCAATCAGGAGCTGACACCTACCGTAGTCAACACCCGAGAGGAGTTTTATGCCAAACAGAATACGTTCGACCTCGACTTCGCCGACGTCAAGGGACAGGAAAACGTGAAACGCGCTCTCGAAGTAGCGGCAGCCGGAGGCCATAACGTGCTGCTCATCGGCTCGCCCGGCAGTGGCAAGTCTATGCTGGCCAAACGTCTGCCCTCTATCCTGCCGCCCCTATCTTTAGGCGAAAGCCTCGAGACGACCAAGATACACTCTGTAGCCGGCAAACTCGGCAAGGACGGCGGACTCATCTCCACCCGTCCCTTTCGCGACCCACACCACACCATCTCCAACGTCGCCATGACCGGCGGCGGCAGCTTTCCCCAACCGGGCGAAATCAGTCTGGCCCACAACGGCGTCCTCTTCCTGGACGAGTTGCCCGAATTCAGCCGCAATGTACTCGAAGTGCTCCGTCAGCCGTTAGAAGACCGTAAGATCAGCATCTCACGTGTGGCGGGCAACGTAGAATATCCCGCCAGCTTCATGCTTGTGGCCAGCATGAACCCCTGCCCGTGCGGCTATTACAACCACCCTACGAAGCCCTGCGTATGCAGCCCCGGCCAAGTACAAAAGTACCTGAACCGCATCTCCGGCCCTCTGCTCGACCGCATTGACCTGCAAATTGAGGTGACACCCGTCCCCTTCGAAAAAATGTCCGACGTCCGTCCCAGCGAACCGAGTGCCGTTATCCGCGAACGCGTGGTACGAGCCCGCCAATTACAACAGCATCGCTATGAACAAGTGTCCGGTGTCTACTGTAACGCACAGATGAACAGCAAGCTATTATCCCTCTACGCACGCCCCGACGAGCGTGGCCTTGCCTTGCTGAAGGGCGCCATGACACGCCTCAATCTTTCGGCCCGTGCCTATGACCGCATCCTGAAAGTAGCCCGCACCATTGCCGACTTGGAAGGTAGCGAGTCCATCCAGTCCGCCCACTTAGCCGAAGCCATCGGTTACCGTAACTTGGATCGCGAGGACTGGGCAGGATAAGTAACTAATGTGAGTTCGATATAAGAATGAATATATTCATCTGATTAATAGGGATATAGCTATAAAAACATTAAATTTATAGTGTCAAGGTATCACATTAAAACGATTGTCACTATGTTTTCGGAGTCTGAAGTTATAGAGATTTATTGAGAATAAATATCGGATGACCATAAAAAAGGGAGGACAACAAACATCCTCCCTTTTTATCAGCTATCTTATCTATGAAAGCTCCCAAATCACTTTGAAAATAATCCGGGAGGGGCTCAAAATAGTCCTGTCACACCAAGTAGCAGATTATCAATAAATTAGTGCGACACCTTAGTACCTTTGGTAAACATTTCCGTGAAAAAATAAAAAATACCTTTCCTTTAAAGGCAGCCTATTTTTTATTTTATTCCAAAAAAGTTTGCACAGCCCTGTTACGTGTCGCAACAACCGACTGTATATCAATAAATTGGTGTGACAGGACTGTTTTATTCGTGCCAAAACCCCGTTTTTCTTCCGTCTCTTTTCACGGGCAATTCATTCCGTCCTGACGTCGTGCTTGCTGACCCTCTGACGAAGTGCTTCGTCACCTCCCCAGAAAGCACTGCATGACACCCTCACGAAGCACTGCGTCGGGACTTCAGGAAGTGCTGCGTGACAGCGGAAGGAAATAGACATTCATTGCCGATTCATTGTCAGCTATCGCAGCCTGTTGTTGCTTTGAACCCAAATCGGGAGATTACGAATAGTTTTTCAGCATTTCCTCAATGATCTCTCTACATTCTTGGCGCACCCACTCTGGAGAAAGCACTTCTATCTCTGCACCGTGAGAAAGCACTTCTTGAAAGAAATCATACGTAGGATACAACCGGTAAGTAAAGACGGAATAGTCCGGCAGCCTCTCCGTTTCTTCCTGCGAAGCATGCAATGGCAACAGGCGTAGGTATTTGCGCTTGTTGTTCCGGTCTGTCACCTTGATGCGTATGGTTTCCACATCCAGCTCGTCGGGTGTCACCATGATGCCATAGCTATTACCAAAATAAGCTTCCGCATCAAAGCTGTCGGGAAAGGCAAATACCACATCCGTCTTTTCCATTTGCAGAATGCGATCGAGGGCGTAGATATAGATGTTGTCCTTTTCCGGACTGTGAGCCACCATGTACCATCGCTGTTTAAAAACCTTGACACAATAAGGCTCCGCCAAGAATGTAATCGGGAGGCTGTGGTTAAAGCCTTGATAAGTCAGTCGAAGGGTTCTGCTCTCCTGCATGGCATTGATGATACGCATCAACGATTCATTGCCTGATGGGATCCGTTCAAACAAAATCCTTCTCTTCAACTTACGACTTTCCAAAATACTGTTGTTCACGGAAAACGAACTGAGCAGCCAGCTCTTCACCTTGTCTTTCCGCAAACTTTCTGCATCGCACAACTTGTATTTATATCCGTCCGAGGCATCGCACAGGATGTTGATATCGAATGTCTCTTCTATCGCATTCCGATAATCATCGAATGTCCGCTTGGGAATAGTGGTGCCTTCATCATTCAGTACGCTATGCTCCCATTCCTTTACCAAATCCTTGTAAGAAATACCTCCGGTTATGTAGAGTTTGTTCAATATCCAGAGGTGCTTTTTCAACATGTCTTTAGCCATAACTCTGTTCCAATTTTTTCAGGACTTATCTCTTTGTTCACAATCTTCATGACCGTACTCCAGTTTCACACTCACATAGAAATCATCCATACGCAACAAATCGGGGATGGAGTAAGGCAGATGTGTGCAAACGGCATGCACGGCATAACATACACAAATATCCTTAAATGCTTCATGGTGCAGATATATTCCATCCGCCCAAGTCGTACCGTCATCCATCGTATCGGCATTCCCACTCAAAGCCTCTTTCTCTCCGAAACACAAAGGACTGACTCCATTTGTCAGATTGGTGGCATTGGGAGTCCTTGTTAGCAGTTCAGAAATGAGATGCAGCATATAGCTGAAGTCGGAACCGTAGTAGTCATCGTTCTGCATCTTTATCACTGCGTCTTCATCCCCCCAAGTGAAAGTCAGGCTTTTTTCTATGTCATACAGCATCAAATCCTTCTCCCGATATGGTGAATGGAAAAACATTTGGATCATATTTCTCTCCTGCTTCGTAGCCTCTTGGGTAAGACGCAGCAGGCGATCGTTTTGATGCTTGAACCGTTCCATCTCTTCCGGAGTATGCGGCATCATTTCATCTAAAATGAAACTGCGCATAAGTACAAGGTTTTCTATATCATCAGTTTCTTTCTGGCTGAAAAGGTCGAATAAATAGAGATTTTTCTCATTTCCGGCAATGCCTTTAATCATACGCTCCACTTCCAGCAGGGCACGACGTTTCTCCTCTACGCCGATTCCGCTACGGATGTAGTCACATATTTCCCCTGGGTCACAATCTTCTTCCAACGAATCCCTTAACATTTCATCAAAAGTTTTCATAAGCATATTCTTTTTATTAAATGGATGTATTCTCTTCTTGCGGAGTGAGCCGCACTTCTTCTTCCACAACTAAATCAACTCCTCCGATTGCACAAGAATATCATTCAGCTCTTTAAACAATTCTTCCATGTTCCTGGCAGGGTTCATCACCTTCCTGTACTTTCGAGTTATACTCTGTCTAAGTCTCAGTTGAATCACCCGTTTCTGTAAATCAGCACACAGGCTGATCGCTTCTACATGTTTCATATCCATGTTTTAAGTTTACGAAAGCAAAGAGAGGGAAGGTACGCGAAAAAGCTGCAAAGACATGATTTTTTTGATTACTGTCCTTTCGCAATAAGGCTTATCCCGTTCGCACGCTTTGTGCGAACGGGACTGATTCGAACTACTTTTCACATGCTAAACTAGCTCTTTTAGTTTTTTATATTCAATATTGATTTTTTCTAATTTTGTTTCATTCAAGCTTATCTTAGACAGGACATCCTCAAGGGCTTTTTGTTTTTCTTCTTTAGAACCTTGCGCCTCTTCTGCCTGCCTGGTCAGGTCTTTCATCAAATTTTTTATGTTTTCTCCATGAAGCAATGACAAAAACTTACGTTTTTCCTGAGGGAATTTGTCTTTTATTTCATTCAAATCAATAGAAGAAAAATAGCGTTTTACTTCTTCGTGAGCCTCATCTCTACCTGTACTAAATAATGTAATGATCCCAGCTATCGGCAACACCGGCAACGCCAGCAGCATCCCAAAAGAGAAACCATCATCATCATCTTCTTCTTTTTCCTCAGACCAACAGGAAGTAGAAACACCAATATCAAACTGTTTTTTCTTCAACTCACGAATAAAACATTCAACGATTTCATCAGAATCATCCACGTATTCACCAAGTATATCAGTGATATCATCAGATAACTGATTAAGATTCTCATTCAACGATTTCCTGAGTTCCTTTGGTACATTCTCCTGCGCTCTAGGCAACTCTATATCCTCAAACCGTTCAATTCTATCGCTCAATTTCCGCTGAAGCTCCCCCCGCTTATAATTACCTATAATTCGGTTACATTCATCTTTTACGCCTTCTACCATATCTTGTAGGCGACGAAACAACTTTACCGATATTTCATCGAAAGCGTCGCTTAAATCTGACTCTGCAAATTCTATTTTACGTATAATCTTTTTTTCAGCTTTTTTCAGATTTTTGATACGCACTTCCAATTCATCATCAGGGATGCTCAATACCTCTTTTGATTGATTAAGCTTAAGCAACTCTTTTTTAATTGCATCAATGATATTCTTCGCACTCTGAAAAATAAGATTAATAGGTTTTTTGATAAGAATAGTTTCTTTTTGAGAGGCTATAATTTCACGGACTTTATTCTCTAATTCAGCAACATTGCTCTTCTCATATAATTGGGCTTGTGTTTGCAAGTAAAACTCATCACATGCTTTGTCGTAGTGGAATTTCAAATCTGCATCCGTTCTGATGTCGCTCAATGGCATTTTAGACAATAAGGCCAATTGAGCAGAAATAAGTATCGGTTCCAAATCGCTAAGCAATTCAGAAAGCGTATCCTCTTTATATTGATGTAAGGCTTTCTGAATTTCATCCGTCACAAATCCTTTTATTTGTTCCGGCGATTCGTTTCGTAATAATTGGATGTCGTATTTATTTACGGCAAGAATAATTTTACCAACCCCCACTCGTTTCACCTTGTCAAATAAAATATCCCGATCTGTCGCATCAAAAGCCCTACCGGCATAGAGCATCATCAAAACCACATCTGCTCGTTTCAAAAATTCTTTTGTACGTTCTTCACGCGAAATCACCGGATCATTGAACCCCGGAGTATCTACAATCTCAATCCCTTTAAGCCACTCTTCCGACAAATAGATTTTTACTGATTTTACAATGGGAACGTATCTTCCATCAGCCCCCACATATTCAATAAGATTATTAAAATCGTCATTCTGAGTTTTACCGAGAAGTGATGGAATCTGCGACTGAATGGGTGCTGATTTTTCATAAAGTTCTTTAGCGGCTTTTATGGAAGATTTTGTTTGTAAGTCCGTTTCTTTTTCTTCATCACGTTGCGCCAAATCTTTTAATTCATTCCATTCATCTTGAGAGTAAAATTCGGCTATGATTTCTTCTTTATCACCGTAAGTAATGACAGACAAGGCAGCAGTCATAGGTGTGGTGGCAGCCGGCAAAAAAGGCTTGCCAAAAAGAAATGAATTTAAGAATGTGGATTTTCCACATTTCATTTGTCCGATGACTCCAATTGTGAGTACATCATTTTTGATTTTGGAAAGAATTTCATTGTGAGTCTTTTCATCTAACCAACCAGCTTTCAAAGCAGCCTCGGCTAAGTCACACACCTTTCGTTTTTTCTCTTGATATTCCAAAAAGAGATTACTATCAGATTTCATATAATTATAACATTAGTATTTATATCCATTAATCCATTAATCCATTAATCCATTAATCCATTAATTTTACAATATATTTCCCCATCTTTATAACCTAATTTAGCCGAACGAATAAACCAAAATTTTGCTTCTTCACGCTCATCTTGGTTTTGAAATTGCATCGCTTTCTGGAAAGCATTAAATCCCTCATTCTCATCGAAAGAAGAAGCAGATTTAATCTGCATTCCCTTCGTTTTTCCCCCAATTTTATATTCCAGGTTCTGCTGTAACGTTTCATATTGCTTGAGATCCAAACTTTTCAAGGTATTCTCCAACTGCTTCAATATATCTTGCAAGCCTTTAGTTTGTTCTTTATAAGTTTGCTGACTTTCTGACAATTTCATATGCTCTTCTACTTTTTTTCTCAAGTCTGGAAAAATTATAGCTATATCTTCTGAGCACTGTTCCATAAAGTTACAGTGTTCTGATAATTCCTGATATTCCTCTTGATCCATCCTATAATCGTCTGCACTAAACCAATGGGATTTTAATTGTGGTATAGAGGCAACCCTTTGGCTCGATTCTTGCATTTCACCCAACCCTGACGATATTGTATCCTCATATTCTGAAATTTCTGTTTCGTATTTTCGTATCTTCTGGCGTAAAGATTTCAAATTTTTATTCAATTGATCTATATCCGAACGAATACGTAAACAAATAGATGTAATATCAAAATTTGTTTTCTTACTTTCCAATGATTGAATTATATTCATCAATTCATCAAGTCGGGATTTTTGAGAAAAACGAACGTAACCCTTAACACTTATTCCGGCTCGTTCCATTGTTTGGCGGATATGAGCCTCAAGTTGGTTCAACTCACCGATAGATTTTGTATCTGATTTATTTATTATTATATACAAAGGAAGATCTTGAATATTATCAGCAATAATTTTAAGTGATGTTCTGTTGATTTCACCAGTATTGGCATCCATAACCCAAAAAAGAGCATGTGCCTCTTTTATCACATCAAGTGTTCTATCTTGATCTTCCTCGTCATTACTGGAAAATCCCGGAGTATCAAGAATGCTTAGTCCTTTGAGGTTATCATTCTTGATACTCAGTACAAAATGACGAATTAGAGAGCTGGCATTTATCTTCCCCAAAAGCTCCTTATCTACTTTCTGAAACATCTCTTCAGAAAGTTTTTTCAAATCACCCTTTGTGTTTGTAAATAGTGACAAGAATTTTTTTTCTTTTTCATAAGAATAAGAAATATACGTGGCAATAGCTGTTGTAGCCTTGCTGCTTACCGGAAGAGTAGGGCTATCGGGATTATCTTGTGAAAGAATACGATTCACTATAGAAGTTTTTCCTGCTGAAAATTCCCCAATAAAAGCTACAACCTTTTTTTCTTTCAACCATGACTTTCTTTGCACAACCCCCCAACTGGTGATTGTATCCCTAACTATATTTTTCCAATCGTCTTTGTCCTCGTAATATGATGAATATTGATCTAAGGAAGGCAGGTATTGGTCCAAAATAACAGACTCTATTTGTGAAACTTTATTATCTACCAATGTAGCATTCTTATCGTCTGCCGGCTGAGCTGTTAAAACCGCGTTTATAAACTCAATAGCTTCGTTTTTTATGGCATTTTCTTTTTGAAGTTCGTCCCTCTCTTGTGTCACATACTTTAGCTCACTTTCAGTCTTTTTAAGTTCTTGATTCGTTCTTTCAATAGCTTCAGTTGCCTCTTCCACCTCTGATTTTGCTTTGGAAAGTTTTTTCTTGGTAGCGGATAATTCATCTTTCAATTCTTCTATTTCCTCTTCCTGATTTTCAATCTCTTTAGATTTCTTTTCAATATCCGCTTTGTATTTATTAAGAATAGCATCATTACGGCCTTCAGGTGTAAGATTTACCAAGTTTTCAAATTCTTTTTGAAGGTTTATCAGTTCCGTTTCGCGTAATTTAAGCTTTTCACTTAGAGTCGCAGCTTTATTTTCAAGTTCTTCAACTTTTAATCGAGATTCCGCTAATTGGTTTTGTAATGTTTTTACTTCATTACTCGAATCGAGCAATTCTACAGAACGTGGCTGCAAAAGAGAATTTTCTCTCTTGCGGCCACGCATTATGATCCAAGTTGCCAAGCTACCAACAAGTAAAGCAACCAAACATGTCATTACCAGTGAATTTATGTCCATATCTATTTGTTTTTCAGATTCTCAATCTCTTCTTGCGATGATTTATAAAGCATTTTATACTCATCTATTTGTTCTTGCATAGCGCTATTTTCTACTCTTAATTTTTGAATTATACGTTTTAAGCCTTCTATATCATCCGCCCGATCATCCGCTTGATCTTCTTTATCTCTCAGAGTTTTAGTCAATAATTTGATTTTGGAATTGAGTTCATCTATTTGCTCCATTTTTTGCTTGATATCTGTACGCAGCTTTACGTTTTCTGATTGAGCTTGTTGGTATAATATAGAATATGACTCTCCCGAAGGCGACTTTAATTCTTTCTTTGCTCCTTGGTTGTTAATCATATATCCACCAATAAAACCGATAACGGTTCCAATGAAAAATTTTATCATGATATATATTGTTTTAATTGTTCTGAATATTCTTTATACAACTCCATCTTGCGAGTATATTCCTCTTTTTTTTCTGCAAGTTCAACTTTCATCGCTTCCAAATTCTTACGTATGACATCGGATGCTGCTTGAGATTCCTGCTTAATCAGTGTAGAGACTTCTCGAAGAATCGTGTTGCCTAAGTCTGTCACCTTTAACCTGAATTCAGGCAACAGTGTACCATCAATATATTCGCTTACAGCTCTTTGTCTTGCTGATTTTGCAAAAAAATCAGTGACCCAACCTACAGATGTTTCTATAAGTCCACGTTTCATGCCCACTTTTTCTCCCAATTGTTGATTCATGTTTTTAATTTCGTCCATTTTATTAGATACATTTTCAACAACTATACCAGTCCTACTTGCTATTTCTCCCATTTTTCGTAATTTATTGATTTTACTAGCAGTGTATGCAGTAGACGCAACATCCGTAGCAACATCCGTAGCCACTACTGTAGCTGTTCCTTCTCCAATGGTTATTGCTCCTGCTGCAGCAGGAGCTATGGCAGCAATAGCAGCTCCTGCTAATATGGTATATCCTATTACCTTGTCCCATTTATGACCTACGGAAGAAAGACTTATATTATAGGAAAACCCATTAAAAGCCTGATCGGAAATGTGAATTGTTTCAAGTGAATTAATAGGTATCGAATTGGAAGAATTTTGGCGTTGACGGGCTAATTCTAGAGTTTCCGCAATTATATTACGTTGGAATTTTTGCATAATCATATTACCACAACTATTCACAGCCCCATAAACAGCTTGATCACAATCACGCCCTTGATTCTTCACGATATCATCAACCTGAGTAAATATCAACTTTCTGAATTGATTATAAGACGTTTCGGCATTTTCATTAACCTTGTAACCGACTTCTTTAATTAGATCATCAATATTACGGGCAATCTTCTTTAACTTGCCTTTCTCACTATCAATACTTTCATTGATATTTTCAACGTTGTCACTTTGTTTCAGCAAATCATTAATGATATTCAAGACCTCACCAGCAATATTTTTTATCTGGGCTTCAATTGAATACTCGACAATGGCACTTTTATTCTGTTGTATTTTGGCAATCAAAGCATCAAATTCGTTCATCATTCCTTGGGAAGCAGATATTGCTATGATATCTGCAAACTCAAAGTTTATGCTATCACGGATATACTTTTTTGCCTGTTCTATTTCATTGGGAGTCTTAGTATCACATTTTGTAATTACCAGATAGATGGGACGTTGGCAAATTTGAGTTGAAGAAATAAAGTCTAATAAAGAACGGGTGATTTGTTGATTAATGTCAGTTAGAAGCAAAATCGCATCAGCATTAGGCAAATAAGAGGAAAGTGCTATCCGATGCATCGGATCATTCGATGATAATCCCGGAGTATCAACCAAGATGGTAGAAGATCCTATTCGAGTAGAAGTATCGTACACTCTAACTAACTCAACATCCGAAAGTGTAGAGTTTTTAATTTCGGTCACATCTTGAATATTTTCTATACTTCCTTCTTTATTCACTATTTCCGCATAACACGAATCAGCTCCAAATCTAACCTCAAAAATGGAAGCTGTTGTCGCTCTAGAAGCAGTTTCAAGATTTGGTTTATCCAATAAAGAGTTGATTAAACTTGTCTTTCCCGATGAAAATTCTCCCACCAATGGAAGAATTAAATCTTTATCAGTAGAATTGATTCTGTTTTTATAGAATTCCAATTCTGCCACAATGTTTTCAATACCAAGATTTTTTGTTATAGAAATCAGATTATCAATATCTATCATATATACATAAATTTAAATGATTACCCTTATTACTATTGAGGGTTCACATTAAAAAACTTTTTGACTGAATTTAACGCCACCTAAATATTTCTGAAAGGATGGAATTAAAAACACAAACTTTTTAAAGCGGACTCACTATTTAAAACCACATGATTTTTAAATTAGTAATTTCTCGAATTAGAACAATTCCAAATCATTCTTTTGAATAGTTCCGAACCATTCGCGCAATTTAGTTTTTGCCTTACGTTCTATTTCCGGGGTTATGTTATCCCAAACGGCACGTAAAGCCCACAGCAATGCTGACATATCATCTACGTATCCTCCCGGAACTATATCAGGAATCAAATCTATCGGAAGAATAAAATAGCCCAAAGCACCATAAATCTTTGCCTTATCACTTAGCGACACGTTTTCATCTGTTGCTACATAATACAGCAACAAGACAGCATACACAACTTTGATTCCGGCTTTTTGAGCAACGTTCTTGATTTTATTCCACAATTCAGAAGTGGAAAAATAACAGCCGTATGAACAATAATCGTCAATCTTCTTCATAACTTTATCTATTACAGATTTTACATTTACAATGCCGGTGCATGTGGCCCCTTATTACTTCCTTTTGGATGATAGGGACACGTGCCTCCTACCATCACTTGGATGGAAGGAAACTGCTTGCCGCAATACTTGCAGGTGTACTTGGCCTTTTCGCTACCCTCATAGAGTTTGTGACGGCCTTTGTTGCTGCCATCGGGATGGCGGGGGCAACTGCCTGACGTTAACAAACGGACGTTGGGGAACTTGTGTCCGCAATACTCACAATAAAATGTCTCTTTTTCCATATATTTTTCTGTTTTAGAATGAATACTCAGTCCATTTAATGGAATCAATATCAGCAAACTGATTAATTTCAAATTCATATCGTTGTCTTTATAAAATCCGGTTGAAGAACGATTGTATCACTTCGTGCCAATAGGTTGGAACAAATGCCGCTGAGGGGTGTGTGATAGGAAGCACTTGCACGATGTGTCCATCGGAAGTCTCATACGCCCATGTTTCCAGGCTATCCCCATTCGGAAGAATCAAGTCGGGAAGTTGGTATCCCTTGCGGGGCAGGTTGTTATAAAGGCGCGTGCCCCATGCAATGATGCAATCGGGACGATAGGCCTCAAGTACTTCAAAGAAAGCTGCCTCTGACTGGGCAAACTCTTGTGCGGTGGGAGAGACTCGTGCACCGGACAAAGGTCGCTGTACATAGTTGTAGAACAAAATGGAATGCCACAACTGTTTCCGTTCATCGAAAGAGAGGAATTTTCCTGCCAAGGCATTGGCAAACTTCGTATAGGTATTCTTATAACCTTCGTGTTCGCTGTCAGCATCCATCAAATCGGCTATTATCCGGTTGGTAATCTGTGGAACCGCTTCTTGTGGAGAAGCACAATAATGGCTTTCGCCCAGCACCATCACCCGTTTACCATTCCATCCTGCATGATAGCGCTCACCCACCCAAGGTAAAAAATTCACGTATTTCATAATCTTGTCCTTTGTTTGTAAATTCTTCGTTTAAGATTCATATTCGTTCACAACAACAAACATTCACTTTTAAATCCACAACACATTTGAAAAACAAGAAGGACGGAAAGGTGGAAAATACGAATAAAAGAAAGGAGCACGTCCCTGCTCTTTCCTTATTTCATCTGGTAAGGTTCTGGAAAAACCGTGGAGTCTAAATAAGCTAAAGTCAGTCCATGCCCCTTGTCGGGGTACAAGAACATGCTTTGACTAAAATCATTATAGACTCCTAAGTTCAATTTTCCAGATTTAACCAGGTCTAATAATCCGTCAGTACAAGTTTTGCAATATGTTTAGAACTATTACTGTTTCGTTTATCGTACTTTTTTGTTTTACTATCCACAAAAATAAACGAATTATCGGGAAACAGCAAATAAATTCCGCTATTTTGTATCATGGACTGTTTTTTAATACAAAAATAGGAGAAGGGTACGCGGAAAACCTGCGCAGGTGAAAAGAAAAATGCCACTTCAAAAGGGATTTTCGCAACTATGGCATCCACACATTACCGCCTGGATGTTTCTTTCAAACTGAAAGCCAATCGCGATTTCTCCCTTAAAGAGCTTTCTCCCCAATCAGATATTCGGCAATCTGAACGGCATTCAGGGCGGCACCTTTCTTGATTTGGTCGCCTACAATCCAGAAAGTCAGTCCGCAATCGTTGGTCAGGTCCTTGCGAATGCGACCTACGTAGACGGGGTCTTTGCCGGCCAGGAAGAGCGGCATGGGGTATTCCTTTTCAGCGGGATTGTCCATCAGCACCAGTCCTTCGCCCTTGCCGAAGGCTTCGCGGGCTTCTTCGACGGAGATAGGGCGTTCGGTTTCCACCCAGATGCTTTCGGAATGGGAGCGCAGGGCAGGCACACGGACGCAGGTAGCGCTCACCTTGACGTCGGAGTGCATAATTTTGCGCGTCTCGTTGTACATCTTCATCTCTTCTTTCGTATAGCCGTTGTCGGTGAAGACATCAATCTGAGGGATGAGGTTGAAGGCCAGTTGGTAGGCAAATTTTTCTACAGTGACAGGTTCGCCGGCCAGTACCTGGCGGTATTGGGTGTACAGTTCGTCCATGGCGGCGGCTCCGGCACCGCTGGCGGCCTGATAGGTGGCTACGTGTACGGTCTTGATATGCGAAAGCTGTTCGATGGCTTTCAGGGCAACAACCATCTGAATGGTGGTGCAGTTGGGGTTGGCGATGATGCCGCGCGGGCGGCTCTTGGCGTCGGCTGCATTGACTTCGGGCACTACCAGGGGGACGTCGGCCTCCATGCGGAAGGCACTGGAGTTGTCAATCATCACGGCGCCGTATCGGGTGATGGTATCGGCGAACTCTTTCGATGTGCCCGCGCCTGCGGAAGTGAAAGCGATGTCCACACCTTTAAAGTCATCGTTGTGCTGCAAGAGTTTGACCTCGATCTGTTTGCCGCGGAAGGTATATTTGGTACCGGCACTGCGTTTCGAACCGAACAAAACTAACTCGTCCAACGGGAAATTTCTCTCATCGAGCACACGCAGGAATTCTTGTCCTACGGCTCCGCTTGCTCCAACAATCGCTACTTTCATTTCTTTTTCTTTGTTTTAAGTGGTTTATAAGAAGTCAATTCGAGGCGCAAATTTACAACATTCTGCGATTATAAACACAGAAGTCGTTTTTATTTTTTTGATAAAAACATGCACGGGTTGCAGCGAATGATGGCGGCGGGTGATGGAAAGCATCGCTTTTACCCTTGGGAAACAGTGTTTTCGTCTTCGAATAACGGTGCTTTCTGTCAAAGGAAAGCGGATGTTTTCCTGAAAGTAGCAGGGACAGGTGGTGGTAAGTGAAAAGTTTTTTGCTATTTTTGCACAAGAATTTAAAATGACGCAAGCCTATGGACTGGTTAGACTTCAGTTTGGAACTCCCCATAACCAACCCTACATGGATTTTCCTCCTTGTACTGCTCATCATTTTGTTTGCTCCTATCCTGCTGACCAAGCTGCGCATTCCTCACATCATCGGCATGATTTTGGCCGGACTGGCCATCGGCGAGCACGGGTTTAACATCCTGATGCGCGACAGCAGTTTTGAGCTTTTCGGCAAAGTAGGCGTCTATTACATCATGTTTCTGGCGGGATTAGAGATGAATATGGCCGACTTCAAGAAGAACCGAGGCAAGGCGGTGGCGTTGGGCCTGCTGGCTTTCATCATTCCCATCAGCATCGGTATGGTGACCAATGTGCATTTGTTGAAGTACAGTCTCATCACTTCCGTTCTGCTGGCCAGTATGTACGCCTCGCATACGCTGGTGGCTTATCCCATCGTTATCCGCTATGGCATTTCGCGTCAGCGCAGTGTGAGTATAGCAGTGGGCGGTACGGCCGTCACCGACACACTGACTTTGCTCGTGCTGGCCGTCGTCAGCGGGGTGTTCAAGGGGGAGTCGGGCGGTTTCTTTTGGCTTTGGCTGGTGTTGCGTTTCGTGGTGCTGGCCACGCTCATCATGTACTTCCTGCCACGCATCGGGCGCTGGTTCTTCTGCCGTTACGACGACAATGTGATGCAATATATTTTCGTTTTGGGCATGGTATTCCTGGGTGCGGGACTGATGGAGCTCATCGGCATGGAAGGAATCCTGGGTGCTTTCCTTGTAGGTCTGGTGTTGAACCGTCTCATTCCCCACGTGTCGCCGCTGATGAGTCATCTGGAGTTTGTGGGCAACGCGTTGTTCATCCCTTACTTTTTGATAGGTGTGGGCATGATGATAGACCTGCATGTCATCTTTGGCGACGGCGATGCCCTGAAGGTAGCGGGCGTGATGATTGTGGTGGCGCTGGGCGGCAAATGGATTGCCTCGTGGCTAACGCAGAAGATATACCGCATGTCGGCCCTCGAACGCGAACTGATGTTCGGCCTGAGCAATGCACAAGCGGCAGCTACACTGGCGGCGGTACTGGTGGGCTATAACATCATCCTGCCCGACGGCAGCCGTCTGCTCAACGAAGATGTGCTCAACGGCACGGTGCTTCTCATCCTCGTCACCTGCATTGTCAGCTCCTTCACCACCGAACGGGCGGCACGCAAGATGGCCATGGGCGAGGCACATCCAGAGGAAGACCGTTCGCGTGAGCCCGAAAAAATTCTGATACCTGTGGCCAATCCCAATACCATCGAATATCTGATGAACTTGTCGCTTGTCATCCGCGACCCCAAGCAGAAGGACAATCTGCTGGCTTTGAATGTCATAAACGACCATTCGGGCACCGAAGCCCTCGAACAGCAGGGCAAGCGCTACCTGGAACGTGCGGCCAAAATTACCGCCTCGGCAGGTGTGGAACTGAAGTGCATCAGCCGCTATGACCTGAACATTGCCGCGGGTATCATCCATACGGCCAAGGAACATGGGGCTACGGATGTCATCATCGGCCTCCACTGGAAGGTGAACATTGTAGATTCTTTCTTCGGTATGCTGACCGAAAACCTGCTCAAGGGACTTCATCGTGAAGTGATGGTGGCCCGTTTCCTGATACCCATCAATACCTTGCGGCGCATCATCGTGGCCGTGCCGCCCAAGGCCGAGTACGAAGCCGGCTTTCAGAAGTGGGTAGAACACTTCTGCCGCATGGGCACCACGCTGGGATGCCGTGTCCACTTTTTTGCCAACGAACAGACGGGCAACCTGCTCCAGGCCTTGGTCAAGAAGAAACATAGCAATACACTGGCCGAGTTCTCCCGCCTCGACGAGTGGGAAGACCTGCTGATTTTGACCGGCCAGGTAAACTACGACCATCTGCTGGTAGTCATCAGTGCCCGCCGCGGATCCATTTCTTACGACAGCTCGTTCGAGAAATTGCCCGGCCAGTTGGGCCGCTATTTCACGAACAACAGCCTCATCGTCTTGTATCCCGACCAGCTGGGCGATCCGCAGGATGCCCTTTCCTTCTCCAATCCGCAGGGCAGTAACGAGAGCCAGCACTACGAGAAGGTAGGCCGATGGTTCTATAAATGGTTTAAAAAGGAAAACTGATGGAAGATTGGAAACAACGCACACGCCTGCTGCTGGGCGAAGAAAAAAACGAGCGTCTGCGTCAGGCCCATGTATTAGTCGTAGGTATGGGAGGTGTGGGAGCCTATGCGGCCGAGATGCTGTGCCGCGCAGGGGTAGGCCGCCTGACGTTAGTCGATGCAGACATCGTCCAGCCTACCAATATCAACCGCCAGCTTCCGGCCCTGCACTCCACGTTGGGGCAGCCCAAGGTCGAAGTTCTGGCTGCCCGTTTCCGTGACATCAACCCCGATGTGGAGCTTACCATCCTCCCCGTTTTCCTAAAGGACGAGAACATTCCCCAGCTACTTGATGCCACCCGCTATGACTTTGTGGTCGATGCCATTGACACTTTGGCTCCTAAATGCCATCTGATAGTCGAGGCTTTGAGACGGCGCATCAAGATTATCTCCAGCATGGGCGCGGGCGCCAAGAGTGACATTACGCAGATACGTTTTGCCGATATTTGGGATACTTACCATTGCGGACTGAGCAAGGCCGTGCGCAAGCGGTTGCAGAAGATGGGCATCCGCCACAAACTACCCGTCGTGTTCAGCAGCGAACAAGCCGACCCTAAGGCCGTACTCCTGACTGACGACGAACAAAACAAGAAATCGACTTGCGGCACAGTGAGCTATATGCCTGCCGTCTTCGGTTGTTACCTTGCGGAATACGTTATCCGCCGACTATAATAAATAAAAGAAGTTATGATACAACTCGAACAGATAACCAAGAGCTTCGGCAACCTGCAAGTGCTGCGTGGCATCGACCTCGGAATAAAGAAAGGTGAAGTGGTGAGCATCGTCGGCCCCAGCGGTGCCGGCAAGACTACCCTGCTTCAGATAATGGGTACCCTCGACCGTCCTGATACGGGCACGATCTGCATTGACGGCGTGCGTGTTGACGGACTGAAGGGGCGCGAGCTTTCTGCCTTCCGCAATCGCCGCATCGGTTTTGTCTTCCAGTTTCACCAGCTCCTACCCGAATTTACGGCTTTGGAGAATGTCATGATCCCTGCCTTCATTGCAGGCCAAGGACGACAAGAAGCCCAAGCCTCCGCTCTCGAAATACTGACGATGATGGGCCTTGCCGACCGTGCCTCGCACAAGCCCAGCGAACTTTCGGGGGGCGAGAAACAGCGCGTAGCCGTGGCCAGGGCTCTTATCAATCATCCTGCTGTGGTGTTGGCCGATGAACCGTCGGGTAGTCTTGATACCCACAACAAGGCCGAGTTGCACCAACTTTTCTTTGACTTACGCGACCGCTTGGGGCAGACATTCGTCATCGTGACCCACGATGAAAGCCTGGCTTCCATCACCGACCGCACCATTCATCTGAAGGATGGGGAGATTATGATAGACAATACTACTCAAAACTCAGATAGTGTCCAATCCTTTCTAAGTCCTCCCGTGTAAATTCTTCATAGAGAACAAATGGCTTAAGGCTTTTCAACGGACCGTGTTTGAGACGGTATTCTACCAATGCTTTAGCCTGGTAGAAGTTGAGATAAGGATGGTGGCGCAGGCGATCTACGCTGGCTCGGTTGACGGGGATGCGGCGGATGGCGGTAGTGTCAATGCGAAACCAGTCTGTCAGTTGGAGGTAGTCGATGTTTATTTCTTTCAGTTGGCTGAGGTGATAAAAGCCGCCCAACTGCTGGCGATATCCGCTGATGAGGCGTGCGATGCCGCTTCCGATGCCGGGAATCTTTTTCAATTCGGTGGTATCGGCGCGGTTTAGGTCGACTAAAGTGCCGGGTGTGTATTTCAGAGGAAGACTGTCTTTGCGTTGTTCGGCCAGGAAAAGGGAAGGGCGGTAGTCGGTGCTGTCTGTTGCGGGGATGCGGATATAAGGCTGTAAAATGGTGTATTGCTCTTCTGGCAGGCCGTATATCTTGCGGAAATCCTCCGTCCTGCGAAAGATACCTCCCTTTTCACGATAGCGCAGGATGTTGCGGGCCATCCAGGCAGGAAGGCCCAGCTGGCGGAAGGTAGCCGAGTCTGCGGTATTGGGATTGAAGGGAACAAGTACGGGCGACACGTCATCTTCCTCTTTCCATGACGCATAACGGGACTTGTGGTTCTCCTTTTCTTCTTTTTCTTTTTTGCGGATGGAAGCGCTAAAGGCCCGATATTCCTCTATCGCCTGCTGTTGTTTCAACCGATCGTCAGGATTATCTGCCTGCTTTGATTTCAAATGAACATACATCTCTCCTCCCAGGAAGAGGAGAAGGGAGGCACCCAGTAACACCAAGATGCCCCGTCTCTCCCCTCGGGAGTAATAGAAAAATTCACTGAACCACTTTTGCATGAGCTGTATTTCTTATTTTAATAGCCCCAATTCATTGATAAAGATGAAGCCGATGCCTATCGGAGCAATGTACTTCAATAGGAACAGCCATATGCGATAGACCACTTTCGGCAGGGTACCGTTGTTGCTTACCTCTTCCCACACGATGCGTTTGTCCAGGTACCAGCCGGTGAAAATGGCGATGAAAAAGCCACCCAGTGGGAGCATAATCTTGGCCGTCAGGAAGTCAAAGAGGTCGAACAGGGTCAGACCGAATATTGTCAGTTCTTTGCCTACGCCCAACGAGAGCGAGCAGAATACACCAAGGATGGTACAGCCCACCGTCACTAATTTGGCAGCCCGTCCGCGGGTCAGGTTGAACTCTTCGTGAAGATAGGCTGTTACCACCTCATGCAGGGAGATGGTCGATGTCAGTGCAGCCAAAGCCAGGAGCACATAGAACATGATGGACAGTATAACCGCTAACCAAGGCAGGTTGCCGAAAGCCTGTTGGAAGACATTGGGCAGCGTGATAAACAGCAGGCTGGGGCCAGCGTCGGGCTGTATACCTACCGAGAAGGCAGCGGGGAAGATGATGAAACCTGCCAAAATAGCAACCATCGTATCAATCCAACCCACATTGAGCGCCGTCTTGGGCAAGTTGGTATCATTACGGAAATAGGAGGCATACGTGCAGAGACAGCCCATACCCAGCGAGAGTGAGAAGAACGCCTGCCCCATAGCACCCAATAGTACGTTGCCGTCCACCTTACTGAAATCAGGCTTCAGCAGGAATTCGATGCCTGCTCTTGCGTGCGGCAATGATACGGAGCAGACGGCCAGCACGATAAGCAGCAGGAAGAGCATCGGCATCATGATTTTTGCCGATTTTTCGATACCCCGCTCCACTCCTTTCACAATAATGAAGTAAGTCATCAGCATGAAGGCCACCATCCATAGGGCAGGTCGCCACGGATGGGCAATAAAACCGTTGAACGAGGCGATGAAGCCGTTGGCAGTCTGTCCGGCAAAGTCATTCGTGCCTGCCTGCACAATATACTCTAACGTCCAGCCCGCCACAACCGAATAATAGCCCAATATCAGAAAACCGGCCAAAACGCCCATGCGTCCTACCCAGTTCCAATGTGTACCGGGTGCCAATTTCCGATAAGCGCCTGCCGCATTGGCTCGCGAATGCCGTCCGATGGAAAATTCGGCTACCATGATGGGGATGCCAAAGAAAAGGACGCATCCCAGATAAATAAGGATGAAGGCGGCACCACCGTGGTTGCCCGTCTCGAAGGGAAAACGCCAGATGTTGCCTAAGCCTACGGCCGAACCTGCCGAAGCCAGGATGACACCCAGTTTGCTTCCGAAGTTTGCTCTGTTGTTCTTTGCCATAATTTGTGGTTTTTTCTTTCAATTTATTACTAATACCTGCAAGAAATCGCAAATATAGTAAAAGTCGAAAGCAGAAAAAATAAGCTTGCTTGATTTTTTTTGCTGAGACGTATTCTATCTTTATAATTAAAATATAGAAAATGTTCTGTACATTTGCACCTCGTATTGAAACATATTTGAAAATGCTATCTTATATTCGTAAATATCCTGTTTCGCTGCTCATTATCTTGGCAGTAGTCTATCTGTCCTTCTTCAAACCGCCTCAAACGGTGGTGATAGGATTCATTCCCGGCATTGATAAAGTGGTGCATGTGTGTATGTACTTCGGGATGTCGGGTATGTTATGGCTGGAATTCATGCGGGCACATAAAGAAGCATGCGTACCGATATGGCACGCGTGGTTGGGAGCCTGGCTCTGCCCTGTGCTATTTAGCGGCGTGGTAGAGTTGCTTCAGGCATGTTGCACGACCTATAGGGGTGGTGATTGGTGGGACTTTGCTGCCAATGTCACAGGGGCTACGCTGGCCTCGTTGATAGGTCGTTTCCTGCTGAAGCGTCGTCCACGCATCCTTTAGCCTCTATTCTTACAAATATTCGACGATTGTACTTAGTCGAATACTGTTCGAGCCCTTGATGAGAATGGTCTTGTCAGTGAGCTTTTCCTTCTTCAAGGCTTCGATGATTGCAGGAGCGTCGGCATAGGTTTCGTAGGTGTGGTTCGTGGCGGCGAACTGGCTGCCCACAAGAATTACACGCTCAAGGCCGCATTCCTCCAAGTAATTCACAATCTTCTGGTGTTCCTCGGCACTGTCTTGCCCCAGTTCGCGCATGTCGCCCAGGATCGCAACTTTATGCGTCGCCTCCATTTGGCGGAAGTTGGCCAGCGAGGCCATCATGCTCGTGGGGTTGGCGTTGTAAGCATCTATAATCAGGGTGTTGTCGGTTGTCCGCTTCAATTGCGAACGGTTGTTTTGGGGTGCATATTGTGTCAGAGCCTGATTAATTAAGGCGGCGTCCACGTCGAAGTAGGTTCCGAGGGTGACGGCGGCCAAGGCATTGGGAAGGTTGTAGCTGCCTATCAGCTGGGTTTGTACTTGATGCGTTTCCGTTTCTCCCCGTTTTTTCCACGAGAAAGCCAGGAAAGGTGAACAGCCGGTCAGCCGGCCACAGACATCGTTGGCGGCTTCTTCGCCATAGGTCACATGCGGAAGGCTTTCGGACATCATTGTCAGGTAGGGATTGTCAGCGTGCAGGAAGACGACAGGAGCGGGCTGTGTGCGGAGCCAGTCGTAAAGTTCGCCCTTGGTACGCATTACGCCTTCGAACGAGCCGAAGCCTTCAAGATGCGCCTTGCCTACGTTCGTGATAAGGCCCATATCCGGTTCGGCTATCTCCACCAGTTCGCGGATGTCGCCCGGATGGCTGGCACCCATCTCGACAACGGCCAGTTCATGTTCGGGCTTCATGCGGAGCAGGGTAAGGGGCACACCGATAGGGTTGTTCAGGTTGCCTTCTGTGTAAAGCAGGTTGTAGCGGCGGCTTAGTACGGCAGCTATCAGTTCCTTGGTAGTAGTCTTACCGTTGGTGCCGGTAATGCCGATGATGCGTGTGCCCAGCCGGCGGCGATGGTAGCGGGCCAGGTGCTGGAGCGTCAGCAGGCAATTATCTGTCAGCAGGTAGCGACCGTCGCCCGGCACGAGGTATTCGGCCTCATCCACGACAGCATAGGCACATCCGCTTTCCAATGCTTTGGCCGCAAAGGCATTTCCGTTGA
Source organism: uncultured Bacteroides sp. (assembly GCF_947632445.1). Lineage (GTDB taxonomy): Bacteria > Bacteroidota > Bacteroidia > Bacteroidales > Bacteroidaceae > Bacteroides. The sequence continues at coordinate 8,789 of NZ_CANRPM010000020.1, read as the reverse complement.
ACGTTTCTCCCTTCAGGGCGATGAAGAGAGAGCCTTCGGGACAACGGCGGCTGTCGGTCGTCACGCCATTGCACTGGTTGAATATCTGGTAAAGAGTCGAAATTTCCATATCTTTTCTGTTTTGTGGTTGACGGATGCAAAGGTAGTCTTTAATTGAGAATTGGGAAAGAAAAGAAAATGTTAGTCGCAAACATTTTTCCCTTTTTTTGTGTACATATTTGTTTTTTCCGTATATTCGCCCTGTATTTTGGAAATATTATTTTAAAGTTAAACTAAATAAAATTGTAAAGTATGATGTTTTCATTATTGAGTGCCGCGTCTGTCATCAACGTGGAGAGTTTGCTGGATCGCCTGCTGACCTATGGCATCGAATTGGGCAAGAGTCTGCTGGCCGCTTTGGTTATCTATATTGTCGGCCGTTTCATTATCAAATACATCATGCGTTTCATTACTTCCATAATGGTGAAGCGCAAGATGGAAATCAGTGTGCAGACCTTCTTGGGCAGCCTTTTGAAGATTGTATTGAACCTTATACTGGCCTTTGCCATCATCAGCAAACTGGGAGTCGAGACTACCAGCTTTGCCGCTCTGCTGGCTTCCGCCGGTGTCGCCATCGGTATGGCTCTGTCGGGCAACCTGTCCAACTTTGCAGGCGGATTGATTATCCTTGTATTCAAGCCCTTCAAGGTGGGCGATTACATCGACGCTCCCGGCGGAAGCGGTACAGTCAAGGAAATCCAGATTTTCCATACGTTGATTGTCACCGCGGATAATCTGATGATTTATATCCCTAACGGTTCGCTCAGCAGCAATGCTGTGACCAACTACAACAAGCAAGAGACACGCCGTCTGGAGTGGGTTTTCAGCGTGAAGTATGGTGAAGATGTAGAGAAAGTGCGTGCCGTCCTCCAGCGTATCATTGATGCCGATTCGCGTATCCTGACTACACCTGCGCCGATGATTGCCCTTAAGACTCTGAATACCGGCAGTGTGGACATTATAGTCCGTGTCTGGACGAAGGCGGAAAACTATTGGGATGTCATGTTCGCGATGAACGAGCTTGTCTACGACACCTTCAACAAGGAAGGTATCGACTTCCCCATCCCACAACTCACGGTACATCAGGCAAAGAATTAAACTGAGATTGTTACATCTGTGTGGGGCGCGGAGTGTTCGGATGGTGATTATCTATCCGCATGCTCCGCGCCTGTGTATAGGGGTAGCCATGCTTTTCACTTTTTAAAGCGGTGCTTTCCCGGTCGTAAAGCATTGCTTTACTACCTTTAAAACGGTGCTTCATCTTGGAGGAAGAGATTTTAATGGAACGGGAAGAGGGAAACCGAAAATAAATGAGCCGATTGTTCGTTTGTGCCTTTCTTTTTGTTTACATTTGCAGGAATTAATTGTAGAAAGACGAGATTTCCATGAACGAGGAACAATCGAAATACTTGAATGTCAACGGCCGGCTGCTCGACCTTTCGACGCCCTGCGTGATGGGGATCCTGAATGTGACGCCCGACTCCTTTTACAGCGGGAGCCGCATGCAGACGGAGAAAGAGATAGAAACCCGCGTACAACAGATTTTGGATGAAGGAGCGGCTATCATTGATGTAGGCGCCTATTCTTCGCGTCCCAATGCTGACCATGTGCCGGCCGAGGAGGAAATAAATCGTCTGCGCCGGGGGCTGGAAGTGCTGCGCCGTACCGCTCCCGATGCCGTCGTGTCGGTCGATACTTTTCGGGCAGACGTGGCGCGGATGTGTGTCGAAGAGTATGGCGTGGCCATCATCAACGATATTGCGGCGGGCGAAATGGATACCGATATGTTTCGCACAGTGGCCGAGTTGAATGTGCCTTATGTTATGATGCACATGCAGGGTACACCCCAAAACATGCAGCAGCATCCCCACTACGACAACCTGTTGCGCGAGATTTTCCTGTACTTTGCCCGCAAAGTGCAGCAATTACGCGACTTAGGTGTGAAGGATATTGTGCTCGATCCCGGTTTCGGTTTCGGCAAGACACTGGAGCATAACTATCGGTTGATGGCCCATTTGGAGGAATTCCGCCTCTTCAAACTACCCCTGTTGGTGGGTGTATCGCGCAAGTCGATGATCTACCGCCTGCTGGATACGACGCCTCAAGAGTCCTTGAATGGCACCACTGTACTCCACGCGCTGGCTTTGATGAAGGGCGCCGACATCCTGCGTGTCCACGATGTACGCCAGGCCGTAGAGGCGGTGAAGATTGTGGAAGCGATGAAAAAGGCGGCGATTGACGATTAGAATATAGTTTTTATCATCATTATATCGTATAGATTGTGTTTTTCGAATTTGGCATAAAAGACTTTATAGACATCTTGTCGGTGGCTTTCCTGCTGTACTACAGCTATAAGCTGATGAAGGTATCGGGCTCTATCAATATCTTTACGGGTATCTTGGTGTTCATCCTGCTATGGTTGGTGGTGTCGCAGGTGCTCGAAATGAAGCTGCTCGGATCCATATTTGACAAGTTGGTCAGCGTGGGAGTACTGGCCTTGATTGTTCTCTTTCAGGAGGAGATCCGCCGCTTTCTCGTGACGCTCGGCTCGCACCATCATGCCAGTGCACTGGTGCGCTTCTTCACAGGTAACAAGAAAGATGGCATGGAGCACGAGGACATTATGCCTATCGTGATGGCTTGTATCAGTATGGGGAAGCAAAAAGTAGGTGCATTGATTGTCATTGAGCACGACATGCCTTTGGATGACGTGGTGCGCACGGGTGATGTGATAGATGCCAATATCAACCAACGGCTCATCGAGAACATCTTTTTTAAGAACAGCCCCCTACATGATGGAGCGATGGTTATTAGCAAACAGCGTATCAAGGCGGCAGGCTGCATTCTGCCCGTGTCTCATAATTTAGACATTCCCAAGGAGCTTGGACTACGCCATCGGGCAGCGATGGGCATCTCTCAGGTATCCGATGCCCATGCTATCATTGTGTCTGAAGAAACGGGATCTATTTCGGTGGCTCATAAAGGTCAGTTTCATCTGCGGCTCAATGCCGAGGAATTGGAGCGTTTGTTGACCGTTAATAATTGAGAAAGGGCCGATATTTTCCTTTTTTTCATTCGTTAAGCATCAGGCTCATATAGGGGTGCTGGGGAGCCAATATCTTTGTGGTGAGTTCGGAAATAGTAAGTGACAGATGGCTTCCCGACAATCGTTTGGCACTTTTCATACAGTGTCCGTTGTTCAGGTAGTAGTAACCATTGTTTATATCGAGCTGTTCATCTGTAATTGTAAGATTCCATTCGACGTTCGGATGAGCGGTAGCGAAAAGTTGAAGGACAGCATGGACGTCAATGATACGGGCCATACCCAGCTTTTCTTCTTTCTCTTTTTCGGAAACAGGACAGAGTAGACGTAGGCAGGTCTGTCCGTTCATTTGGCAAATATGCTGAAGCAGAAGGTGAGTCCCTTCTTCCGAATCAGACAGCAGTTCGCCTATCTGTAGACCACCTTGCCCGTCGGGATAAACAAAAGCCATAGCCGTGGCATCGTACTGTCGCATTGAATGCAGAAGATAGATGTGACCGCCGCTCAATCGCAGGTCAGCTAAGATCACTTTGAAGTCTTCTGCCGTGTGCTGGATGCAGCAAGGGCGTCGCAGCATCTTTTGTTCGAAGCAGGTATAGAGTTGCGGGGTGAAATTTTCCGTAATCGAAATTTGGCAGTCGGGCGTCGGGACGAAATCGGTGTCTTTCGTGAAGAGATTTGTCTGTAGATTGAAGACCGGGGCATATCCGCTGCACGTATAGTAATCGAAGAGCCCCGACTCGGCTGGGATGAGTGTGGACAGCAGTACACCTTGGGTGTACATTCGTCCAAAAGACTCGGCCAGCAGTTCGCGCATGACGCCTTTGCCCCGGAAATCAGGATGGGTGCATGCCCCCGATATGTAGGAGGTTTTTATTGTTTTTCCACAGAAAGTCATGGGATAAGGGAGCATTTGTAAAGCTGCAATGACAGATTCTCCGCTTTGAATGGCGATATTAGCCTCGTTGCTGTATCTCATCCGAAAATACAAGTCGGTGAAGGCGGGACTGTCATGGAAGCATTGTTCCCATAATTGTCTGACTTTCTCTTTCATGATGTTATGTTTACCATTTTATAGGTTCTACAGGTTCGTCGCGCAGACAGGCGGTGTATTTTTCCAAAATAATGGCAGGCTGATAAGATAATTTGGCCTTGCGCAATCCCTCGATGCCTAAATCTTCTTCGCGATTGATGTAGACGTATTGTTCGGGGATGCGATTTGCAAACTCATAATTGATCATGGCGTATGAGCCTTCAATACGGGTATCTGCCTTTTCTACATGTACGCCGAAGGTATCTTGGTTGATGGGCATGCCAAATGTGAAAGCTACAATGCGTCCGTCTACGTGCAGAATACCTCCCATCAGGCCCAGTTCCTCAAAGTGATGAAGAGCGTAGACCAGTGCCCGTCGTTCGTTACCCGTTCCTTCGTGTTGGTCGCAGTCGTTGGCCTTGCACCATTCGGCTTCCAGTTCAAGGCATTCTTGGATGCGATCGGGAGTGATAGGAGTATATTCGTAGTTGGAATACGTCCGCTTGAACTTATTCACATGGTTGCGCTTGGGTTGGAATTTCTTTCCTGCTAATGTCGCCAAGTCTGTACGCAGATACAAATAGTCGGCATAATCGCGATCGGCTGTAAACTGGAAGCGGCCGGGCATTAAAGCTTCCAGGTCTTCACACATATCTGTGCAGATACCTAACAAGCAGAAAGGAGCCTTTTCTTCGTGAGCGTCTTGTATCATAGCTCCCAATACTTCTCCTAAGTTGCCTTGTCCGATAGGCATCATGTAAACCAATTCGCCTTCAGCCCAGAACTTCAGTATCAGATAACCATTCAGAACAGCAAACTGAGTATTGTAGAGAAAACGCCAGCTGCATAGATTCGAAAATGACAGATCACAGTTCCTTCTTAAACTGTGTTGTGTAAAGGAGGTTATTACTTCTTTATCTTTGGGAGTGAGATTTTTAAAGTCAATCATAACCGTCTGTTTGTTGTAAGGGAGCTTGTTTTTAGAATGACAAAGATAGAAAGATTTTGCTAAAGCAATCCCAAAAGCCTTAAAATTGTAGGAGTAAATAGTGCGGTAAAGATGCCGTTTAAGGTCAGTCCTAAACTGGCGAAAGCACCATATTTTCGGCTGACTTCCATCGCTGTTGAGGTACCGACGGCATGAGCGGCTGTTCCCATAGACAATCCTTGTGCCATTGGACTCTCGATATGAGTCAGTCGCATGGTTTTAAAACCTAATATTCCTCCCAGCAAACCGACACAGACTACTACGGCAGCCGTAAGCGAAGGGATGCCGCCCAGCGATTTGGTTACCTCCATAGCAATGGGAGTAGTGACAGATTTGGGGGCCAATGAATAAATGATTTCATCGGAAGCTCCCATCCATTTGGCAATTAATACGACAGATACTACACCCACGATGCAGCCGGCCAGCTGGGATAATAGGATAGGTAGTAGTTGTTTTTTGATAGTCTCTAATTGTAGATAGAGAGGAACTCCTAAAGCAACAACGGCAGGTTTCAACCAAAACTCAATGAGATGTCCGCCTTGGTTATAGGTCTCATAGCTGATGCCTGCCTTTTTCAGGAACAGGATAAGCAGGGCAATGGTTAGCAATATAGGGTTGAGCAACATGATGCCTGTCTTTTTCTGCAACATCTTGGCGAAGAAAAAGATACCGAATGTGACAGCCAGCAAGAAAAATTCGTTTTCTAAGAAATTCATTTGATTTTACGTGTTAATTGATGTACCCATCCCGTGACTACTATTACCAATAGGGTACTGACGAGTGAGGCGGTGACAATGGGCCAGAGTTCAGTCGCGATGACGTTGAAGTACAGCATCAGTGCCACACCGGGCGGCACGAAGAAGAAACCAAGATTGGCAACCAGAAAGTCGGACATACCTTGTATCCAATGTAATTTAATCCAACCTAACTTGAGGAATAGGGTAAGTAACAGCATGCCGATGATACTTGATGGAAGTTTGATACCTGTTAACCAGACAATCAGTTCACCTAAAGCCAAACATCCGAAAAGAATGGCACATTGACGAATCATAATTAAAAAACTAATACCTTAGTTACTCCATTAAAAACGGATGCAAAGGTAGTCATTCTGTTTATAGAGTGTACTTCATCTGTCGAATTTTCTTCTGTCCGGTTTAAGGGTACAAGGCATCGGAAAGGATTGTAGTGTTAAATATTATAATAAATATATTTCCATTGACAAATATTCTCAGGATTGCAATATGTATATTGCAAATTTGTGTATTTTTGCAGTGTGATAAACTTGTTTTACCGACTATTAATCCATAATCTTAAATATATCATGCAAAGATTAATTAATGAAATTCTTGAACGCGCGAAGGCTGATCGACAACGCATTGTCCTTCCCGAAGGTACTGAAGAACGTACTTTAAAAGCCGCTAATCAAATTTTGACAGACGGAATTGCTGACCTGATTCTGTTGGGTAATCCTGATGAAATTCATGCTTGTGCCAAAGAATGGGGATTAGGCAATATTTGTAAAGCTACTATCATTGATCCTGCCAATCATCCGAAACAGGAAGAGTATGCCCAACTGTTGTTCGAGTTGCGTAAGAAGAAAGGCATGACCATTGAAGAAGCACGTAAACTGGTACTCGATCCGCTCTATTTAGGGTGCCTTATCATTAAGAATGGCGATGCTGACGGCCAGTTGGCGGGTGCTCGTAATACGACAGGCGACGTGTTGCGTCCTGCTTTGCAGATCATTAAGACAGTTCCGGGCATTACATGCGTATCCGGTGCTATGTTGCTGCTGACTCATGCACCTGAGTATGGTAAGAATGGTATTCTGGTAATGGGTGATGTAGCTGTAACGCCGGTACCCGATGCTTCACAATTAGCTCAGATTGCTATATGTACGGCACGTACTGCACGTGCTGTTGCCGGTCTTGACCCGAAAGTTGCTTTGTTGAGTTTCTCAACGAAGGGTTCGGCTAAACATGAAGTGGTAGATAAAGTCGTTGAGGCTTTGAAGATTGCTAAGGAAATAGCTCCTGACATTGCTATTGACGGTGAATTGCAGGCTGATGCCGCTTTGGTTCCCAAAGTAGGTGCCAGCAAGGCTCCCGGTTCATCCATTGCCGGACATGCCAACGTATTGGTTGTGCCGAGCCTTGAAGTTGGTAACATTTCCTATAAACTGGTACAGCGCTTGGGACATGCCGATGCTGTAGGCCCTATTCTTCAGGGTATTGCCCGTCCGGTGAACGACTTGTCACGTGGATGTTCCATCGAAGACGTTTACCGTATGATTGCCATTACAGCCAATCAGGCTATTGCAGCGAAAGCCAATAAATGATTAACCTTAAACAGACAGTAAGATTATGAAAGTTTTAGTTCTCAACTGCGGTAGTTCGTCGATCAAATATAAATTGTTTGATATGGACCACAACGCTGTCATTGCACAGGGTGGCATCGAGAAGATAGGTTTGCCTGGTTCATTTCTGAAATTGACTTTACCGAATGGTGAAAAGAAAATGCTGGAAAAAGACATTCCAGAACACACGGTAGGCGTGGAGTTTATTCTGAACACACTTACCTCTTCCGAATACGGTGCCATCAAGTCGTTGGATGAAATCAATGCTGTTGGCCATCGTATGGTACACGGAGGCGAGAAGTTCAGTAAATCTGTTCTGCTGACCCAAGAAGTGCTCGATGCCTTTAGTGCTTGCAACGACTTGGCTCCATTACACAATCCGGCTAATCTGAAAGGTGTTTATGCGATTGATGCTATCCTGCCGAACGTGCCTCAAATCGGAGTGTTCGATACAGCCTTTCACCAAACAATGCCCGACTATGCTTACATGTATGCCATTCCTTATGAACTCTATGAGAAGTATGGTGTACGTCGCTACGGTTTCCACGGAACTTCTCATCGCTATGTGTCAAAGCGTGTATGCGAATATTTGGGCATACAACCGGAAGGTACAAAAATCATCACCTGCCACATCGGCAATGGGGGATCTATTTCGGCAATCAAGGATGGCAAGTGTGTAGATACCAGTATGGGACTTACTCCGCTGGAAGGCCTGATGATGGGTACCCGTAGCGGCGACATTGATGGCGGGGCCGTAACATTCATTATGGAAAAGGAACATCTGGATGCAGCCGGTGTGTCCAATCTGCTCAACAAGAAGAGTGGCGTGATGGGTGTTTTCGGTAAGTCGAGCGATATGCGTGACTTGGAAAAGGCGGTAATAGCAGGCGATCCGAGAGCCGTTCTGGCAGAGAACATGTATTTCTACCGCATCAAGAAATATATCGGTGCTTATGCCGCTGCTTTGGGTGGCGTGGACATTATCGTCTTTACAGGAGGCGTAGGCGAAAATCAGTCTTCAGCCCGTTGGGGCGCTTGCTCCGGCTTGGAATATATGGGTGTGAAGCTGGATGCCGAGAAGAACAAGGTACGTGGCGAAGAAGCGGTTATTTCGACTGATGACTCAAAAGTTAAAGTGGTTGTAATTCCTACCGACGAAGAATTGATGATTGCTTCTGATACCATGGCTATTTTGAACAAAGAAGCATAAATCGAACATACGAATCGTATTAAGAGAGGGTGTATCCTGACGGATGTCTAGTCCTGAAATAGCGTTACAACAAAAAGTAACATTATGGAAAAGACAGAAACAAAGTACGTTAAGCGCACA
>NZ_CANRPM010000019.1 GCF_947632445.1 uncultured Bacteroides sp. | reverse complement strand
GTGCGCTTAACGTACTTTGTTTCTGTCTTTTCCATAATGTTACTTTTTGTTGTAACGCTATTTCAGGACTAGACAAAAACTGTAAATAGGCAGGATTGGCCGGGAAAAAAAGAGGATGCGCTTATTACGCATCCTCTTTCGGGACTTTCTCCCCTTCTTAGTTAAGTTTAGGTAATGAAAAAAAGGTTATGAGTGAATATTGCATCATGCATTCATTATTATAAATGCAGTTAGGGAAGAAATACTGCATAGTTAGAGAAAAATTTTCTAACTAAAGAAAGATTAAGATAAGAACTAAAAATTGAAAGAACATGAAGAAAGTAATTTGTAGTCCGAAAGCACCGAGTGCCATCGGACCTTACAGTCAGGCTATCGAAGCCAATGGTATGGTGTTTGTATCAGGTCAGCTGCCCATCAATGCAGCTACCGGCGTAATGCCCGAAGGAGCTTCTGCACAGACCCGCCAGTCGTTGGAGAATGTGAAGTACATTCTCGAAGAGGCAGGCTTGGGTATGGCCAATATTGTGAAGACTACTGTTTTCCTGGCCGATATGTCTCTCTTTGCTGATATGAACTCGGTGTATGCCGCTTACTTCGAGGGCGACTTTCCAGCCCGTTCGGCTGTAGCCGTAAAGGCGTTGCCCAAGGATGCCTTAGTGGAGATTGAGTGCATCGCGGTGCGCTAATAGGTCGGCTACAATGAAACTGCTGCCTCCTACGAAGATGAAGTCTTCGGGGAGGCTTTTTTCTTGTGCGGCCTTGACGGCAGTAGGCACATCGGGGTAATACTCTCCCTGTAATCCGGCTTTTTCAGCTTGTTTTTTCATTTCCTTAGCGGGTAAGGCACGCTTCACGCTGGCTTGGGTGAAGTAGTAAACGGCATCGTGCGGCAGTATGGATAGCACACCGCGGATGTCCTTGTCGTTCATCATGCCTATGACGATGTGCAGACGGTGGTAGGTTTGTTGTCCGAGCTGTTCTACGATGTAGCGGATGCCGCCTACGTTATGCCCTGTATCGCAAATCAGGGTGGGGGTGTCTTGAAGCTTCTGCCAGCGTCCCATGAGCCCCGTCAGGCGGGTGATGTGGGCAAAACCATTCCGCACACTGGTATCGTCGATGCGGTAACCGGCTTCCTTCAGCAGGGGTAGAGCGGTGAGTATCGTCTGTTTGTTTTTCTTCTGGTACAGTCCTTTCAGTTCGAATTCGATGCCCGGATAGTCTTCACGGTCATAGTTTTCGGCAAAATAGATAGGTGCGTGCATCTCGGCCGCTTTGGTTAGGAAGACAGGTCTTGTTTCGGGAGTGGTTTCGCCGATGACTACAGGCGTTCCCTCCTTGATGATACCAGCCTTTTCACCCGCTATCTGTGCCAATGTATGACCCAAGAACTGCATGTGGTCGAAGCTGATGTTGGTGATGATACATAGGTCGGGGCGGATGATGTTGGTACAATCCAGTCTCCCTCCTAAGCCCACCTCGATGACAGCCACGTCCACTTGCTCATCGGCAAAGTAGCGGAAGGCCATGGCGGTGGTCAGCTCGAAGAACGACGGGTGGAGTGGTTCGAAGAAAGTCCGTTCCTTTTCTACGAAGTCCACGACATATTTCTTTGCTATGAGTTGCCCGTTCACGCGGATGCGTTCGCGGAAATCCACCAGATGGGGCGACGTATAGAGGCCCACGCGATAGCCGCTCTCCTGAAGGATGGCAGCCAGGGTGTGCGAGCAAGACCCCTTGCCGTTAGTGCCTGCCACGTGAATGGTGCGGAAGTGGCGGTGCGGGTGTCCGAAGTGTTCGTCCAGGGCGAGGGTGTTTTCCAATCCCTCTTTGTAGGCAGTGCTTCCTACCTGCTGGAACAGGGGTGCACTGTTGTATAAGTAAGATAATGTGCTCTGATAGTCCATCATTTGAAATATTTAACGGGCAACAAATCCTTTCTATTTACTAATTTGCTATCTTTAAGGGCAACAAAGATACGTACTATTTAAATCTAATGAATATGGGAGCAAAGAAAAATTTCGTAATCGACACGAATGTGATTCTGCACGATTACAAGTGCCTGAAGAATTTTCAGGAGAATGACATTTATCTTCCCATTGTCGTTTTGGAAGAACTGGATAAATTCAAGAAAGGCAATGAGCAGATCAATTACAATGCCCGTGAGTTTGTTCGCGAATTAGATGAAATTACGGATGATAATCTGTTCACGAACGGTGCTTCTTTGGGGGAAGGATTGGGGAAATTGTTTGTAGTGACCGGCAATGTAGAGTCCAGACGTGTGTATGATTCCTTTCCTGAACACAAGCCTGATCATCAGATTTTGGCCGTGACCGACTGGCTGATGACGAAGTATCCCAAGATGAAGTCCATCCTTGTCACCAAGGATGTCAACCTGCGGATGAAGGCTCGCTCTGTCGGTATTCTATGTGAAGACTACATTACTGACAAAGTACTTAATGTGGATATCTTTGAAAAGTCCAACGAAGTGTTCGAAGGTACAGACCCTGCGCTGATAGATAACATCTATTCCTCGAAAGAAGGTATAGACATCAGCGAGTTTCCTTTTAAAGACATCATTCATCCCAATGAGTGCTTCGTGCTGAAGAGCGACCGGAACAGTGTTCTGGCCCGCTATAACCCCTTCAGCCATACTGTGTGTCGCGTCAACAAGTCGAAGAATTACGGCATTGAGCCACGCAACGCCGAACAGAGTTTCGCTTTCGAAGTGCTGAACGATCCGAACATCAAGCTTGTAGCGCTGACAGGTAAGGCAGGTACAGGAAAGACTTTGTTGGCTTTGGCTGCCGCCCTGCGTCAGATGAACGAGTATAAGCAAATTTTGCTGGCACGTCCCATTGTGGCTCTGTCCAACAAGGACATCGGCTTCTTGCCTGGCGATGCCAATGAAAAGGTGGCGCCCTACATGCAACCTCTGTTCGACAACCTGAACGTCATCAAGCACCAGTTTGCTGCCGGCTCCAGCGAAGTAAAGCGCCTGGAAGATATGCAGAAGAGCGATCAGCTCGTTATCGAAGCCTTGGCCTTTATCCGTGGACGAAGCCTGAGCGAGACCTATTGTATCATTGATGAGGCGCAGAACCTGACTCCCCACGAAATCAAAACCATTATCACCCGTTCGGGCGAGGGGACGAAGATGGTGTTTACGGGTGACATTCAGCAGATTGACCAGCCCTATCTGGACAGTCAGTCAAATGGCCTTGTGTACATGATTGACCACATGCGTAACCAACATCTCTTTGCCCACGTCAATCTTGTGAAAGGAGAGCGCAGCGAGCTGAGCGAACTGGCCAGCAACCTGATGTAGTGGATGGTGCAGGCCTATATACAGGTATTCATTTCACCTTTAATAAAGCAATGCTTTCTTGGATGCAAAGCATTGCTTTTGTTGTGAGAAAGCATTGTATCTTTTCTTCATAATATTAATTCTTATAAAAACAGAAGAAGATGAAGAACTTTTGCTAATTTTGTGGTATCCATGAAAAACGTATGGGACTATAAAGAAAATCGGTGGCAGCTGAAAGAACGGAATGGGCTACTAAATCTTTTATAGTAAAGAAACATGAAAAAAGCGGTATCTATTTATTAACGTTAATATTTCTAACTGATCTATGAAGAAAATAAGTTTCTTATTGTGTTTTGGCATTACTTTAAATTGTTTTGCCATAGAACAAGCGTCTGAGAAAAAAGTAAATAATTTTGAAAGATGTCAGGTCTATAGGGGCATAAGTGAAGAGAAAGAGGGCCTTGAGAAAGTTGCAAAGGAATTATTTGCCGATCCTTTGTGTACAACGCTGAACAAAGGAGTAGGAAAAAGAAAAATTAAATCCTGTTCTAACGAAGAATTAAGGAATTTGGCCATGGCTTTATATAGCGGACAGTATGATACAAAGTTTCGTATAAATTCCTTTAAACCTATATACAGCCCGAAAGCATTGGGAAAATTGTTGCATATCGGAAACGGTTACAGTACCTATCAGCATGTTACTGGGATTGTATTTAAACCTGGAAAACATATCATAATTGTAGATGGTTTGAAGGAAGGAAGCAAACTTGGAGTGAAAGTTGCCGAACTCTATGCCCCCAATCAGGGCAATAGAGATTGGAGCCTCCATTTTGAAAGATTCAGACTTAAAAACGGGATTAACCAGATCGAAAAAACGTCTGAATGGACAGGACTTGCCTACATGGATTACTACTTCGACAATCCTGAAAAGGAGAATACGGTAAAAGTGCATTTTGTTACGGGAGAGGTCAACGGATATTTCGACGCTTCCGTAAATACCAATGAAGAGTGGAACAGCATGCTGGCCAATGCGGTGTATCCTATATTTGATGCAACAGGGAGCAATATACATCTTGCCTACCCGGTAGAAGATTTGAAAACGTATGCTGCCGGCCAGGGCAAGGAACTTATCGAGGTGTACGAACAACTGGTTTCCAAGCAGCACGAAATCATCGGTTGGAAAAAATACAATCACATTACGGAAAATAAAATCTTTGCCCGTGTCAACTATGGATATTACATGTTCCGCGACGGTGATGGTGTAGCCTTCAAGTTCGATACGATGAATCGGGTAGCCAATCCTGTCCACATGCGGACAAAAGATGAAGATACTTGTTGGGGATTTAGTCATGAAGTTGGACATGTGCATCAGTTGCAGACCTATCTCTCATGGGGTGGGCTGGGTGAAACCAGCAACAACATCTGTACGAGATATTGTACACAGGCTTTTGGATACAAAAACAGATTGGAGAAGGCATTTTTCAACGCGGAAGAAATTTTCTTGGAAGATGGTAAAGCCGGTACAGTGAGTGTCGCTCGAAGAAATGCGGGGATGAATGATTCCATTATTTCATCCTGTAAGGATAATCCAGATAAAGCAATCAGCTATTTGGAAACAGATGTCTTCGAACGCTTAGTCCCGTTCTGGAAATTACAATGCTACTTTACCCAAAACGGTTATCCTGACTTCTATCCCGATTTATATGAAAAGATGAGAAACTCCGAAAAGGAATATCCCGAACTGAAGAACTTGAACAGACACGAAAATGTGGTTCCATTTCAATTGAATTTTATACGGGGTGCCTCTTTGCTTTCTGGAAAAAATCTTTATCCCTATTTTGAGGCGTTCGGTTTCTTCCGAATCCTTAAACTTTCCTATGGCGATTATGGGAACTACACCTACGAAATGACTACCGAAATGAGAGACCGTTTCAAGAAAGAAATGGAGGAGCTGGAAAAGCAACAACTGCTCGAACCTCTTACCCAAAAAGAACTCAATGCCCTGCTTTATGCCAAGGAAAAGGAAACTGATTGATAGAATTTGAATAGATATAAACAATGAAATGAGTTATTAGAAGGACTGTAGTTGGCAACTTCCATTGTTGATTTGATAGATACGAATATGAGGAAAATTAAAATCACCGTCATGCGTAAAGCTTGTTACAAAGATCTGATGGATCGGTATGAGAACCCGCTGGAGCACGCTTGCGATGTAGAAGAAGGGCAGGTGTTCATAGCCAATGGTTGGGAAAAGCCGAAAGGACTTTGTGAGAGCGCCTGGCAAAGTATGTCGCCTTTTGTGATGGCTTTAGCCTATGGGGCAACGGATTTGTATGACGGATGGATGAAGAACGGGCGTTCGGCCATGATTTCGTGTAACGACGGCTTCCGCCCCGTTAGTTTCCTGATAGAAGTCATGGAGGAAGAAGATGGGAAGAATGAAAGATCTTAAAATGAAATAAAATGTTAGCCTATACGTATGCGGAGTGTGGGCGGTTTGCCTTGCAAGAAAGCGCGGTATGGAGAAGGGCTGCACCGGTGATGTAAAAAGTCAAAAACTCCGTTTTCGCTTTTGTACTTCCCTTGGTTTGCACTATCTTTGCATCCATGATTCAGTTGGAGACCATAGTCAGTATCTTGTGGAAGGGCTTTATTATCGGCGTTATTGTTTCGGCACCGCTGGGCCCTGTGGGTGTATTATGCATCCAACGCACATTGAACAAGGGCCGTTGGTATGGTTTCGTCACGGGTATCGGTGCCGCAATGAGCGATATTTTTTATGCCCTTCTGACGGGATATGGCATGAGTTTTGTGTTTGACTATGTCAATAAGAATATTTTTTACCTTCAGCTCTTCGGTAGCGCCCTGCTTCTGGCTTTCGGTATCTATACCTTCCGAAGCAATCCGGTACATTCGCTTCGTCCCGTATCTACCAATAAAGGTACGTATTTGCATAATTTCATCACGGCGTTTTTTGTTACGCTCTCCAATCCGCTTATCATTCTGTTATTTGTTGGACTTTTCGCCCGCTTTGCGTTCATTAGTCCGGGCGTACTCCTGTTCGAAGCCGTCACGGGCTATCTGGCCATTGCCTTGGGGGCTCTTTCGTGGTGGTTTGGCATTACTTATTTTGTCAATAAAGTACGTGCCCGCTTCAATTTGCGCGGCATTTGGGTATTGAACCGTGTAATTGGCAGTATCGTAGCCATCGTGTCGATACTGGGCTTGGTGTTCACATTAATGGGAGAATCATTGTATTAGTTGTCAACGGAGATGATAATCGCTAAAAAGCTAAAAGAACAGAACATTGCCGGTTACTTGATATACATGTGGCAGGTGGAGGATCTGATACGTGCCAACGGATGCGACATCGACCGCTTGCGCACGCAGGTCATCAGCCGCTATCCCGAAAGCCAGCGTCCTGCACTCGAAGAGTGGTATGCCAACTTGTGTGATATGATGCGTACTGAGGGTGTGGTGGAGAAAGGACACTTTCAGATTAACCGCAACGTCATCCAGAACCTCACCGAACTGCACGGTGCCCTGCTGGCCTCCACGAAGTATCCCTTCTACAACGCGGCCTACTTCAAGGCCCTGCCCTTCATCGTGGAACTTCGCCAACGTAACGGACACAAGGACGAACCTGAGCTGGAGACCTGCTTCGAAGCCCTCTACGGTGTCTTGCTTCTGCGCTTGCAAAAGAAGGAGATTAGCGAGGGGACAGCTAAGGCGATGGAAGCTGTGAGTGCTTTTATCTCGATGCTGGCCGACTATTATAACAAGGACAAAAAGGGAGAACTTAAATTGGACGATTGATATGAATATTCTGATAACCGGTGCCAACGGTCAACTTGGCAATGAGATGCGTGTGCTCTCCGCCGCCTATCCGCAACATACTTATTTCTTTACCGATGTGCAGGAGTTGGACATTTGCGATGCCGCTGCTGTACACGCTTTCGTCTCTGGTCACCGGATTGACGTAGTGGTGAATTGTGCCGCCTACACGGCCGTAGACAAGGCCGAGGACAATCCCGACTTGTGCGACCGTTTGAATCACTTGGCACCCGGCTATTTGGCCGAAGCCGCCGAAGCTGTGGGTGCCGCCCTTATTCAAGTGTCCACCGACTACGTGTTCGATGGAACGGGACACGTGCCCTATCGCGAGGACGATGCACCTTGTCCCAACTCCGTCTACGGACGTACCAAACTGGCGGGCGAAGAGGCCGTGATGCAGAAGTGTAGCCGTGCCATGATTGTGCGTACTGCCTGGCTCTACTCCACTTTCGGCAACAACTTCGTGAAGACCATGCTCCGCTTAGGTCGCGAGCGCGAGTCGCTGGGCGTTGTGTTCGACCAGATAGGTACGCCCACTTATGCGGCCGACTTAGCCCGTGCCATCTTTGCTGCTATCAAACAAGGTATCGTGCCCGGTATCTACCACTTTAGCAACGAAGGCGTGTGTTCGTGGTACGACTTCACTGTGGCTATCCATCGCCTGGCAGGCATCACCACTTGCCGCGTAAGCCCCCTGCACACGGATGAGTATCCGGCCAAGGCACCCCGTCCGCACTACTCCGTGCTCGACAAAACCCGCATCAAGCAAACCTATGGCATCGACATCCCGCACTGGGAGGTGTCGTTGGCGGCATGCCTGGAGAAATATAAAATGGAAAGTTGAAAATTGAAAATGTAATATTTGGTATGGATTACACTTATTAGAATAAACTCCCTTCATGAAAATCCGTGTAATCTATACCTGATAAGAAAGTATGGCAACAAATCAAGAAATCGAAAGAAGACGAACGTTTGCAATCATCGCGCACCCCGATGCCGGTAAGACTTCGCTCACCGAGAAGCTCCTGCTCTTCGGCGGACAGATACAGGTGGCCGGTGCCGTAAAGAGCAATAAAATCAAGAAGACCGCCACATCCGACTGGATGGACATCGAGAAACAGCGCGGTATCTCCGTCACCACCTCCGTCATGGAGTTCGACTACAAGGACTACAAAGTCAACATCCTCGATACTCCGGGCCATCAGGACTTTGCCGAAGACACTTACCGCACACTGACCGCTGTGGATAGCGTCATCATTGTGGTGGACGGCGCCAAGGGTGTGGAGACACAGACGCGCAAACTCATGGAAGTGTGCCGCATGCGCAACACTCCTGTCATTATCTTTGTCAACAAGATGGACCGCGAGGCCAAGGATCCCTTTGACCTGCTGGACGAGCTCGAAGAAGAGCTTTACATCCATGTGCGTCCCCTGACGTGGCCCATCGAGAGCGGCGTTCGCTTTAAGGGCGTATATAACATCTATGAGCAGAATCTTAATCTCTTCCAGCCCTCCAAGCAGGTGGTGACGGAGAAAGTGGCCGTAGATATTCACACCGAGGAGCTGGACCGGCATATCGGCACCGATTTGGCCGACCGCCTGCGCAGCGAGTTGGAACTCATCGAAGGTGTCTATCCCGAATTCAATGTCGACGACTATCTCAAGGCCGAAGTGGCTCCCGTATTTTTCGGCTCGGCCCTGAACAACTTTGGTGTCGAAGAACTTCTGAATTGCTTCGTCGAAATAGCCCCAAGCCCTCGTCCCGTTAAGGCTGAGGAGCGCGATGTGCAGCCTGATGAACCCAAGTTCACCGGCTTCATCTTCAAGATTACGGCCAACATCGACCCCAACCACCGTTCGTGCATCGCCTTCTGCAAAGTGTGCTCTGGCAAGTTCTCGCGCAACACGCCCTACTATCATGTGCGTCACGCCAAGATGATGCGCTTCTCCAGCCCCACGCAGTTCATGGCTCAGCGCAAGACCACTGTTGATGAGGCTTGGGCGGGCGACATCATCGGCTTGCCGGACAACGGTACCTTTAAGATTGGCGACACCCTGACCGAGGGTGAAGAACTTCACTTCCGAGGCCTGCCCAGTTTCTCGCCGGAGATGTTCAAGTACATCGAGAACGCCGACCCTATGAAGCAGAAGCAGCTGGCCAAGGGCATCGACCAGCTGATGGACGAGGGTGTGGCTCAGTTGTTCATCAACCAGTTCAACGGGCGCAAGATTATCGGTACTGTGGGGCAGCTCCAGTTCGAAGTTATCCAGTACCGCTTGGAGAACGAATACAATGCCAAGTGCCGCTGGGAGCCCGTGAGCCTCTACAAGGCCTGCTGGATAGAAAGCGATGACCCTGCCGAACTCGAGGCCTTCAAGAAGCGCAAATACCAATACATGGCCAAAGACCGCGAGGGCCGCGATGTCTTTTTGGCCGATTCCGGCTACGTGCTTCAGATTGCGCAGATGGATTTCAAGCACATCAAGTTCCACTTCACGAGCGAGTTCTGACTCTGATATTCCTCCAGCAAAGCCTTTACTTCGTTCACCGTGCGCACGGGAATGACAACAGAAATTGATAGTCTTAAGTTTTAGAAAAAGAGAGAGCCCTACGGCAACACACCGAAAGGCTCTCTCTTTTAGTTTCTGATTTCATCCAATATGTTTTTCAACAGAAAAGAAGCGTTTAGATTCTTTGCTACCCCTTTGGCTATACGATAGGTGTATTCAATGTCTTTGGAAAGGGCTATTTCAAAACAATAATTGCTGAACACCTCTCTGTTCTCGTTCTCCAGTTTTGCCAACTCCAAATCATGTGTAGCGATCAATGCCGCTACATTATGACGTATGATCTCGCGCAGGAAAACGATGGAGCCTTCCAGCTTGTCTTTAGAGTTCGTACCTTTCAGAATCTCATCCAGAATAATAAGGGTATATGAATTGGATTTTACATGCTGTATGAGTTGCTTCAAACGAAGAAGTTCTGCATTGAAATAAGAGATATCCTTTGACAGATTGTCTGTTGTCCGCATGCTGGAGAACAACGTAACGATAGAGAACCTGAAAGAGGTTGCGCATACAGGCACCCCATTACAAGCCAATATATAATTGAGCCCGATGGCTCGCAGGAAAGTACTTTTCCCTGCCATATTGGCTCCGGTCACGATAGCCACATGTTTCTTTCTGAGTGTAAAACTATTGGGAACGGCTTGCTTATATGCCAGAAAAGGGTGATAGATATTCATGACTTCAATCACCCTTTCATCCTGGACTGGAAGTATTTCTGCTGCGGTGTTGGAAGGATGATTGAACGAATAATTGGCCAGACTGACCAAAGCATCTATTTCCGATATGCAATGGATCCATTTTTCCATGTGCACCAGGTGTTTTTTCTCCCACTGGATGATACGCTTCAACAGTAAAATATCAAACAAGAAGAAGCCATTGAAAAGAATATAGAAAATGGCATTTCCCCGCTGATCGAACAGATTCAGCAAGCGCGACAATTCAGCGAAGGCCTTCAAGCTGTTTGCTGAAGGGGAAAACAAACCTTTTTGTAAATTGACCAATACCGTGGCTTTGAATCTGGCATCCTGTATGTCATTTAAGACCTCTATATATGCAACGAGCTCTTGATAAATCTTACCTATACTGATATTGGCCGTTAATGTCTTGCGAAAGAACAAAATCGAGCAGCCAAGATTCAAGAGGAAGAATACCATAAAATATTGCCAGCCAACCAGCTTGAATAAAGCCGACAGGAAAGCAAGAATTGTCAGTCCTACGCAAACAGCAGGAATGGCGGAACGCAGGAGAAAGCTGTGTTTTTGATTTTCTGAAGCCAACTCTGAAAGCAGCTGAAGATTATCTGGAATGAACCTGTTCGCCATAAACCTGATACGCCAACTGAAGTTATCTGCCAATTCTGCGATGGCCGCCTGATTGAGGAGAATTTCCTGCTCATCCTGACAGAGATTTGTCAGCTTCTCAGCCAACCTGTCGCTTCCTTTCCGGGTGACACATCTGTTCATCCGGTTAAATAAGGAACTCGGGCCGAATAGATCCAAATCAAACGAGTATTCATGTTCGGGATTGATATAAACCTCTCCCGAAGGAAATGGCGTAAAGTCGCCTTCCAGATAGGCCAGTTCATTCTTACAGACAGACTTTTTACGTTTCAGCCCATCGCTGATTTTCTGACAACGGCTGTCCAATACGCAAGCAGATAGATAAGCTGCAAAAAATGAACCGGCACTTGCCAGATTCAGACAAGTGAAATGTTTTATAGCGAGATAGACAAAGAATGCACTTGTACCAAAGAAAAATAGTTTCGCCAACAAATAGACATTGCTCTTCCTGCGAAGCCTTGCTATTTGGACATCCAATTGTTCTATTTCCGATTGATAGATAGAATACACCATAGCTTACCTGTTGGTTGAATTAAATTAGCGAATATTTTATCTGCCCAATCAGGGGCCGCGTCGATATTGTCGCGACCCATAGCGCAGCGTTTCGCCCGTGCGTTCCGGCAGCTTTTTACCGGTTTGGAGTCAATACAGAATACATCCTCGGAACCATCTATGGCAACAGCCATGTCCTTGCAGATTCCGAGAATCCTTATGAAATTTGTTATGTAGTTGCGCATAAGCAGTGCGATAGTATATAGTAGTTTGGTTACCACTAATTTACTAATAATCTGTGATTTGTACAACTGTTTCATTTATAAATATTTAGAAATTTAATTCAACCGACGAGTAATACGTATGTAATTTCCTATTCCTCTATTCTCAGCGTCTCCACCTTCTCCAGCCGTGCCCGTAGGCGCGGCATCAGGGAGCTGCGTATGCGGAGTGTCATGCGGCAACCCGTGTCGTAACCCTGTTCCACAATATCGGGCCCTTCTTCCTTGACCACCCGCATCACGTCGTTCATAAAAGGATATTCGAACCGGAGGCAGACGCATTCGTCCACCGTCTTCTCCACGATTTCGGCGGCGGCAATAGCTTCGGCGGCGGCAGTCTTGTAAGCCGCAATCAGCCCGCTCGTCCCTAACTTGATACCTCCGAAGTAGCGCACCACAATGATAAGAATGTCCGTCAGTTCGTTGGAATTTATCTGTCCTAAGATAGGCTTTCCGGCCGTGCCCGACGGCTCGCCGTTGTCGTTTGCCCGGAAGTCCTTGCGCCGGGAGCCGAGCATGTAGGCATAACACACATGGCGGGCATCGTAATACTTCTTCTGATATTCCTCCAGCAAAGCCTTTACTTCGTCCACCGTGTGCACGGGCAAGGCAATGGCGATGAATTTGCTCCGCTTCTCCGTATAAATACCTTCGGCAGGAGCGGCTATGGTTCTGTATTCGTCTTCGTTCATACCGACAAAGATAGTGCATTTGGCGATAAAAGCGTTACATTTATAGTGCAGAATGATGCTGTTTAAATGTAAGTGCAAGAAATACGGCTTGTTGTACGTAGGAATAAATTCCCGTCTTCTATCATCTCTGATTCATTCTGATTTAGATTGGCTCATAAATTACTCTGAACAAAAAGTAGTTTATAAATAACGTGCACCCGTTGAATTTTTATCATTTTTGGAAGATTCGGGAGGGCCCAAAATAGTCCTGTCACACTAAATATCAGATTATCAATAAAATAGTGCGACACCTTAGGGTCTTTGGTAAACATTTCCGTGAAAAAATAAAAAATACCTTGCCTTTAAAGGCAGCCTATTTTTTATTGTATTTCATAAAGTTTGTACAGCTCCTGTCACCGTCGCAGTAACTTGCTGAGAATGTGATATTTAGTGCGACAGGACTATTTTACTCGTGCCAAAACCCCGTTTTTCTTCCTCTTTTTTTCACGGGCAATTCTTTCCGTTCTGACGCCGTGCTTGCTGACCTGCTGACGAAGTGCTTCGTCATCTCCCCATACAGCACTGCATGACACCCTCACGCAGCACTGCGTCGGGACTTCAGGAAGTGCTGCGTGGCGGAGTAAGGGAATAGCGAGTGGAAATAGCAATAAATAGGGTAGGATTGTTTGATTTCATCGGACTCACGTTAAATAATATTTCGATAAAAATTTCCGGCTGTGTATTGATAGAATGCCCATACTCGAATGGTTTAAAAAAGAAGTTTTAGGAACTCAAAGAAAAACGGAGTGTAGGCTTACACCCCAAAGTGGAGAGGATAAACCCAAAAGATGATAGACGAAAAAAACATCATTAAAATTTGCTGATTATTCAAAAAATCTTTTTCTTTGCAACGTCTTATCCATTTTTGCAAAAGAATAGGTAAGATATACATATATCGAAGAGCGTTTTTAGTAATATTATTCTTGTTTCGAAAATCGCCAATTTTCAAAGCCATTCAAGAGTAATAGACAACAAAACGCTCACCTCTTTTGTATATACGTTGCCCCGTTGAGAGGAAAGTATATCCATAAAGGTGTGGGCTGTCTATTATTTGAATGGTGGGTGTTTGGCGATACCTCGAAACAGATAAGAAATTAAAACAGTTCCCACGCCTCTTCTTTTGCTAAAATCCGTCTGGGGAATTGCGGGCAATTTCTATTTCTAATGAAAAAGATTTCTTTTCTTTTAGCTTTCGTGGCTGTCCTTTTCGGATTGTCACAGAATGCGGCAGCACAGTCTAAGGGGGAATATAGACAATCCCAAAGCCGCATGATTGAACCTCAACAGCAGGTTTTTGTACGTCCGTTGGTAGTAGATTTACATGTTACCACCAATGAAAGGCAGAAGGCTGTTTGGCCTTTTCCCGAAGTGGATATTTACAAAATGACCGTACAAGATGTGGAAAACCTGAAAGTCAATGCGCTGTATCTTACTGCACAAAAAATGGATGCGGATGTTATCGTCGCCCCGACCTTTGATATTCGGACTGCGAAAAAAGGCATCGAGATCACAGTGATAGGCTTCCCTGCCAAATATGAAAACTGGAAAGTGGCTGAAAAAGAAGAAGATTACAAATGGATAGAAGAAGTGTATGGAACAAGATATAGATACAATGTAGTAAATCCTTCGCAATCTTTAGGAGGTAATAAAGCAAAAAATTCAGATGCGGTAAACTGATTTTGAATATATCATATCTTGAAAAAATCAAATAATACATTATTAAACAATTAATTATCAGAACAATGAAAAAGTTTTTATTTTTTGTGGTGATCACATTCATGACTGCTACTGTAAGTGCACAAGTTGTTACAAGTACTTCATTCAAGAAAGCCAAATCCGGTATTGTATGGTACATAAAAGCAGGTGCCAATATTGCGAATTTTAGTGTTGACGAAGGAGACGGTCCCGATGCTGTTTTCGGTTACAATGTCGGTATTGCCTTTGACCGTCCTATTGGTAGTAACGGTGTTTTTTGGAACTCCGGTTTGCAGTTGGCTACCAAAGGCTGGAAATATAGCTACGACGATGTAGAGGAGAAGCTAAATGCCAACAAGTTGGAAATACCTATAACATTCGGCTACAAATATAAAGTGAATGATGACATTGCCATTGACGCGCGCGTTGGTGGGTTTGCCAACTATGACGTATTTGGGAAATATAAAGAGAAATACTACGGGGAGGAAGAAAGCTGCAATTTAGGTGATCTTGAAGATTATGACCGTTTCAGTGCCGGTCTTCAGTTTGGCATAGGGGTTTGGTATCAAAAGCTGAACTTTAACATTACCTATCAGAATGGTTTAGTAAAACAAAACGAAGCAAAAGAAAAAAACTGGATGATTAGTTTAGGTTACGCATTCTAATTCCTTGCAACAATTTCCGATACCGATTTGCAAGTAACGAGAGTCGGTATCGGTTTTTATATCAAACACTAAAAACAAAAAAGATGAAGAAAATTAGTTTTTTCTGGTTGGTAAGCATCTTAATGCTTTTGCCTATTTGCTTTGTTTCCTGTTCAGATGATGATGAAGAAAGTGTTGGTTCAGCATCTAATTTGATTGGTCTATGGGACCCAGTTCATGCTGAAGGTTATGAGATTTTTGATGGTAAAAAGGATACTTGGAATGAGAATATTAATGCCGAATCTGAAGGTTCGGATTATGCTAGAGTGGAATTTTTCGAAGATGGAACTTGCACGAGATATATATATTATAAAGGAAGTTGGGTAGTAGATGACGATGGTGAAGGTGTATATCAAGTAAAAGGAAATAAACTTTATATTGTTAGTGTTGGCGATGCGGATGAGGATGATAGTAGTACTATTGTTAAACTAACTTCCAATCAACTGATAATTGAAAGAAGAGATATTTGGAAAAATGGTGATGAAGTTGAAGAGTATTATGAAAAAATAACCTCAAGAAAAATAAGGTAGTATCATTAAAATTGAAATAAAGCGATGATTTTCAGACATAATATCATCTATGTTTTATTTTTCTTGTGCCCTCTGCTTGTGAGGGCACAAGTTTCTTCTCCTTACTCAGAGGTAAAGGGGAACATCGTCATTTCCGAATTTCATACCTTAGACAAGCCGGCTTCGGCAGAGGGTATTTTCTTGAATGCTCTTTTGTGGATGATTGAAAATAGAGAGGTAGGGAATACGGAAACGGAGGAAGATAAAGGCACTTTTGAAATAGATTATGACAAAAAACAGTACCTACTGGAATTTGTACAGACTAATTCTGAAGATGCATCTCGTTACCGTTGTCTGTTTTCAGTCAAAGTCGCAGACAATATTATCACGATTTTAGCTTCAAATATCACCTACGAGGCTGAAACCAACGTTATAAAATTAGTGAAACGGCTCGCTTTTGAGAAGCTGCAACCTGAAAAGAAGCCGAAGCACAAGGAATACTTGAATAATTTTGCGGCACTTTATAAAGAAACAGTCAAGCGGATGTTGGAGGCAATATCTGCTAATTCGGCACCTGTCATCACCCATTGGGCGGAAATCAAAAATAAGGAAGTCGTAAAAGGCATGAGTAAGCAAGAATGTTTATTGGCATTCGGCAAACCTGCTTCTGTACAGAAACAAGGAAACAAAGAGGAATGGATGTACGATTCATATACTTATGTGTTCTTTGAAAACGAAATCGTCACTTCGCTGATAAAATAGTGAAACAATTTACAATAAATGCTTGCGAAAAAGAGCATAGTCTTTTCGCAAGCATTATTTTTTCACATCCCAATACTTAAATAATACTAAAACACCCAACTTTACATTCTTGGGTGTAAAATTGGGTACTTATTTTGCAATTCGCTGCTATTCAGCATTAGAAGCGGAGAGACAGGGATTCGAACCCCGGGTGCCTCGCAGCACAACGGTTTTCAAGACCGCCGCAATCGACCACTCTGCCACCTCTCCAAAACTCCATCGGGGAGTGCCTCTGTTTTCAGAAGCGGTGCAAAGGTACAAATCATTTTTAAAACAGCAAACAATCCGGCTGTTTTTTCATGAATAAATCGTACTTTTGCACGCGAAATGACAGGCTTATCCCTCATGATATATCCGCAGAATTTTGAACAGAAGATAGGTTTCGACCAGGTCAGACAGCTGTTGAAGGAAAAGTGCCTCAGTACCTTAGGTGAAGAACGGGTCACTGAAATGGCCTTCACCGACCAATATAACGAGGTGAACGAACGACTGGAACAAACCGGTGAATTGATACGTATCCTGCAGGAAGAAGATAACTTTCCGGCTCAATATTTTTTTGATGTACGTCCGGCTCTTCGCCGTATACGGGTGGAAGGCATGTATCTGGACGAACAGGAATTGTTCGATTTGAAGCGGTCGTTGGAGACGATACGTGATATTGTACGTTTCCTGAAGGCCGGAGATGGCAGCTGGCAGGAAACGGAAGGAGAGGACGTGCCCTATCCTTGTCTGAGCAGGTTGGCCGGTGATATGGAGGTCTTTCCGCAAATCATTGCACGTATTGATGATATTCTTTCCCCCTATGGTAAAATCAAGGACAATGCTTCGCCTGAGCTGGCCCGTATTCGACGCGAACTGGCTTCTACGATGGGGAGCATTTCGCGGTCGTTGAATAGCATCTTGCGTAATGCACAGAGCGAGGGAGTGGTAGACAAAGACGTGGCACCGACTATGCGCGACGGGCGTCTGGTCATCCCTGTGGCGCCTGCCTTGAAGCGAAAGATCAGGGGAATTGTCCATGACGAATCGGCGAGCGGAAAAACGGTGTTCATCGAGCCTGCCGAGGTGGTGGAAGCCAATAACCGTATTCGCGAACTGGAAAGCGACGAACGTCGGGAAATCATTCGGATTCTGACGGATTTCTCCAATCGGATGCGGCCGCAGATTCCCGGTGTATTGTTGTCATACGAGTTTCTGGCAGAAATAGACTTTATCCGCGCCAAGGCATTGTTTGCCATACAGATCTCGGCCTTGAAACCGGCTATTGAAAACAGGCAGGTGATAGACTGGAGACAGGCCGTACATCCATTGTTGCAGCTGTCCCTGGCACGTCACGGCAAGAAGGTGGTGCCGTTGGACATTGAACTGGACGGTCAGCGTCGCATCCTTATCATTTCAGGCCCGAATGCAGGAGGAAAGTCTGTCTGCTTGAAAACGGTGGGGTTGTTGCAGTATATGTTGCAATGCGGATTGCCCGTGCCTATGCATGAACGTAGCCACGTAGGTATTTTCGGCAGTATCTTCATTGATATCGGTGACGAGCAGTCGATAGAAGACGATCTGAGTACCTATTCGTCCCATCTGACGAACATGAAAATCATGATGAAGCAATGCGACGGTCGCAGTCTCATTCTCATTGATGAATTTGGTGGAGGAACGGAGCCGCAGATTGGCGGTGCCATTGCCGAGGCTGTATTGAAGCGTTTCAATCAGAAGCGGACTTTCGGTGTTATCACGACTCATTATCAGAATTTGAAACACTTTGCCGAGAACCACGAAGGAGTCGTGAACGGAGCCATGCTCTACGACCGCCACCTGATGCAGGCGCTTTTCCAGTTGCAGATAGGCAATCCGGGCAGTTCGTTTGCCGTCGAGATAGCCCGCAAGATAGGTTTGCCCGAAGATGTCATTGCCGATGCGTCGGAAATTGTGGGCAGCGAATACATTCAAAGTGACAAGTACCTGCAGGACATCGTGCGCGACAAGCGTTACTGGGAGACTAAGCGTCAGAATATTCGGCAGCGTGAGAAGCAGATGGAAGAAACCATCGCCCGCTATCAGGCAGAAATGGAAACGTTGCAGAAAGAGCGGAAGGAAATATTGAAAAAGGCGCGTGAAGAAGCCGAACACCTGATGCAGGAGGCCAATGCACGTATCGAGAACACCATACGGACTATCAAGGAGTCGCAGGCCGAGAAAGAAAAGACACGGCTGGCACGTCAGGAACTGACAGACTTCCGTGCAAATATCGAGGAGCAGACCAACCGTGAGCTGGAAGAGAAAATAGCCCGCAAGATGGAGAAACTGAGGGAAAAGCAGAATCGCAGGAAAGAAAAGAAGAATCGGCAGGTGGGAGCGCCCGCTCTTTCGCCCGAAGAGCAGGCTGCCCGGCAGGCACGTCTGGAAGCCGAACGTTTGGAGGCTATTGTGCCCGGTTGCCATGTACGCATCAAGGGACAGACTGCGGTGGGTGAAGTAATGGAAGTGGGTGGAAAAAGTGCCGTTGTGGCCTTTGGCAGCCTGAAGACGACTGTTCGGCTGGATCGGCTGGAAGTGACGCAGGCACGTCCGCAAACGGCATCGGGGCATGGCAAGGCAACTTTCGTCAGCAGTCAGACGCAGGACAGCATGTATGAGAAAAAACTGGCTTTCAAACAGGATATTGATGTGCGCGGTATGCGTGGCGACGAGGCTTTGCAGGCGGTGACCTATTTTATTGACGATGCGATTTTGGTGGGAGTGTCGCGTGTACGCATCTTGCATGGCACAGGAACAGGCATTCTGCGCACTCTCATCCGGCAATATTTGCAGACGGTACCCGGTGTCCGCCATTTTCAGGATGAACATGTCCAGTTTGGTGGAGCGGGCATTACGGTGGTAGACTTATAATATATTAATCCATAAATCATTTACTCTGATGAAATCAATTAAAGAACTTTACCGTATCGGCACGGGACCTTCGAGCAGCCACACAATGGGACCGCGTAAGGCTGCCGAAATCTTTCTGCAACGGCATCCTGAAGCTGCTGCATTCAAAGTAACGCTCTACGGCAGTCTGGCTGCTACGGGTAAAGGGCACATGACTAATGTGGCTATTACTGACACGCTTCAGCCTGTTGCGCCGGTGGAGATTATTTGGGAACCCAAGATTTTTCTCCCGTTCCACCCCAATGGAATGAAATTTGTTTCTTTGGATGCCGAAGGCAAGGAGACCGACTCGTGGACCGTATTCAGTATCGGTGGAGGAACGTTGGCCGAAGAAAGTGACGGAGCGGCTTCGGTCAATACTCCCGATGTTTATGAAATGACTCATTTGACTGAGATCCTGCACTGGTGTGAACGTACCGGCAAAAGTTACTGGGAATATGTGAAAGAGTGCGAGGAGAGTGATATTTGGGACTATTTGGCCGAAGTGTGGGAAACGATGAAGGCCTCCGTCCGTCGCGGGTTGGAGAATGAGGGAGTACTGCCCGGCCCGCTGAACCTGCGCCGCAAGGCATCGACCTACTATATTCGTGCGCGAGGCTACAAGACTTCACTGCAAAGTCGCGGTTTGGTCTTCGCCTACGCCCTCGCCGTGAGCGAGGAGAATGCCGTCGGAGGTACCATCGTGACGGCGCCTACGTGCGGATCTTGTGGGGTGGTGCCTGCCGTGCTCTACCATCTCCAGCAGAGCCACGAGTTTTCCGACGTCCGTATCATGCGTGCGCTGGCTACAGCCGGTCTCATCGGGAATATCGTGAAACAGAATGCGTCTATTTCGGGCGCTGAAGCCGGATGTCAGGCCGAAGTGGGGACTGCCTGTTCTATGGCATCGGCGGCTGCGAACCAGTTGTTCGGAGGAAGTCCAGCACAGATTGAATATGCGGCCGAAATGGGGCTGGAGCATCATTTAGGCATGACGTGCGACCCCGTATGCGGATTGGTGCAGATACCTTGCATCGAACGCAATGCTTACGCTGCCGCGCGTGCATTGGATGCCAATCTCTACTCGTCGTTCACCGATGGCATGCACCGCGTGTCGTTCGATAAGGTCGTCGAGGTGATGAAGCAGACGGGAAATGACTTGCCTTCGCTCTACAAGGAGACAAGCGAAGGCGGATTAAGCAAGGATTACAAGCCGATGTGATGTCCGCGATGCAATAAAGGCTTTGCGGCGTCGCCGCAAAGCCTTTATCGTACATGTTTCCCGCCGTCGGCAGGGCGCGTCAGTCGTCGATGTCTGTCAGCCGGCCTTTTTTGTCGAATTTCAGCGAAAGCCGGTTGCTCAGCTCCACTTCGATCTCTCCGCGGTCGCGTTCTATCTTGCGGTAGGTCACGCCCGGATATTGCTCGCTGACAAAGCGTTGGATATAGTCGGGAACGAGTGTCTTCGGCAGTTCGCTGCGTTTGCAATCCACTTCCTCCCAGTTCCCCTTCCCGTCGAATTCTATTTTTGTGCGGTCGGTCATCACCACTTCGTATTTTTTAGACAGAAATTCGCTCTCTACTTTGATGTAGGAGATTTGGCGGTTTTCAAAATACTGTTTCAGGAACGTCTGGGCCGCTTCCGGGAGTTCTTTAGGGTTCATGGTGATGACATTGCGGGCCAAGCCGAACTGAACAGACATGATCACCAGCAGAAAGGTCAGAATTTTTTTCATAAATATATCTTTTGAAGGGTTAATACTCTCTTTTCGCTTTTTATTTGGCAAAGTAACCGGTGCATTTTGGGAAAAAATGGGAAAAATCGGCCCGTTTCTCCCGTTTTGCATTATTTAACCAACGAAAATACGTGCATTCCTTCCTCCCAGCGGTATGTCAGACGGAGGGAACAGCCGGCGGCGATTGCGTCGCTTATGGCCAGTCCCAAACCGGTCGATTCCTTCTTGCGATCCGCGCTGTGGGCAAATCGTTTGAACAGTTTCGAGGCGTCGAGCGGGGATGTGCCGCTGTTTTTCAGGGTGAGCGAGGCGCGCGTCGTGATAATCAGAAGCCGACCGCCTTGCGGACTGTGGAGCAGGGCGTTTTTCACTAAATTTGTAACCAAAATATGGGCGAGAGAGGGGTTGCAGCGAATGACAAAGGGAAATTCCTCCTGCGCGCGCTCTATCTTGATTTGTCTATGCGCATAAACTTCTGCGAGGTCGGGAAGCACTTCGTCCAACAGCTCGTCGAGGGATACATCTTCGGTTTCGGTGTATTGACCGTTCTTGATACGGGACAAGAGCAGCAAAGCGCGGTTCAGCTTGACGGCGCGCCCCAGTGTCGTGTAGATTGCATCGAATTCTTTAAGCTGCTCCTCCGTCGCGCTGTCATTCTCGGCCAGTAATTCCAGTTTTCCGCGTGCGATGGCCAAAGGCGTTTGCAATTCGTGCGAGGCGTTCTCGATGAACTGCTTTTGCTCTTCGTAAGCCCGGTGGCTGCGGCTTGCCATGTCATAAGCCGCTTCGCCCAACAGGCGGAACTCGCGTATGTTCATCGAATTTTCTATCGGAGGGACTTCGCCGTCGGGGTGCAGGCCTTGCAGCCAATCCATCAGGCGGTTCATCGGCCGAAATACCTTTTGCAGGATGAGGCGAGTGCCCGCGGAGGCGGTGCACAGCAAAAGCAAAAACAAAACCAGCAGGTACCAGAAAATCGCGTTGACCATATCGTCGCGTTCAAAGGTCGACATCATCAGCTCCAGTTCGTAAAACTGGCCGTCGGGCATGCGGAATGCGGTGCGGTAAACCCGAACCGGCTCGTGCTCGTCCTCGCTTTCGACATAGATTAGCGAATCGTAAAACTGGTCGCGGTGGCTTTCGCCCTCACTTTCCGAAAGCGGATGGAAGAAGTAGAAGCTCATGAGGTCGTTTTCCGTTTCGGGAATGTGCCCGTCGTAGAGTGCGCTGTTGATAATGATTTGCGCATAGTTCTCAAGCGTGTCGTCGGTCTCGTCGAGCAATTCGTAAAGGATGGTGTAATAGAATAAAACTCCCCAAACCGACATCAAAATCAGCAGGCAAAGGGTTAATTTCCGGTAAGTGTAATGCAGCAGCTTCATGCTTCGGTCAATTTGTAGCCAAATCCGTACACGGCTTTCACCTCAATGCTTGCGCCCGCCTGTTTCAGTTTCCGACGCAGGTTTTTCACCTGCGAATAGATGAAATCCAGCGAGTCGGCTTGGTCGATATGGTCTCCCCACACCGATTCCGCGAGGCTCATCCGGTTGATAAGGCGGTTGGGGTTGGAAACGAAATAGTAAAGCAGGTCGAACTCCTTGCGGTTCAGCTGGACGGGATTGCCTTCGACCTCCACCTGCCGCCTGTCGGGAAAAAGAATTACATTTCCCATCGCGACGCTGGTGTCGCCGTTGTTCTGTCTGCGACGTATCAGGGACTTGATGCGCGCGTTCAGTTCGGCCAGGTGGAAGGGCTTCGTCAGGTAATCGTCGGCTCCCAAATCCAGCCCGGCCACCTTGTCGTCGAGGGAGTCCTTCGCCGAAATGATAAGCACGCTGTCGCTGCGACGCAGGCGTTTCAGCTCGCGCAACAGGTCGAGCCCGCTCCCGCCGGGCAGCATGATGTCCAGGAGAATGCAGTCGTAGTCGTAATCGTTGATTTTCGCGGACGCGCTTCGGTAGTCGGCGGCCGTTTCGACCACAAATTTTTCTTTCAGAAGGGACGCGCGGATGGTTTCGCGCAAACCCTGTTCGTCTTCTATCACTAATATCTTCATGCCGGTAAATTTGGCGTACAAATCGGGGAAATTCCCGATGCACGCAGCAAAGAAAAGAAAAAATCGGCCTCGCGCCAAGCGAAACGCGCAGAAATCGGTGTCGGCCTGCGTCCGCGCACGGTTCGCGGCGTGTTTTTTGTCCGAAAAAAGTAAAAAACACGGGAAGCGTGGCCTGTCGCGACCCGTTTTTCCCGTGTTTCAACCTAATTATGCAAAAGTACAACCGTGTGTCTATTTTTTTTGCTGCGGGCAACCTGCGCACGAAGCCGGATGCTGTCCGTCGGGCATGCGCCGGAAGTTGTTCGGAGCGTTTCGGCGGGGCGCAGCCGGTTGCTTCTCGAAAATCTTCTGCAACTGGCGCGGCGTCAGGATTTGCTTCAGTTCGTTGTAATATTTTTCACGAATATCGAGCAGTTTCCGCTCCTGTGTGAAACGTTTTTCGATGCGCGCGGCAATCTCGGCGTCTGTCGGAGCTTTTCTTTCAGGCTTTGCGGCCTCCGCGCCCTCTTTCGGAGCCTTGTCGGCGCGCGCCTGACGTTCTCCCATGAAACTTTCGCCCATTTCCTTCAGGTAGCGGGTGTAAACTTCTTTAAACTGTGCGGAAGTCTTGTCGTCCAGCATCAGCTCGGTCGCTTTCCGATTGACTTGCAGCTGCACGAGCTGCTCCGGCGTCATTTTAGGTCTTTCAGGCCGATTTTCGCCCTGTTTTTGGTTTGGCTGAGCCGAAAGACTGCTCACGGCGCAAAGCGCGCCCATTAAAAATAATGTAAATCTTGTTCTCATACGTTTCTCCTTGTCTAAAAGTTTTACAAATCATTGTTTTCTCGGCGGGCGGGCCCTCGGCAAACCTATATATAGCATGCGGCCTCCGCGCGTCCTCCGTCTTCAATTTCTTTAGATGCGCGAAGGGCGGAAAAGTAAAATCTCCAAGTCGATTTTTATACTTTATTAATAAATCGTGTTTTAGGCCGAATGAAGAAACGGATTTTAACGGCGGAAAGGATATTTTTTATTTTCAGAAAGGCATGTTTCCGCATGGAAATCGGTTTTTTCAAAACTGAATAGGACAATTTCCGTATGGAAATCGTTCTTTTTAAAATGGAAAAGGACAAATTCCGCATGGAAATCGGTCTTTTTAAAATGGAAAAGTAAAAATTCCGACGGAAATCGGACTTTCCGAAATGGAAAAATGGAAATTCCGCATGGAAATTGCACTTTCCAAAATGGAAAAGGCAAAATTCCGTATGGAAATCGTACTTTTCAAAGTGGAAAAGGGGAATTTCCACATGGAAATCGGACTTTTCAAAATGGAAAAGGGAAAATTCCGTCGGAAATCGGGCTTTCCGAAATGAAAAAGTGGAATTTCCGACGGAAATTCCACTTTCTTAAAAAATATAAATGACGTTTCTGACTGAAAGGTATTTTTACATTTCCGAAAAGGCGGCGCGCAGCGTGCGCGGTGCCTTTTTATTCGTTGAAAGGCTTCGCGCGGCGACGGCTGACGATTACGTAAATGATAATCGGCGCGCCGAGAACGGGCGTGACTGCATTCAAAGGAATAAGGCCTGCATCGCCCGGCAAAATACAGATTAGATTGCAAAGAAGGGCGACGGCAGCTCCGCATAGCATGGTTACGGGCAGGAGAGGGCGGTGGTTGGCCGTGCCGAGCAACATTCGGGCCACGTGAGGCACGGCGAGGCCGATGAACGCTATCGGGCCGCAAAAAGCGGTGGTGACGGCGGTGAGCAGGCCCGTGACAAGAAGCAGAAGGTTGCGCGCACGGCGCGTGTTCACTCCCAAGTTTTCGGCATAGCGCTCTCCGAGTAGCAAGGCATTTAGCGGTTTGATGAGAACCATCGCTCCGGCCAGCCCAAGCAGAATGACAGTTGCAAAAGCCGGCATTTGTTGTAGCGAGACGCCTCCGAAGTTTCCCAATCCCCACACAAGGTAGGATTGCACCCCTTCGGCAGTGGCGAAGAAGTTGAGCAGCGCGATTGCCGACGAGGCAACATAGCCTATCATAATCCCCGTAATCAGCAGCATTACATTGCTTTTGATAAGGGTCGAAAAGGCCAGAATGAGGCCCATGATAAGTGCGGAACCGACGAATGCGCCCGCCAACACCGATAGGAAACCAGAAAAACTGAATGTTCCGGCCGTCACGCTGCCTCCGAAAAACAGCATAACGAAGGCGACGCCCAAACTGGCACCTGAATTGATTCCGAGAATGGACGGGCCGGCCAGCGGGTTCTTGAATGCAGTCTGCAACATCAGTCCGCAGACCGACAACGCGCCTCCGCAAAGCAGGGCAGTCAGCGCCTGCGGCAGGCGGGCTTCGCGGACGATGAAAATCCACGCGGGCGTGTCGCTCCCGCTGCCTGTCAGAATGCGAAAGACTTCCGCAGGCGGAATGTGCACCGACCCAATCAGCAGATTGGCGGCGAAGAGCAGGAGGATGGTTCCCATCAGAAAAATCGCATATTTGCAGCCTTTGCTCATCTTATTCTTCTTTTAATTCATGGAAATACCGGCGCGCGCCGCCTTTCTGCATTTCGGGATGCAGGATTTGCATCAAATCTTCCAGCAGCCATTCGGGATGAAAGGGCGTTTCTTCGTAAAAGGCGGCTTTCGCAGTGTTGCAACCGTAGACGCGTCGCTCGCGGAAGGCTTTGAAACCTGCGTAAGCGACGTAGTCGGCTTGGAGGTCGGAATATGTCATGTCTTTGGGGCGGTGATACTTAATCAGCCAGATGTCAGCTTCGCCCGCCCGCTGAAACACCGTCTCGAAGGCAAGCGGAACCGAACCGCTGTGCGCGTCGTCTGCGAAGGCGTAGTTGCTTCCGGCATCGTGCAAAATCCGTCCCGTCGTGCTGTGTCCGCCGGGAACATACCACGCCGCACCGTTTTTCAGCTCGCAGAAAACAGACATTCGCACGGCGGAGGCCTCCGCGCTGTCTTTCAGAGATTGATAAATGCTGTCGACGCGTGCGAAGAGGCTGTCGGCTTTCGCCTCGGCTCCGAACAGGCGGCCGTAGAACTTCATCCATTCGGCACGGCCCCGCGCAGACGTCTCCATGTAGTCCGCACATTCGATAAGGGGGACGCCGAGCTTTTCGACCCTTCCGTATCCGCCGCTGTTCTCGAAAGGGGATAAGAGCACGGCGTCGGGATGCAGATTGATGATGCGCTCCACGTCGGGGTTCATTCCGTCTCCGCAATCGGCCACGCGCCCCTGTTGCACGGCCTTCCGCAGTTCGGGAAGCTTGATATACTTCACGTCACACACCCCTCCGATTGCATTTTCCGCTCCCAACTCCCTTAGCAGCCCGCAGTGAACGGAGGAATAGACCACCGCATGCCTTAGCGGCGTGCGTATCAATGTCCCTTCCGGCAGCTGAGTGGGCAGCGCGCCCGAATCGGGAACCAAAACATAGGTATGAAGGGTCTTCAGCGTGTCCCACGGATTGCGAAGGGTCACCACCGTGTAGGCGGGGTAATCCATAATCGTGAGGTTCTCGGCGTAGCGCAGGCGTTGTGTTTCCCCTTTTTCGGAGGCCTCGTGCGCCGTGCGCCCCGTGCAGGCAAAACCCGACAGGGCCAGCGTCAGCATCCACGCACCCAGTTTGAACATATTTTTCATGTGCGCAGTCGTTTTTACCTTTGTAAGAAACGTACTCCGCCTACCGCATTGCCCGCCGTGAGTTTTTCTTTTGGCGTTCCGTCATTGTTGAACACATAGACGCTGCTCGGAGCTCCGCTATAGTCCGGGGAGGATATATAGATGTCTCCGTTAGTCGGGTCAACGTCAATTTGGGTCGGATTTTCGATATTTGAAACCGGAATAAGGGACGTTCTGGCCCCGGTTTTCAGATCGTAGACGAAAATGTCGTTCTTTTCGGGCGTGTAGAAGTCGGCGTAGATGCAATACATCTTCTGCTTGTAGCAGGCGATGGTGCTGGCCTGGCAGAGGCTTCGCACGGTTCCGGTCGCCGGGTCGATGCTTTGCAAAGTCTGCAATACGCGCTCCTCTTCGGGAATGGCCGGATTGTCGTAGGTCCCGCAGGAGACGAAGTAGACTTTTCCGTCGGCCTCCAGCGATTGGTTGTAGGGATTTAGCAGTACTTCGATGTCTTTCTCCTTGTTGAAAGTGGCGAGGTCGACAACTGCCACCTGATTGCCCGTGCCGTAGCCGGATATGTTGACGTACAGTTTTCCGGCCGCATACGCGAGCGCTTCGGGATGGTCTCCAACCGCCACATGCTTATCTACT
The DNA here is from genome assembly GCF_947632445.1 of uncultured Bacteroides sp. GTDB lineage: Bacteria > Bacteroidota > Bacteroidia > Bacteroidales > Bacteroidaceae > Bacteroides. The sequence goes on along the minus strand of NZ_CANRPM010000019.1, from coordinate 17,837 downwards.
TCGAGCGAAAGGGTATCGAGCCGGTAGACATTGCCGTCGTAGGCCGTAAAGCAGACTTTTCCTTCGGCGGCTTCCAGATAACGGGGCTGCACGTTTTCCATGTTCAACGTCTTGATGATCTTTCCTTCCATGTTCAGGACTTCGATTTTCGAGGAAGTCGAGCAGGACACGTACAGCTTGGAGCCGTAGATACATAAATCCTGCACGTCGCCGATGCCTTTTCCGTTGGCTGTCTTGTACAGGTCTCCGCTGACAATCCCCTTCTCGTAATCGTAGAATTGGATGGAGCCGTTGTTCTGGTTCCAGTTTCCGTTGTTTATAAAGTAGGCGCCTACGCTTTTCACCTCAATCGGCCGGTTTTCGTTTTCGACCGGGTCGTCATTGTCACAAGAGGCCGTCCAGGTGGCGGCGGCCATTACCAATAGGGCTGTTTCAAACCAATGTTTCTTCATAATCTGTTGTTGTATTTTAAAATTGATAATTAAGTGTCACTTTATAGTTGCGTCCGGGCATGGGGTAGAAGCGGACAATCTCGTAATTCTTGTTCCCCAGGTTTAGGGCGTCCAATTGGATGCGCAACTGCCGGGTCTTCCATGCGAAGGTGCGTGAAAGCGTGATGCCGTGATCCGTGTAGGGAGGAATGCGGTTTTCGTCACTGTTGTACGAGCTGATATAGCGTTCGGACGCATAGAACAGGCTGTATGACAGGTCGGCCCACGGCGTGCTGAGTGTGCAGTTGGCGGCTCCCGAATGGCGGGGCGTATAGGCAATCTGGTTGCGCCAGACTTTGGACGAGCGGTCGGTCACGTCTTCTGCCTGCATGTAGTTGTAGGACAGTTGCAGGCTGTTGCTCCATCCCGTTGCCCAGCGCAGGTTGACCTGCATGTTGATATCGGCGCCGAGGGTCTCCACCTTGCCGATGTTGGACATTTTCCAGATGAACATGGTCGGTACGGCTACGATTTTGTCTTTTACCGAGCCATAGTAGGCATCCGCGCTAAGTCCGACATATTCCAATAGGGTGGAGAAGGAGCGGTTCCACGTAAGTCCGAAGTTCCATTGGCGGGTGGATTCGGGCCGCAGGTTTGCGTTGCCTATCAGCAGATAATACAGGTCGTTGAAGGTCGGTACGCGGAAGATGTCCTTGTACGAGAGGCGGAAGCGCAGGTTCTCGTTCCATGGTTTCCAGGAGAGGCTGAATGCGGGGGACAGCCGCTTGAATCCGTCGGAAGCCTCGCCGGTCTTTACGCGCTCCGTGATGTGGGTGTTGAGCAGGGAGGCGGTGGCCGTGAAGTGCGGGAGCGCATAGCGCAGAGCTAAGGCGGTCAGCCAGCTGAACCGTTCGGGGTACTGGCAGTTGCGGAGGGTGGTAGACAGGTCGTTGTAGGCGAAGTCCTGGGCCAGCGAGAAAGCGAGGTTTCGCACGGGTTCTCCTCGGAATGTGGCTGTCAGATAGGTTTCGGTCTGTTTGAAGCGGTCGTCCGTCACTCCCGATGCCGGTTCGTTGTAGTCGCGGTTCCAGCTATAGTTGAATTTTCCGGCGGCTTTCAGTTTCCACTTGTCGCTGAAGCGGTTTTCGTAGGCTATCTGTCCGAAGTAGTTGCGGTCGTACAGCCGCTCGGCGGAGTAGGTGTTGTCGTAGATGACTCCGCCGGGCAGTCCCCGCTCGGAGTCGAACAGGTAGAGTTTGGCGCTCAGCTCCTGGCGGTCGGTCAGGGCCGTATGTGCGTTCAGCTCGGCACGCCATGAGCGGATGTCGCTGTTGTTTCGTTTTTCGTCGATCCGGTGTTCTCCGTTCCATAGGCGGAACGGGTAGTTTCCGTCGGCACGCAGGAAGTCCGCATAGGTTGATAGGTAGGTTTTCTTGCCGGGTTGCAGGGTGTACATGAACGACGGGTTAACCGTACCGAACGAGCCGGCTTTCAGACGGGCGGCGGCCTGCCATTTCTTTCCGTCCGATTGCGGGCGGAGCGTTTCGATGTGCAGCGTACCTGCCGAGGCGAAAAGCTTGGCCGGCTGGTAGATGTCGTCCGATTGTCCGATGGTGAGATAGAGCAGGGACACGTTGTCCAGCGAGAAGCGCGAGATGTCTATCTGTCCCGATTGGCAGTCGCTGATGGCGACGCCGTCGTAGCACACGCCCGTATGCTGGGCACCCAGGCTTCGGACGGAGACCGTTTTCAGTCCTCCGATGCCGCCGTAATCTTTCACGCTTACGCCCGAAAAGTATCTCACGGCGTCGGCCACATCGTGTGCTCCGATTTTTTCCATCCGGCTGCGGTCCATCACCTGCAAGGGCGAGGCTGCCGTCATGTTCGACATCATTTTCCGTGCCTTGACGGTTACTTCGCCGATGCTGTCGCCTTCCAGCGTCTGTGCCCCTGCGGACGTCAGGCTTGCACCGACGAGGACAAGGCTTGCCCATAAAAGCTTTCCATTGCGTCTCATGCCGCAAACTGTTTTTTGTGATAACACTTCGTGTTCCGTCCACTTTCCTCGAAGGGGCGGTTTTTCGACTGGGTCTTGCAGGTCTTCTGACTTGTTTCGGAGGGCATCGCCTTCCCGCCTTTTCCGCCGGGGCGGAGGTGGCAGTGGCATTGAAGTGGTTTGATGCCTCTGGTTGAGAAACTCACAGCAGCGGGACTGTCCGGGATTTGCACCCGATTCCCTTTTCATCCGCCGTCTCGCTATCGGGAGGCTGACGGAACAAAACCGGCGCAAACATAGTGAAAGCCCGGCACAGTAGCAAATGGAATGCGTTTTTTTTTGTTTTTTTCACTATACGGCTGCAAGCCGTCGGCCGAGGTCAGGCTATGGTGATTTCGCCCGCCAAGTCCGACTCCATGAGGTGGCTGACTTCCTGCGGGGGCAGTCCGTGTCCCAGGAGGAACATCAGCTTGGTGACGGCGCATTCGGGCGTGCTATCGTAACCGCTGATGACGCCCGTCTGGAGGAGTTGCAGGCCGGTGCCATAGCGTTGCATTTCGACGACGCCCCGCTGGCATTGGGTGATGTTGACGATGACGATGCCCCGTTCATTGGCTTCCTTGAGCAGGCGTATCAGCCATTCTTTCTGAGGGGCATTGCCCGAACCGAAGGTCTTGAGCACTACGGCTTTGAGGCCCGGTACGCTGAGCACGGAACTGACGAGGCTTTCGCGGATGCCGGGGAAGAGGGTCAATACGACGACATTGGTGTCGAACAGGTAGTGGGGCTTCATGGGGCACGACGGGTCGGGACGGCGTATTAGCCGCTCTTCGTAGCGGATGTGGATGCCGGCCTTAGCCAGCGGCGGGTAGTTGAACGAACGGAAGGCGTTGAAGTTTTCCGCATTGATTTTGGTCGTGCGGTTGCCGCGCATCAGTTCGTTTTCAAAGAAGATGCAGACTTCGGGCACCATGGGTGTGCCGTCGGGACGGCGTGCGGCCGCTATCTCGATGGCCGTGATGAGATTTTCCTTACCGTCGGTGCGCAGCATGCCGATGGGCAGTTGCGAGCCGGTCAGGATGACGGGTTTCGACAGGTTTTCGAGCATGAAGCTCAGGGCGCAGGCGGTGTAGGCCATGGTGTCCGTGCCGTGCAGGATGACGAAGCCGTCGTAATCGTCGTAACGGTCACTGATGATTTTCACAATCTTGGCCCACAACTCAGGTTCCATATCCGAGGAATCAATGGGCGGGTTGAACTGATAGGTGGAAATGTGGCAGTTGAACCGTTTCAGCTCGGGTACGTGCTTGAGCAGCCGGTCGAAGTCAAAGTTTTCCAGGGCTCCGGTCTCGGGGTTCTCGATCATGCCGATAGTACCGCCGGTGTATATCAGTAATACTGAGGGGCAATCTGCTGTTTTCATGCGTGTTCTGCAGGCTTTTATAATTAGAGCGGCAAAGATAGGAAACAATTTGCAAATCTGCAACTTGTCCGGCTTTCTCCGCCGGAGCGTTCCTGCCGCAATTCTTCAATCGGTTTGGTTGCAGAGGTTCAGGATGTGGCAGGCTACGAGTGCGGCCGTCTCCGTGCGCAGTCGCGATCGTCCTAAGCTGACGGGTCGGAAACCTTGTTCTACGGCCAGTTTCACTTCCTCCTCACTGAAGTCTCCTTCGGGGCCGATGAGTATCAGCGCGTCCTCACCACGACGTACAATGTCTTTCAGCAACGGCTTCTCTCCTTCGTAGCAGTGGGCTATGAATTTCTGTCCGCTGAAGGGTTGTCGGACAAACCTGTTGAAGTCCGTCATTTCATTCAGTTTGGGCAACCGTGCTTTGAGTGACTGCTTGATGGCCGACACCAGTATCTTTCGGATGCGTTCGGCCTTGATGACCTTCCGTTCGGAAAAGTGACAGTTGAGGAACGTCAGTTCGTCGAAGCCGATTTCCGTTGCTTTTTCAGCGAACCACTCAGTGCGGTCCATATTCTTGGTAGGCGCCATGGCCAGATGCAGGTGTCCTTGCCAGAGTGGCTCCTGAGGCAAGGTTTCCAGAATGTTCACCAGGCAGCGCTTGTTGGACGCTACGCTTATCTCGGCTCGGTAGAAACATCCTTTGCCGTCGGTCAGGGTCACTTCGTCGCCTGCTTCGAGGCGGAGCACCCGTATGGCGTGTGCGGCTTCTTCTTCGGGCAGTTCGGGTCGTGTCTGTATGTCGGGTGTGTAAAATACGTGCATCAGTCCTGATGGTGTGTCTCCTTAAATTGGTTTATCATGTCGCGCAGATTGGCGGCTTTCTCATACTCTTCTGCTTCTATGGCTTCTTGCAAGGCTTCTTCCATGCGGTTTATCGTCTCTGCCCGACCTCGTCGGCTACTTGCAGTTTCCGGCATATCGCCGTTGTCCGGTTTCATTTTCCAGGCTTCCAGCACATCTTCGTAGATGAGTATCGGGCAGTGCAGGCGCATGGCCATGACGACGGCGTCGCTCGTGCGCGAGTCGATGCGGATGATGGAGCGGTCCGACTGTAAGTAGAGATAAGAATAGAACAGCCCGTTCTCTATCCGGTATATCAGTACGCGCAGCAGGCGTACATCTAATGCCTCGAGGGTAGCAGCAAACAGCTGGTATGTCAGCGGGCGTGGCGAAGTGATGCCGCGTATCTCAAGCAGGATGGCTTGCGCCTCTGCCGAACCGATGATGACAGGCAGTTTGCGCGAGCCGTCCACTTCACCCAGCAACAAGGCATAGACTCCGGTCTGTTCCTGGCTGTAGGAGAGGCTCAACACTTGCAGTTCTATCTTGTTTCGGTTCATGGCAGATTGTTCTTTTCCGGCTTGTTTTTACATCTTTTCCGGTTCGTGTTTGTATTTGAAAACGAAGGCAAATACAACGGCCACTACCAGTGCATAGGCTGCAAACGTGAACCACGCTGCCTGCCATTGCCCCGTTTGTGGCAGTTTGCTGCTGAAATCCACAAAGTGATTTACCACCGCTTGTGCTCCCAGCGTCCCGATGGTAGCGCCCAATCCATTGGTCATAATGATGAACAGACCCTGTGCGCTTGAGCGGATTTCCTTGTCCGTCTCACGGTCGACAAACAGCGAACCGGATATATTGAAGAAGTCGAAGGCCACTCCATAGACAATCATCGAAAGCAGGAACATCCAGACGCCGCTCCCTGGATTGCCGGTACCGAACAAGCCGAAACGCAGTACCCATGCGAACATGGCGATGAGCATCACCTGTTTGATGCCGAAGCGCTTCAGGAAGAACGGTATCAGCAGGATGCAGAGTGTCTCGGATACCTGCGACAGCGAAATCAGAATATTGGCATGCTGTACGCCGAAGGTGTCGGCATATTCAGGTATGCTGCCGAAGCTGCTGACATAGGGATTGGCAAATCCGTTGGTGATTTGCAGTGACACACCCAGCAGCATGGAGAAGATGAAGAAGATGGCCATTTTCTTCTGCTTGAACAGGGTGAAGGCACGCAGACCCAAGGCTTCCACCAGCGATTTGCTCTGTCCTCCCTTGCTCGTGGGGCAGGCAGGCAGGGTCAGGGCATAGCATCCGTACACCAGGCCGATGGTGGCACAGGTGAAGAACTGTCCATGATTGTTCTGCAGGCCCAGGATGTCTACCAGCCACATGGCACAGATAAATCCGATGGTTCCAAAGATACGGATAGGGGGAAAATGCTTGATGGTATCCAGTCCCGTTTTGTCCAGCGCCGTATAGGCCACGGAGTTCGAAAGGGCTAAGGTCGGCATATAGAAGGCTACGCTCAGAGCATAGAGGCTGAAGAGCGGTCCGAATTCCACATCTTGTCCGCTTGTCATACCGTAGTAGCCGGCGAGGCCCATGAATAAGGCAGCCATGAAGTGACTAAAACTCAACAGTTTTTGGGCCGGTACCCAGTGGTCGGCTATGATGCCCATGATGGCCGGCATGAAGAGGGACACGATGCCCTGCATGGCATAGAAGATGCCGATATGCCCGGCAAGGTTGACATTGACCAGATAGCTTCCCATAGAAGTCAGGTAAGAACCCCACACGGCAAACTGCAGGAAGTTCATGACGATCAAGCGAAGTTTGATGTGCATAGTTTTTTGTTCGGTGTTTTAAAATTAACAGGTCGAATAGATGATATATCTTTGCAAAAATACAATGATAACGTTAGAAAAACAAGTGTGCGGAAGATTTTTTATGGAGAAGGTGCGCAGTAGCAATAGAGTGGGGTAGGCATGTATTACCCGCAATGTACTGATAGATCGTGACGGATTTCGGAAGTTGGTTGAAAAGGTTGACTTCATGCTTTCGGATGAAGCCGGGCCAGGTAGTCGTAATGTTTTCCTTCCTTTATTAGTTTGGCTTCGAATCCGTTTTGCGTGGCGTAGAGAGAAAGGGTCTGGAAGTCGATATAGAGCCAGTCGAACGGATCGCCCATGATTTCCTTGTACCGTATCTGGAAATCCACTTCGCCGTAATACTCGTCCGCAATGTTAATGACGAAACTTCCGTCTTCGTCTTCGTACAAATAACGCAGGTCGCTGGAATCCATCAGAATACTGCCGCCGGGGCGTAACAGTTGTTTGGCTTTTCGGAAGAAAGCGGGCAGGTTCTCCAGCTGGCCGATGATGCCGGAGCCGTTCATCAGCATAAGGAGAGTGTCGTAGGATCCGTAGAAACTTTCATTGAAGAGATTGGCTTGTGTAGCTTGCTTTACACCGCGTTTACACATGGCTTCTACCGAGAGTGGGGAGATGTCGATGGCTTCCACTTCCTTGCCGGCCGCTTGCAGGGCCAGACTGTGGCAACCGCTTCCGGCACCTATGTCGAGGATGCGGCCGGTGGCTAATTGTAGGGCAGTTCGCTCCAGTGGATTCATCTGTTTCTCAGTGCGAAACAGGGTGCGGACGGGGATTTCGTCTTCGTCGAACTGGGAGGAAAATACATGCAGTTTATCGGCTCGTCCATGTTTTAGGAAGTCGAGGATGGCTGCTCCCATCGGGTCTTTGTCAGCGGTCAGCAGGTCGGTATGTATCATTTTTTTAATGTCTGTTGGCACGCTTGCGGCGGATTTCGGCTTTCATCTTGGCGGCTCCCGAGTTGTGGAGACCGGTGATGTAGGTCTTCTTTTTTGCTTTGGTCTTCACTTTGGCTTCACCTTTGGGCTTTTCTTTTTTCTCTTTAAAGACGATGCCGCCCATCATGGCTTCTTCTATGCTCATAGATTTTATTGTTTACACGAGTTATCGACGATGGTCTTCTTTCGGTCTCAGGGCTTTCTCATAGAATTTGTTATGAGTTAGTTGTTTATAAGATACGGGTTACGCGGATTGGTATGGAGGATGTATTTTATTCTCTTGTACTTGTCCGCATAATCCGTACTTCAGGTTTTATTTTATTTGTGCTTTCACGATTTCGCCGATGTACATACGCGGCTGGCCTTCCAATGGTTGCTGTGAGGGGAGTTTCTTACACTCAAGCACGACACTGGGTTCCTGTTGTCCATTGGGGTAGAAACGGACGGTGTAGGTGTCGGTCCGGTCAAGCTGTTCGTGCGGCTGGTCGGGTGAGAGGAAAGTGTAGATGACAGCCTTTCCTGACATCTTGCCCAGCGAGCCTCCGGCGTTGGCCGTCATCATGGTCATATTGAAGGCATCGGTGCCTATGACGATAACCAGCTTGCCTGCGCCTATCTGAATGGCATTGGCAGGTAGTTGGTCGGGAGCCACTTCCTTGTAAGTGCTTGGCTGTGGGGCAGGATCGGGCGTTTGTTCAACAGCAGGCTGGGCTGCGGGTGCTACGACGGGAGTCTCGGCTTGCCGGGTTACGGGCTGCTGTTTGGTATTGATGACCGTAGTACCTGAATTTACAATAGTTTTGCCTCCTTCTTTTTCTTTGGCCTCCTCCATTTCTTCGTCGGTTAGGACAACGATTTGGTCGATGCTGGCTGCGCTCAGTGCCTTGGTGGCTTCTTTGCAAAGTCCGTCGGCAAAGTCTACGGTTTTTCTGCGCCACTTAGCCAGGCCCAGTATCAACTTTGTCCGGCTTTTGTTCAGGGCATAGTCGTCGGTGATCCATTTTTCGGCCGTGTATTTTTGCTGGTCGCGGCCTTCGCGGTAGGTATAACGTATCTTTTCGATGCGGAACTCACACTTTTCCGGCTGGCATAAGGCACTGAGCTGGTAATTGATGAGGGTGCGATCCAATGAGAGGGCGGTGGAACTGAATACGAGCCATTCTTCCCCCATTCCTATCACCTGGCCTTTCTCACGGTTGGTGTAGACCACGCGGCTGGTTTCGTTCTGCTTTTTCCTCAGGAAGAGATCCATCCACTTCTGCATGCGTTCGAAGATTTCGTCTTGTGACATGCCGGGGATGCTGAATTCTTTGCTGAATACGACTTTGCCGTCTTCTTCGGGAACGGCTCCGGCCAAGTACTTGCTGTCGTCGCGCTTCTGAGCTTGGAGCACGGCGGGCACGCAGAGGACGATGAACAAGAGTTGAGTCAATTTTTTCATTACGTTCTATTTTTTGATGTTAGATGTCGAAACTTTCACCGCGTCGAAAAGATTATGGCGGATGTCTGGACGGCATCCCGTTTTTTCTTACGCCCTGCAATATTACGAAAAACCGGCCGAAAACTCCTCCTACAAGCGGCTATTTTATTGATTTTTTTGATAGACGGGCGGCTTTATACAGCTGTCTCTTGTCGATGGAGTGAGGTTGCCGGTCTTATACGTATTTTCGGCATCTTCTTCTCCGAAGGCCATGCAGATGGAAAATTGCACAAAAAGATTGTTTGTGTGCATTTTTATTATACCTTTGCCACCGAAATCAATAAAACTACGAATAGATGAGAAAAAACTTATTAATCGGCACGGCGCTGCTGATTGTTTCAATCCCAACTTTCGCGGGAGGCTATTTGACGAATACCAACCAACATGTCTCTTTCCTTCGAATGCTGGCACGTGGAGCTTCCATCGACATTGATGGAGTTTATTCCAATCCGGCCGGCTTGTCTTTCTTGCCGGAAGATGGGCTTTATTTGTCTTTGAACGGGCAGAGCGCTTTTCAAACGCGTACCATTGATGCCACCTTTCCGCTTTTCCCGGAGGAGGACCATCGCAGGTATTACGAAGGCAAAGCGTCGGCGCCTTTCATTCCCAGTATTCATGGAGCATATAAAAAGGACGCATGGACGGTGTCCGGCAGTTTTGCTGTAGTGGGCGGAGGCGGTAAGGCTTCGTTTGATAACGGCCTTCCGATGTTCGATTCGATGGTTATGAGCAGCATTTCCACGGCAACAAGCGGGGCGGTGACTCCTGAAATGTACACGATTCATAGTGCTATGGATGGCCGCCAATTCATCTATGGGGTGCAGCTGGGCGTCTCTTATCGGGTCAACGACCGGTTGGGATTGTTTGCCGGAGGGCGTATGAATTATTTCACCGGTGGATATGAAGGCTTCCTGACGGCGAAAGTAAAGGAGGGCATACAAGGACTTGCCGGGCGGGAATTGGCTTCAATAGAGCTGGACTGTGAACAAACGGGGTGGGGACTGACTCCCATCTTGGGGGCGGATGTAAGATTGGGAAAATGGAACATCGGTTTGAAATACGAATTTATGACCAACCTGAATATAGAGAATAAAACCCGTAAGAACGTTGTAAACGGGCAGGAGGATGCCCTGGAAGACTATAAGGACGGGGTGAACACGCCCAACGACATTCCTGCGCTGCTGGCGGCTGCCGTCGGGTATGAAATTCTTCCTACGCTGCGGGCTTCGCTCGAATACCATCATTTCTTTGACAAGGCTGCCGGCATGGCAGGTGGAAAGGAAAAATATTTGGAGCATGGCACGCATGAGTTTCTGGTTGGAGCGGAATGGGATGTGATGAAGTACTTGACGGTCAGCGGAGGTTATCAGCTGACCAACTATGGACAAACCGATCCTTTTCAGTCGGACACCAGCTTTTCATGTGATTCTTATTCGCTGGGGTTTGGAGCGGCCGTGCACATGACGAAGCATTTGACGATGAACGTCGCTTATTTTTGGACGACCTATACCGATTATACGAAGAAGGTCGCCGAGGGGGTCAAAATGTATATGGGCGCACCAATAAGGTATTCGGATTGGGTATCGACTACAAGTTTTGATTTTAGATAGGTAACATATCAAAAAAAATTCTTCATATATGAACCGTGATACAGCTTTAGTGGTGTTCAGCGGAGGGCAGGACTCGACCACCTGCCTCTTCTGGGCCAAGCGTGAATTTAAGAATGTGGCTGCCCTGAGCTTCCTCTACGGGCAGAAACATCAAAAGGAAGTGGAGTTGGCGAGGCAGATTGCCGCGAAGGCCGGTGTGGCATTCGACGTGATGGATGTGTCGTTCATCGGCCGGCTGGGCCGTAATTCGCTGACCGATACTTCGATGGTGATGGACCAGGAGAAGCCCCTGAACGGCGTGCCCAATACCTTCGTGCCGGGCCGTAACCTCTTCTTCCTGAGCATTGCCGCCGTCTATGCCCGCGAGCGGGGCATCAGCCACTTGGTGACGGGGGTATCGCAGACCGATTTCAGCGGCTATCCCGATTGCCGGGATGCCTTCATCAAGTCGCTCAACGTGACGCTGAACCTGGCGATGGAGGAGCAGTTCGTCATCCACACGCCGCTGATGTGGATAGACAAGGCCGAGACTTGGGCGCTGGCCGACGAGCTGGGAGTGCTCGACCTCGTGCGCCACGAGACGATGACCTGCTATAACGGCATTCCCGGAGACGGGTGCGGGCATTGTCCGGCCTGTAAATTACGCCGGGAGGGATTGGAGAACTATCTGGCGAACAAGGACTTGTATATGAAAAAGAAATCTCTTTAAACCATCCGAACCATGACCGAACTGAAAGACCAACTGACCCTGCTGGGCCGAAAGACCGAATATCGGCAGGATTATGCCCCCGAAGTGCTCGAAGCCTTCGACAACAAGCACCCCGGAAACGACTACTGGGTGCGCTTCAACTGCCCCGAATTCACCAGCCTGTGCCCCATCACGGGCCAGCCCGATTTTGCCGAAATCCGCATCTCCTACATCCCCGACGTGAAGATGGTGGAGAGCAAGAGCCTCAAGCTCTATCTCTTCAGCTTCCGTAATCACGGCGCCTTCCACGAAGACTGTGTGAACATCATTATGAAGGATCTCATCCGCCTGATGAACCCCAAGTATATCGAGGTGACGGGCTTCTTCACTCCGAGGGGAGGCATCTCCATCTATCCGTATGCCAACTACGGCCGTCCCGGAACCCGATACGAGCGCATGGCCGAGCAGAGGCTGATGAACCGGGAGTGAGCGGAGAAGGGCTTTCGGGTAATTCTCATTCGTAATGATTGTAATGGAATGGAAGGATGCCGGAGGGGTATATATAAAAAAGAAGGGTATCTATCCCAGACACCCAATCTTTATAACCTTAAATCTAATACCATGAAAAACACGATGCAAATGTATGAAAGATATGTTCTAAAACATAATAATCGAGCATAAATCTGCGGTTTGTTAGCACTAATTAACACTTTTACCCTCTTTCATCCTCTTTTTCCAGGGGGAGAAGAGGGCTTTTCTATTCCACGTACAGCACCAGTCCTTTCAGATACTCTCCTTCGGGGTGGTAGATGTTCACGGGGTGGTCGGCCGCCTGCGTGAGCTGGTGGAGGATGCGCACACGTCGTCCCGACAGGGCTGCCGCCGTAAACACGGCCGTGCGGAAGTTTTCCTTGCTGACGGCCTGCGAGCACGAGAAGGTGAACAGGATGCCTCCCGGCCTGATTTTCTCGAAGGCCTTCACGTTCAGCTTACGGTAGCCCTGGAGGGCATTCCGCAGGGCGTCGCGGTGCTTGGCGAAGGCGGGCGGGTCTAAGACGATCAGGTCGTAGCGGTCGCCCATGCGCTCCAGGTACTTGAAGGCGTCTTCGGCATAGGCGGCATGGCGCGGGTCGTCGGGGAAGTTCAGCGCGATGTTCCGGTTCGTAAGCTCGATGGCGCGGGCCGAACTGTCTACCGAGTGGACCAGCGAGGCTCCTCCGCGCATGGCGTAGACCGAGAAGCCGCCCGTGTAGCAGAACATGTTCAGCACGCTGCGTCCCCCGGCATAGCGCTCCAGCAGGACGCGGTTCTCGCGCTGGTCGATGAAGAACCCCGTCTTCTGCCCCTTCAGCCAGTCGATGTGGAAGTTCAGGCCGTATTCGGTGGCGATGTTGTCGGCGCTTCCGCCCTTCAGGAAGCCGTTTTCGGGGTAGAGGTCGGCCTTGAAGGGGAGGGTGGTCTCCGACTTGTAGTAGATGTTGTCTATCTCGCCTTCCATCACTTCGGCCAGTGCTTCGGCGATGGTCATGCGATCGACGTGCATGCCGGCCGAGTGGGCCTGCATCACGGCCGTGCGGCCGTACACGTCGACGACGAGTCCCGGCAGGCTGTCGCCTTCGCCGTGCACCAGGCGGTAGGTGTCGTTGTCGGCCCGCCGGGCGATGCCGATGCTGCGCCGCATGTCGCGGGCTGCGGCCAGACGCCGCTTCCAGAAGTCCCGGTCGATGGCTTCGTCCTGGCGGAAGGTGAGGACGCGCACGGCGATGCTTCCTATCTGGAAGTGTCCTTTGGCGATGAATTCCTTTTGGGCGGTGTAGATTTCCACCACTTCGCCTTCCTCCGGCTCGCCGTCCATGCGGGCGATGGCTCCCGAAAACATCCAGGGGTGAAAACGTTTCAGCGACTCTTCCTTGCCCGGTTTCAAATAGATTCTGTACATGGCGTTTCGTGTGAATTCATCGTTTTTTGTTCGTTCTCAATGTCTTGGCTTTCAATCTCGAAGTCGCCCGTCTGCTTCAGCTCTTCCAGTTTCCGGTAGATGTTGAGGCATGCCCAGGCATCGGTGGCGGCATAGAGCTGCTGGGGCTGGGTCAGTGTTTCGGCCTCCCAGTTGCTCAGCTGCTGCGATTTCGATATTCGCCCGCCGAACAGGTTGGCGTAGATTTTCTGAAGGCTCATGTCCCGGATGCCGAAGGGGCGGACGTATTCCTGCAGCTCCACGCAGGCGCGGGGTTCGAAGGGTGCCCGCCGGTGCAGCATCATGAAGTCGTCGTGCAGCGAGAGGCCCACCTTGACGATGTGCGGGCTTTCCAGCAGCCGGATGACGGGCAGGGTCAGCCCCGTGAGGTTCAGCCGGAAGAGGAAGCACCGGTCTTCGGTCGAGGCCTGTAGCAGCGCCACCTTGTGCATGCGGCCCTTGCTGAAGTTGGGGCGCGTCTCGGTGTCGATGCCCACGATCGGCCGGCTTTTCAGGTATTCCGCCGCCTTCTCCGCCTCTTCGGGCGTGTCCGCTACGTGTATTTTTCCGGGAAAGACGGCTTTTGGAAGTCCGCTCAGTTCCTCTTTTCCGATGGTTCGTCTTATCATCATAGTCGTTCTCTCTTTCGTTTTTTCGGGCTTGCGGGGTCAGTTTTCGGCCTCCTCCTCCTGCGGCAGGCTGCCGTACTTCGCGTCGTGGAGGGCCCGCAGGGTGTTCACTAACTTCTGCCCCCAGTAGAGGCGGAAGTTCTCGCGGCAGATGGCCAGTGCGTCGTTCATCGTCTCGTTCAGTCCGAGGCGGAAGACGAAGACGAAGTCCTTGATGTCCTGGTAGATGTCGGCCAGGTCTTCCGAGACGGTTCGGGCGATGGGCCGGTCGCTGTACTTCATGTCGTCGACGAAGACGTCGAGGTAGTCGTCGCGGCTTCCCATGACGGCTGCCAGGGTCATGCGGACGACCTCGTATGTCTCTTCGGTGACGAACGTCTCAGGGGGTTCGTCGCCCGCCTCCTCGCAGGGCGGCAGCAGCTCGGCCTTCAGGTAGAGCAGGGGAAGCAGCTTCAGCGCGGTGTCCACGAAGTCGGCACGTTTCCGGCCTTCCGCCTGTTCGATGAACTTGCAGAACTCTGCCGCCACCGTGACGAACTCTATCACGTTGCTGTCGAATATCGTTTGGCGGTCTTTCTTCATCCGTTTTCCCCTTGTTTCAATTCCTCTCATCCTTCTGTTTCGTTCTCATTTTGTGTTCGTTACCCGTGTTCATTCTCTCGTTTCGGGAAGCGCGCCGGGCCGGCATCCGTCGGTTTTCCCTTGTCGACAAAGCAAAGATAGGGACTTTCTTCCGACCCGCCAAAAACGGGGTATTCGTATTCGGTGAAAATCTGTTAATAAAATCGGGATTTCGTGTTAAAAATTACAATCCGTTGATTTTCAATGCGCTGCGCGACCTGTTCGCGGGCGGAAAGCGGCGGTTTCGGTGGCGGGGCGCGTCGGGGGCGCGGTGCGTCGTTTTTTTCCCGTCTGCCGCTCCGGCGGAGGAAGGAATATCTGCAAAGTCTTCGGTATCAGCCTGTTGATGTCTGCTCAGGCGTGACAGTGTGACAACGTGACAACGTGACAATTACCTAAAATCGGTTTTTTGGAAGTGGATGTTACAATTAATACTATATATATTATATATATAATATATATATAATATATATAGTATTAAAATTTTTAACACACTTTTGGGGGTCGGAAGTGGAAAAGCTCATTTGGGTAATTGTCACGTTGTCACACTGTCACGGGCGGCGGAAAAAAAGGGAAAAGTGCGGATTTTTTTCGTCGGGGTATTGCATGTTTGAAATTTTATGCCTAACTTTGCATAGTCGACAAACAAGAACATTGGGAGGCAAAAAACCCGCGAGGCGTACTTAGGGACGGCATTACGCCGGCAGCGGGAGAAGCATCGGGGAGCCGGCCGGCGGCTCTCGGCAAGGCTTGCGCCGGGGTGGAAAACTTGGTTTTTCGCTTTGTACTTCCCCCGCTTTGCACTATCTTTGCGGCGGAACCAAATGGGAACTTATGAAACGAGCAAAACCTTTCTACCTGACGATAGCCTCCTGCCTGATAGGGGCGGCCGCTTTCACATCGTGCTGGCAGGATCGTAGCGGGGAATACTATGCCTTGGTGGGTGCCCAGAACTGGATTTATACCACCATGCAGCAGGATTACCTGTACTACCGGGACCTGCCGGAGGAAAGCGAATTGAACTTCTTCCAGAAACCCGCCGAGTTTCTGAAGAGCGTGGTGTCCGAAAAGGACGGAAAGAACGGGGCGACCTATTCGCACATCGACTCGGTGAGCACCGCCGACACCCGTGCGCTGAGCGAGCGGCCCACCTTCGGATTTGAAGTCGCCCTGCTGCAGACGACGCAGAACGGCTACGTCATGCAGGTGCTCTACACGCAGCCGGGGTCACCTGCCGAAGAAGCGGGGCTGAAGCGCGGCGACCTGATTATCGGGGCCGACGATGCGGCCATCCGCCCCGACGACTACACCGAGTACGTCGCCCGCCCGACGAGGGCACACACCTTCCTCCTCGGAACCTATCATGCCGAAACGAGCCGGATAGACACCCTCGGAAGGGTGGAGATGCCCGCTCCGCGCCTCGTCGAGATGCACAACCTGCTCAAGACAAGCCTGCTCGACACGGGGACGCGCAGGGCCGCCTACATCCTCTACAACGAGTTCGGGCAGGACGACGACATCGCGCAGTGGCAGGCGCTCTACAGCCGGCTGGCCGCCGCACAGCCCGACGACATCATCCTGGACTTGCGCTACAACCCCGGCGGGTACGTGTCCACCGCACAGGCCGTCGCCACCCTGCTGGCCCCGCCCGACGCCCTGGGCCGGACGATGCTCTCCATGACCGGAAACGACAAGTCGGGCGAGCCCCGAACCTACACCTTCGACGCCGCCCTGCTGCCCGGAGGGAGCGCGCCGGGCTATCGGAACCTCTACGTCATCACTTCCGGCCAGACGGCCTCGGCCTCGGAAATCGTCATCAACTGCCTGGCTCCCTACATGGCCGGCCGGCTCTATCAGGTGGGGCAGGCGACATTCGGCAAGAACGTGGCCCAGTCGCTCTACACCGACGACCGCTATTCCGAACTCGAACTGTGGCTGACCACCTACTACCTGAGTAATGCCGAGGGCTACAAGGACTACGATGCCGAAGGGCTGCCCCCCGACTACCCCTGCTCGGAGGCCTACGGACTCCCTCTGGGCGAGCTGGGCACGGAGACGGACCCCCTGCTCCGGCCCGTCCTGGTGCACATGGCGACGGGCGCTTTCCCCGCCATCGAGACCGTCACCCGCACGCCGCCCACGCCCCCTATGCTCGTCGTAAGAACTTCCATTGCCGACAAGGCGAAGGCCGCCCGCATCGTGCCGGCCCGTGAAGTCCCTTCAGACAATTTGACAGGAAAATGAAACAAAGTATCGGACTTTTCGGGACTTGAACCAAAAAATATGTACCTTTACGGCCCGAAAAACAGAAAAAAGAAAGATGAACCATACATTATGCTGCATCGGGTATATCACCCGCGATAAAATAGTAACCCCCAGTAATACCGTCTACATGCCCGGAGGGACGGCCTTCTATTTCGCGAAAGCCGTCAGCCGCCTCGGAGCCGACAACTTCCTGCTGGTCAGCGCCTTGGCCGAAGAAGACAAGGCGGTGGCGGAAGACATCGCGCGCGAAGGCATCGAAGTGAAGTGGGTGCCCACGACGCATTCCCACACCTTCGAGAACATCTATGGCGACAACCCCAACGAGCGCCGCCAGCGGGTCACCGCACAGGCCGACCCCTTCCGCGTCGAAGACTTGAAAGACGTGAAGGCCGACATCATCCATCTGGGCACCCTGCTGGCCGGTGACTTTTCGCCGGAGGTCATCCGCCATCTGGCCGCGCGGAGCATACTGTCCGCCGACGTACAAGGCTTCCTGCGCAAGGTGGAAGACGAAAAAGTGTTCCCCGTAGACTGGGTGGAGAAGCGCGAGGCCCTGAAGTACATCCACACGCTGAAGGCCAACGAGAGCGAGATGGAAGTGCTGACCGGATGCCGCGAGCCGCACGAGGCCGCCCTGCTCATCGCTGATTGGGGCGTGAAGACGGTGCTCCTGACCTTGGGCGACAAAGGTTCGCTCATCTACAGCGGCGGACAGTTCTACGACATCCCCGCCTATCCCACCTTACAGGTGGTGGACGCCACCGGATGCGGCGATACCTACATGGCGGGCTACCTGTACAAGCGCAGCCGGGGTGCCTCCTATCGGGAGGCCGGATGCTTCGCCGCCGCCATGTGCACCCTCAAACTCCAGTCGCATGGCCCTTTCAGCCGGACTGCGGAGGAGGTGAATGCGATCGTATCGGGCGGGAAACGGGAGGCGTAAGAAAGGCCGCCCCGACGGTTTGGGTCGAGACAGCCTCTGCACATTTTTGTTTTTAAGATAACCCCTTAGATTTTATCGAAAGCCTGTCGCAGGTCGGTGAGAATATCGTCGATGTGTTCCGTGCCGATGGAGA
>NZ_CANRPM010000018.1 GCF_947632445.1 uncultured Bacteroides sp. | reverse complement strand
GTGCGCTTAACGTACTTTGTTTCTGTCTTTTCCATAATGTTACTTTTTGTTGTAACGCTATTTCAGGACTAGACAGTCGTAAAAATAAAGGGGGGGGGGAGAATTGCGGTTGCGGCCAATATCATATTTAATCTTCTGATACTTGGAACATTTAAGTACTACAATTTCTTTATATCGAATTTTTGCAGTTTGCTTGAAGCTTTCGGATTCCATGCTGATTTCCCTATAATTAATCTTGTATTACCTGTTGGTATTTCGTTTTATACATTTCAAGCCTTGAGTTATTCGATTGATGTTTATCGGGGCAATCTCAATGCTACGCGAGATATTGTCGCTTTCTTTGCGTATATCAGTTTCTTTCCACAACTGGTTGCAGGACCTATAGAACGGGCGACGAATCTGTTACCGCAGATGACACAAAAACGTTATTTTGTTTATGGTGATGCTGTTGATGGTATGAGACAAATGCTATGGGGCTTTTTTAAGAAGATGGTAGTAGCTGACAATTGCGCGATGGTAGTTGATGAAGTATGGGCTAATTATTCATCTTTCTCTGGGTTTGTATTATGTCTTGTTGCCATCCTCTTCGCCTTTCAGATATATTGTGATTTCTCCGGTTATTCAGATATAGCTATCGGTTGTGCAAAATTATTTGGTATCAAGTTAATGCAAAATTTCAATCATCCATATTTCTCTCGCAATGTAAGAGAGTTTTGGAACAGGTGGCATATTTCTCTGATGTCTTGGTTCCGAGATTATATCTATTTTCCTTTGGGGGGAAGCCGATGTTCAAAATGGAAGACGATCAGAAATACGATTATTATTTTTATTGTGAACGGTCTTTGGCACGGTGCAAATTGGACTTTTATATTATGGGGAATCTATCATGCATTGCTATTTTTGCCCTTGATTATTTGGAAAAGAGCAAAATACAAAAACGCGGCAACTGCAGGGGAAAACGCATCCTCGGCAAAGGAAGTGATGAAAATAGGATTGACGTTCCTTCTTGTAATGTTTGGATGGGTATTGTTTAGATCGCCGTCTGTTGGTGATGCGTATTTATATGTAAGCAAAATATTTTCGCTGACTTTTTTTGATGTTTCCATAATAGGGAAACGTTGCTTTTTGTATATCACTATTCTTTGTGTATGCGAATGGTTTCGGCGGGGGCATCCGTATGTCCTTGATGAATTGGAAAAAATCGCTTTTTTTAAGGTACGGACGATAAGATGGGCCTTATATTTATGTCTGTTTGGTCTGACGATGTTGTTGGCAGGAGGCCAATCCGATTTTATTTACTTTCAATTTTAAATCGTCATGAAAAAGTTTTTAATTTATATTTCTGGTTTTTCGATACTCGTTTTTATTCTGTTTGGGGGTGTGGAATTATTACTTCTATTAGTTCCTAATGAATATACATATAAATTAAACTATTTGAAAAGACATAAAGACGACATTAAGTGTTTGGTTATTGGCAATAGCCATGCTTCCACAGGAATAGATGCTGGCAGACTTGGAGATAGCGCTTTCAATGCCGCAATATCCGGCCGTTTTATTTATTATGATGCAAAATTGGCCGAACTATATATCCCGGAGATGAGAAATTTACGTTTTGTAATTATGCCTCTCTCTTATGATACGCAGTATTTCAGTTATCAGTATAAGGATATTTGGAATTACCCGTCAGATTTCGAAACAACGTATAGATGTATGTATGCGAAATATGCTGGAATATATTATAACAATGAAAGACAATACTGTTCAGAAATACTCTTTTCGAAGATGAATTTATTGGGTAGATTGTTGGGCCGAAATCAGATTATGTGTGATTCCTTGGGACTTGAACGTTTCCCGCTGACAGAACGTCGAAATGACTGGGATAAGGCCAGTCTTGTTAGGGAAAGACTCAAATCCCACAAAAATGCCGAAAAATGTGTGGATGAAATAACCGGTTATTTTGAACGAATTTGCAAAGTGTGTAAAGATGCAAATGTTCAGTTGATTCTGTTCACAATACCATATTACAAAACCGCAAGAGATAGTGTTACACAAACGGGTGTTAAGGAAATGCATTCAATCGCCGAACGATTATGTCGATGTTATGGTGTAAAATATCATGATTATATGTATGATAATCGTTTCTCTGAAGCTGACTTTAAAAATGCAACGCATTTAAATGAACTGGGAGCAGCAAAATTATCGGATATTATCAGAGAAGATTTTTTGAAGTAGAGTATAATATACATTCTGAATTAACCATTCTCTTGCATAAGGGCATTTATTCATCAAATGTATTATAAAATTCTTTTCACAATAGACAATAGCGATAATGTTGACAGAGATAGACGTCTAATATTGTTTTGATTATTTTAACGTTGTGTCATTTATGCATATCGGAATCGTAACGCTTCCAATACATGACAATTATGGCATGATTTTGCAGAATTATGCCTTGCAAAAAGTTTTAAGGAGTTTGGGTCATACCCCCATAACTCTAAATTTTTTGTATCCGACACCTTTATGGCGGGTTGTGCTATCAACATGTAAAACGCTCTTATTATATTTCATACCAGGAAGGCGGTGTTCGTTTTCCTCTTATCGTGTTAAACAAAGTCCACAAATAAAGGTGTTTGTTGATAAATACATTATTCGCACTCGCCCGATCAGAAGGTATACTCGTAGATTGCTTTGCAAATATCGTATCGAAGGTCTGATTGTCGGTAGCGATCAGGTCTGGAGACCGCGTTTCAACCGCTATCTCGAAGATATGTTTCTGCGCTTCGCACAGCATGAGAAGATACGGAAAGTCGCCTATGCCGCCTCTTTCGGGGTTGGCACCTTGGAATTCAGCGAGCGGCAGTTGCAACGCTGTGCGCCGCTATTGCAACAATTCGATAAGGTATCCGTTCGTGAGGCTTCCGGAGTGGATTTATGTCGGAACTATTTCCATGTCGAGGCCGAACACGTGCTCGACCCGACGCTCCTGTTAGACCACTCCGACTACGAACGGCTTTGTGCCGAGGTCCCGCGCCGCACGGAAAAATTCATGGCCTGTTACATTCTCGACTCTACCGAAGAGCAACGGCGGCATATCGACCGTATGGCGCAACAGATGCATATGACTACAAAATATTTTACCTCCTACCACTCTTCCTTAACCGTGGAAGAGTGGTTGGCGATGTTCCGCGATGCTGCCTACGTGGTTACGGACTCGTTTCACGGTACAGTCTTTTCTATTATTTTCGGAAAGCCGTTTACCACGATTCTCAATAAAGACCGCGGAGAAGATCGATTCACATCGTTACTACGAATGTTAAGCTTGGAGAAATGCTTAATATCTTCGGTGAAAGAGTTGCCGGAAGAATTGTACAATTGGCATATGAATGATGCCGTTGATGCCGTTCTGTCCCTTGCGCGGAAGGCGGCTAAGATCTACTTGCAAGACGCATTAAAGTGAATTTTTGTGTGGGAACGGGATGGATTTATGTATTAGATGTTAATAACAATACTTCGGTAAATAATTAATCAAATACTTTAAAATCAGCGATTTAAATTAATAATGGCTCGCATAAAAAGAATAGATCAAGCGCCTGATTTTCAGTAACTTTATGTTGCCATACATAAATTAAACATGGAAATATCAGGAGCGCTCAACCAATATATGAATATCTGCAGGGATGCCTTTAATAGATATACTACAAAGTTAAACAAAAGTAAGAAATATGTAGTAATGGAGACATTGCTTTTATTTATGGTCATACCAAGAAAAATGGACTTCACACAGCTGGTGCGCTACGGGAACTGAGCGAGCAGTGTTACAGGCAGACTTTTGCGAAGAAGTTTGACTAGGTGCAGTATAATCAGAACCTGATGGAAAAGCTGTTTGGCAGGAATGGCAGAAAGGCAATAGCCATAGATCCGAGCTATATATCCAAATCGGGGAAACATACTCCAAATATCGGTTACTTCTGATCCGGTGTTGCAGGGGCGGCTAAAAGGGGTTTTGAAATACTTGGGATAGGAATCATAGACATTGACATGAAAGACTGTCTCATGTTCAAGGCAGAGCAAACACCAAATGCAGAAAATCTGCAAGGGAAGAATTATACTCTTACTGACTGGTATCTGCATGTATTTAAAGGGAGGAAGGACAGGCCACTGGCCATATCAAAGTACGTAGTGGCTGATGCATATTTTGCAAAAGCAACTTTCGTTCAGGAAATTGCTGAATTGAGATTCCATCTTGTCAGCAGGCTTAGGGACGATGCAAATCTCATGTACATATACAAAGGCAGACCTACAGGTAAAAGAGGGAGGCCTAAAATATATGGAGAGAAAATAGACTTTGAGAACCTCGACTATTCTAAAATGGAAAGAATAGAGACCGGATCGGAAGATGGAGAACTCTATACGCTTATCGCATACTCAAAGACCATGAAGAGGGACATTAGGCTGTCATATGAAAAAACGGGAAAAGAAGGCACCAACTTTACTTTCCCTCTGATGTCAGCATATCCGGTAAAGAGGTCATTGAATTTTACAGGACAAGATTCCAAATCGAATTCTGCTACCGTGATGCAAAACAATACACCGGATTGTATCACTACTAGGCAAGGGATGAAAGAACACTTGACTTCGCATTCAATGCTTCATTTACCGCTATCAATGCGGCAAAAATAATAATACGATGGGCCATTCTCTGTCGAGTCCTTAAAGTCTCTGATTTTTAACTCATATCTGCTTGACCGATTTTTCAAGTTGTCTGGTGCAAGACCAAACAAGAGGATAAATGCTAAACTTGTCAAAGAACTCATTGATATAGTTGCTTACAGGGCAACGTGAAAATATTTACAAATAATTTTATAACTAACTATTATTAATAAATAATGTTCCTCTGTCTCTTGTTTATACTGTGCATGTTATGCACAGTATACAAAATTAATGGCGATCGGAGAACGCAACTGATATTCGTTTGGGGATTCTGTTTTATTTGTTTTATTCTTACCGGAACACGATGGCATTTCGGAGGAGATTGGAGCTCTTATTTAAATTATTTCAATGAAACAAAAACGCTGGATTTTAATCGTAGCGAATTTCAAGCGGATTATGGCTGGATACTGCTGACATGGGCTGTTAAAACAATATGCCCTTCATATATTGTTTTTCAGTTTTTAATGGCTATCATTATTTTTTTACAACCTATCAAAGCATTAAATATTTTTCTCCTGTTCCTTTGTTGTCGTATATGGTATTATTCTCATTGAATAGTGGTGGCATTGCTTATGTCAGGACGGTAATAGCGACATCTATTTTTTTGTATTCATATATTTATGTATCCCAACGAAAGTTTTTCCCTTTTTTATTGTGTGTCTTATTTGCTACTTCTATCCATTTCTCTTCAATAATAGGGTTGCCTTTATATTGGATATATCACAATAAATCTGCATATTCAAGATATCTTATTATTTTCTTATGTTGCTCAATTTTTTTCTATGTCTATGGTCGCTTATTTTTCTCTAATGTATCATTGTTCGGATCATATATTCAATATAAATTAGACCATTACATTACCGGACAAGACGCTGGAATCGATTTTGGAGAGACAATATCATGTGAAAAGGCCATGATAAATCATTTAATAAAGAAAGGAATAATCCTGTTTTTTTTATATGTTTATTGCAGGAAAGAGTATGCTAAAAATCCTGTTTTGAGAGGATTTACGAATATCTTTATAGCTGGTTCAATTATATATTGTTCTTTGGCTCCGCTGTCAATGCAATTTGGCAGAATGGCTCCTTATATGGATTGTGTAGAAATTTTCCTCGTAGCATTCATTTTTTCATGCATACATAAAAGAGCAAATAAAATATTATTCTTTTTAATAATTATTACCATGAGTATCATAAGACTTTGTGGTCATGTCTTTCCCGATCCGCTGCTTTATAATTATCATAATATAATAGAATTATGAAACGAATACTCTATTTGGCATCATTTGATATTTCTCAAAGAACTGGTGGCGGGCTTGCCTCTTTATGCTATTATAATGCGTTATGCCGTATCCGGCCTGGATTGGTTGACCTTGTCTTGCCGGCAGAATGTTGTTGCGGAATATATAAAAATGCCATTGGTTTACCAAAACGTAATTTTATTGATTTTCTCTTTGATTTCAGTATGCATCGTGGCAGAAAGTTTATCAAAAACTTTTTGCGCCAACATGGTCGAGAATATGATATATGCGTAATTAATGACAGCAGGTATGGTGGAGATTTAATGGATATGATACATAATTATGATATCAAAATAGTAATGATACATCATAATTATGAAGTAGAATATTGTATGAGCAATAAAACATGGCAGACCCTCCATGGCATAATTCCGTATTGGGTGTCCTATATTGAAAAAAAAGCATATAGAGATGCTGATGCTAATTGCTATCTCACACGAGATGACATAAAACTAATTACTAATGCTTATGGGGAAAGCCACGGTAAGGCACATCTACTTGGGGTATTCGATTATATGGACTTGGAGTATCGTCCAGCAAATAGTGGTATATTAACCACGGCGATTATAACGGGCAGTTTAAATGACTATCAAACATATCATAGCATACAAATATTTGAAAAGGATTATTATCCAATAGTGCAAAGATTGTATCCTCATATGAATTTGATTATTGCTGGCAGAAATCCTGACAATGTAATACTGCAATTTGAAACACGATATAAAGGAAATATAAAGGTTAGAAAACAATGGATGATGTAATAGAACAGGGCTCTTTTGTAATATGTCCAGTTTGCATTGGAGGCGGATTGAAGTTGAGATTAATGGATGGTTTAAAACGTGGATTGCCTATATTGGTACATAAAGTATCGGCAAGAGGATATGACTGTTTCCATGGTCAGCCTTATTTTCAAGTTTACGAAAGTCCGGAATCTTTCGAGTCTGGACTCAAAAACATTGTAGAATATATGAAAGCCAACACGGCATACAAAGAAGAAATACTTACTACATACAAACAATATTTTAGTTTCAAGGCAGGAGTAAGCCGAATAAATAGAATTATTGAAAATATAAATTGAAACATTCATAAAATGAATACATTGTATTTAACCTTGGATTACGAACTTTTTTTAAATGACCGAACTGGAGATGTCAACAATTGTCTTATTGCACCAACAAATCATCTTATTGCAATCTTGGAGAAATATGATGCAAAAGCCACCTTTTTTGTAGATGTGGCATTTCTTTTCCGTTTGTATGAATTAAAAGCCGAATGGGCGATTTTACAAACTGATTATGATAAAATTGTTGAACAAATTAGAGCGCTGGATCAGAAAGGACATGAAATAGCATTGCATATACACCCACAATGGTTCTATTCGAATTTTGATGGGAAAAAATGGGTAATAGACTATGCATATTATAAATTATCTGACATGCCTCAATCTGATGCAGACAAACGTTTCGTTGATTGTGTGCATCTATTGAAAGGTATTGTAGGACAACCTATAACAGCTTTCCGAGCAGGCGGATATTCGATTCAAGATTACAAATCATTTCCAGAGATACTCCTTTCAAACGGGATATGTAAGGATTCCTCCGTATTACCTGGAATGAAATATGTCTCAAAATTACAATATTATGATTATACATTGTTAAATAGTGCGGACATATATACTTTTAACGACAACATACTTTCCCCCGTTACAGACGGAGATATCCAAGAGTTTCCTATTGCGACTGCAAAAATATCATTTTTACAATATTGTTTCTATAAATTGTACAATAGCATTATAAAAAACAATCAAAATTGGGGCAATGGAGGGGATTTCTCAACCCATAGATGGAAAGAATTTATAAAAAATATTTTACAAAAACTATTTATCTGTACATACATTTCAGCGACTATCGATTATCAGAGTTTCACATCGACTGATTATGTTCTAAAACACATTAAAAATAAATATTCGAATATTGTTATCATTGGACATCCCAAGAATTTTTCGCCGGCGTCACTAAATTATTTACAAAAATTGTTAAATAGCAAGGAATATTGTTTTAATACTCTGTAAATCATGAAAAAAATCTATTTTATATGTGGGGCTCAAGACCCAAGATGTTATAAACGAATACAGGAATTTATCAATAGAGGCTACGAAGTAAAAATATTCAGTTTTGAAAGACAATCCATCAGACCTGTCAATAAATTACCCACAGAATATATTGGTTCGTTTTCTAATACCACACCATATATTCAGCGGATATATATGTATTTTTGTTCTATGTGGCGCTTGTTCCGGAAATATGGAGGAAAGAATGAGTTATGGTATTACTTCGGATTGCCAACCTGTATGTTTGCATTTATCTTCAATAGGAAAGGGTGGTATATTTTAGAAGAATCCGACATGTCACATTTAAATTTGAAAAGTAAATTAATAAGAACTATTTTAGAATACATAAATATCTTCCTTATAAAAAAATCGTTGGTATCTGTTTTTACATCAGAAGGATTTATAGATTTTCATTTCCCCGATAAATCGAAACGTCCCGACAATTTAGCATTAATGCCGAATAAACTGAATCCCAACATAACACAACTGAAAACCGTTGAAAAAAAAACTATTAATGTCTCACGCATTCGTTTCGGTTTTGTTGGCTTTTTAAGATATCAAACCATCTTTAACGTATCAGATGTGATTTCTAAAAATTTCCCTTATCATGAATTTCATTTTTATGGTATCCCAGACAGCAAAAAAAATAGGGAACTATTTGACCAATTAAAGAGTCGGAATAATGTATTTTTTCATGGACCTTTTAAAAACCCTGAAGATTTGCCCACGATATATTCAAATATAGACATTGTCGTGTCCACTTATGATACAACTTCGATAAATGTCTTATATGCAGAGCCGAATAAGTTATATGAATCAATTTATTTTAGGACGCCGATAATCGTCAGTGAAAAAACATTTTTAGCTACACAGGTTTCTAAATATAAATCTGGTTATATTGTCAATCCTTTTTGCGAAGAACAGATAGTGTTGTTAATCAAGAAAATAGAATCTTCTTTACCTGTTATCTCTGCTGCCATGATAAATATACCAAGAGAGACTGCTATCGATTCTGCTGAAGATCTATTTTTAATTATGGACAAAAAATTGTCATCGTCATGAAAAGCCATGGACCGAATGCGTTTTTAATATCATCTATCGGACAGATAAATATACCATGTTTTAATTAACGCCCCATAATATGTATACGATGATTCTATTCCGTGTACACAAGCAAGTAAATTGCGGTAGTATCAGGATTCTTTTGATAAAATGAATATTCCAACTCATTTACGCACAGTTTCTCATCTGCGAATCCGGCAAGTTGTATATCAGATTCGCTATAGGCTGTTCACGCCTTGTTTTCAAAGCCTGTCCGCTACTAATCCTTTTATTCCCCCGAATAGGACAGATTGGATTCCCAAATCAGTCTCGTATAGCAATGGGCAGTTTATGTTCTTGAACTTGTCAGCACCATTCCGTTCGTGGCAAGATGTGTCGAAAGGTATGCTTTGGGCATACAATCTTAACTATATGGATTGGTTGTGCCAGCCCGATATGGATTTTGAAACAGGAGCGGGATGGATTGAACGATTTATCTCTGACTTGCCGAACAATGCCATCGGGTTACAACCCTATCCGACTGCTCTCCGAGGTATCAACTGGATAAAATTCATTGCCAAATACGACGAATGTCTTCCTTCATCGCAACATAAACGTTGGAACGATTCACTTTATTCCCAATACGAGTATCTTTCTCGCCGCTTGGAATATCATCTTTTAGGCAATCACCTGCTCGAAGATGCTTTTTCACTTTATGTAGGAGCGCTATATTTTCGCGATTCAGGATTTTATAGATGCAGTTCAAGATTGTTGCGTGCCCAATTAAACGAACAAATCCTGTCCGATGGAGCACATTACGAGCAGTCACCGATGTATCACTGCATTTTACTTGATCGACTGCTTGATTGTTATAACTTCTCTGCAAATAACATAGCTTTCAATAGTCAGAAGTCAATAACCTTACTACTTGCGCGGAAAGCTTGTCAAATGCTCGGATATTTAGAGAGTATCGTATGGAGAGACGGGACGATACCCCTGTTGAACGATTCAGCATACAATATTGCGCCAACACCTGCTGAAATTTTTGAGTATGCCCGTCGGTTGGGACTTCGGTGGCAGGTGATACCGCTCGGTGCATCGGGCTATCGTAAATTTCTAAATGAATATTTCGAAGCAGTTGTTGATATCGGAAATATTGCAGCACACTACCAGCCCGGACACGCACATGCCGATACGTTCAATTATGAATTGCGTATCGCCGGGCACCCTTTTATTGTGGATACGGGCATTTCGACCTATGAAAAGAATGTCCGCAGACAATACGAACGCTCTACGGCAGCACACAATACGGTATCGATAGGCAATAGGGACTCCTGTGAAGTATGGGGTGGTTTTCGGGTAGGCAGACGGGCGCTGGTGAAAATAATAGACGACACCTCTAAGTATCTTGCAGCTTTTCATAACGGGTTCGGGAAACAGTATCTTCACAAACGTGTATTTTTCTTATCGCAGGACGAATTCACCATAATAGATACACTGCCTACTGAATGTACGGGGGTAAGTTATATACATTTTGCCCCTGGAGTTACTGTTGTGGAATGGGATAAAAAACATATCGTCACAAACCTTGCAGTAATTCACATAAACGGATCCTATAAAATAGAAATAACGGAAGGACTCGTGTCGCAGGAATACAACCGACTACTTCCCGCCAAAATTGTAAATTTTTTTTTACAAAACGATACAATACATCGTTCATTAAAAACCTCTTTATGAAAATACTGTTTTTGGCAGACGGCTTTCCTCCGGAAGTCAGTGCTCAGGCTTCACGCACCTATGACCATTGTCGGGAGTGGGCAAAAAACGGCGACGAAGTAACCGTCATAACGTGTGTTCCGAATTATCCCTATGGGAAAGTGTATTCAGGTTACAGAAACCATTGGCGGCAAGAGGAAACCATAGATGGCATTCGTATAATCAGGGTATGGAGTTATATGGTGCCCAATAAAGGTGTGTTCAAGCGAACACTGGATTATGTCAGTTTTTCGATTACTTCATTCCTCACCGGATTGTTCGTTACAACAGATGTTATTATTGCTACTTCCCCACAATTCTTCACGGCATTGAGCGGCCGAACCCTCGCATTCTGGAAACGTAAACCATGGATTATGGAGGTCCGAGATTTATGGCCGGACAGCATAACGACTGTTGGGGCATTGAAAGACGGCCTGTTTATCCGCTATTTCTCTTGGCAGGAGTTTCGTTGCTACAATGCGGCGAAGAAAATCATTGTAGTAACCGACGCTTTCCGTAAAAAAATTATTTCTCGCGGCATTCCTGCGGAGAAAATCAGTGTCGTGAAAAATGGCGTCAACCGCCAGCAGTTTGCCCCGATGGAAAAAGACAGTCGATTGATTGAAAAATTAGGCTTGACCGGAAAAAAGATTATCGGATACATCGGGACACATGGTATGGCGCATAAGTTGGATTTTATCCTGCAATGTGCCCACAAGTTGGATAACGGGACAAACAATTACCATTTTCTGCTGATGGGCGATGGGGCTGAAAAAGCGAATCTGCTCGAACTAAAAGAGAAACTTGGCTGTAAAAATGTAACAATGCTGGATTCCGTGCCCAAACAGGAAGTACGGCAATATATCTCCATATTGGATATATGTCTTATCAATTTACGGAAAGCGGATCTATTTACGACGGTCATACCCTCGAAAATTTTTGAGAATGCCGCTATGGAAATTCCCATTTTGATGGGTGTTGAGGGGGAGGCGAAAGAGATTGTCGAACACTATGAGGCCGGTATTTGTTTCGAACCGGAAAACGAGACCGATTTCTTCGTCAAACTTGCAGAAATTTGCCATCCGGAAGTTCAGGAACGGTTGCATAAGGGCTGTATGCGTTTGGCCGCAGACTTCGATAGACAAGTATTAGCCAGAAAGATGCAACAAATCATTCACGAAACAATATGAAAAAAGTATTATTGGTCTTCGGAACTCGCCCCGAAGCCATCAAGATGGCGCCGTTGGTCAAGGAGTTCCGGAAACACGACTCCGAGTTCGAGACCGTCGTGTGCGTTACGGGGCAGCACCGCGAGATGCTCGACCAGGTGTTGCGCATCTTCGATATCACGCCCGACTACGACCTCAATATCATGAAGCAGGGGCAGGACCTCTACGACGTTACCGCCCGCGTGCTGACCGGCATGCGCGACGTACTCGACACGGTGCATCCCGATGCTGTCCTCGTTCACGGCGACACGACCACCTCGACGGCTGCCGCGCTGGCGGCGTTCTACCGGCAGATTCCCGTCGGACACGTCGAGGCCGGATTGCGGACACACGACATTTACAGCCCGTGGCCCGAAGAGATGAACCGCCAGATTACCGGACGCATCGCCACCTATCATTTCGCTCCTACGCCGTTGAGCCGTCAAAACCTGCTGGATGAAGGCGTGAAAGACAGACAAATCACCGTTACGGGCAACACGGTCATCGATGCGCTCTATTGGGTGGTGGATAACATCAAACACGATACGTCGCTCTCCCGTTCATTGGAGGAAGAACTGCACACGAGCGGTTACGATACGGCCCGTCTGAACGGCGGTCGGAAAATGGTCTTGATTACGGGACACCGGCGCGAGAATTTCGGTGAGGGATTCATCTCTATATGCCGTGCCATAAAAACGCTGTCACAGCGATTCCAAAAGGTGGATTTCATCTATCCGATGCACCTAAATCCGAACGTGCGGCGGCCGATACACGAGGTGTTCGGTGAGAACCTGTCGGACTTGGGAAATCTGTTTTTCATCGAGCCGTTGGAATACCTGTCGTTCGTCTATCTGATGGAGAAATCGACGGTGGTGCTGACCGACAGCGGCGGCATCCAGGAGGAGGCGCCGGGATTAGGCAAGCCTGTCTTGGTGATGCGCGACACGACGGAACGGCCGGAAGCGTTGGAGGCCGGCACGGTGAAATTGGTCGGCACGGACTACAACAAGATTGTCGGCGAGGTTTCGACTCTGCTCACAGATTCTTCGGCCTACGATCGAATGAGCAAGGCTGTGAATCCGTATGGGGATGGAAAGGCGTGCGAGAAAATTGTAAAGTATGTACACATGTGATTAAAATAAAAGTTATGATTCGGACAAAAGAGGATTTAAGATTGTACCTGCAAAAAGACAAGGAGGCATTGGAAATTACACGCAAACGCCCTCGTATAATCGGTGATGAAATCTGGAAATTCCAGATAGCCCTTCGGAAACATGAATATTATAAAAATTCGGGGGGGGGTATTTTATTGATTATATGGAAATTAATCCATTATCTGCGTGGAATTAGGCTTGGATTCGATATCCCGACCAATGTTTTCGACTACGGACTGCGTATCAATCATTACGGTTATTTAGTCGTCAATGGCAATGCGCGGATAGGTAAATTCTGCGATATACATCAAGGCGTTAATATCGGACAGAATATAGAACCGGGCAGCGTTCCGATGATAGGCGACAATGTGTATATAGGCCCCGGAGCAAAATTGTTTGGTAAGATAACAATTGCAAATCGTATAATGATAGGCGCGAATGCCGTGGTTAACAAATCCTTTTTAGAGGAGAATATCACCATAGCAGGTGTTCCGGCGCGAAAAGTCAAGGACTCCGGAGATCCATATCACAGAAAATAAAGTGAAAGTGATTGAAACAAGTAATGAAATTCTATCTACTCACACAGTAAGCTTTGGCGGACGGCACGGTGAAAATGGTCGGTACGGATTACGAGAAAATCGTCGGCGAGGTTTCGACCCTGCTTACCGACACGGCTGCCTACGAAAAAATGAGTCGCGCCATAAATCCCTACGGCGACGGAAAAGCGTGTGAAAGAATTATCGAATATATAAAATGCAATGACTGATAGAAGTAACAAATGATACCGAAAAAGATTCATTATTGCTGGTTTGGAGGGAATCCGTTGCCCGAATTGGCGCGGAAATGTATTGCCTCGTGGCGGAAATATCTCCCGGAGTACGAAATCAAGGAGTGGAACGAAACCACGTTCGACATTCACAGCAATGCCTATGTCGAAGAAGCATACGAAGCTCGAACATACGCCTTTGTAACGGATTATGTTCGGTTATATGCATTGTATCATGAAGGCGGCGTCTATATGGATACGGATGTCGAGGTCTTGAAGCCGTTAGATGATTTGTTGGGCTATGAGGCGGTGTCTGGATTTGAGGCTCCGTCTCAAATCCCGACTGGCCTAATGGCCAGTCGGGAGGGACACCCTTTCATCAAAGAATTGTTAGCAGACTATGATAACATACATTTCAAACGGGCCGACGGGACCTTGGATATGACGACGAATGTACGCCGTATTACCGACCATTGCCTGCGATACGGACTACAACTGAATAACAAGCAGCAAACGGTAAATGGATTTACATTGCTTCCCAAAGATTATCTGTGTCCGATACAATTTGGACACTGTTTTTTAACGGCTAATACGCTATGTATTCACCATTTTGCAGGCAGTTGGATTACCAAAAGAGATAGGCGAAAAAAATGGTTTATACGATTAATAGGATGGCGACTGACGGTCGTATGCATAAAAATCAAATCTTTTTTTCGGAATTTGTGTGGAATAAGTAGGTAGGTTTTACTTTTATTATGCCTGACACTTATGCCGAAATTTGTGCACATCGCTTTAATCTTTTATGGATATGGTATTTAAAGGAATTTATTATGAAAATCAATATTATTTACATTGTTCCCTCTCTTATCGAATGTGGGCCGATTAATGTGCTGTACAATCTCGTCAAACACTTGGATCGCAATCATTTCGAACCTATAATCGTCGAGTTGCGCGAACATCCGTTGATTGACAGACATAATCATATGTGGTTTGAGAATCAGGGCATCAAAATCGACCGACGAAATTATTCGTTATGGTACATACAGATGAACATCAAGCGTATCGCAAAGGAATTATCAAATAAATATAGCGAACCAAACACAGTGTTTCATGCCCATTGCCATTATCCTACACTGATAACTGCAGCTATGAAAGGTAGGCATACCATGAATACTATTCACAATATATGTGATGAAGATTATGCCATGCAATTTAACCGCTGGATAGCCTGCTATATGGCATATCGTTTTCATAAGTCGTTAAAAAAGTTACCGTTGTGCGCTGCAATATGCGATAGCATGAAAGATTATTATGTGGATGATGGCGCAAATCTTACGGTAGTGCATAATGGTGTGGAAATTCCTCAAATAATTTCAGATAATGAGAAACTGTTGATCCGTGAAAAAGTGGGAATTT
This sequence comes from uncultured Bacteroides sp., assembly GCF_947632445.1. Lineage (GTDB taxonomy): Bacteria > Bacteroidota > Bacteroidia > Bacteroidales > Bacteroidaceae > Bacteroides. The sequence goes on along the minus strand of NZ_CANRPM010000018.1, from coordinate 29,745 downwards.
CAAGCAACACAATTGTAATGCTCTATCCTGCCGAACTGGGAGAACGTAAAAATCAAAAGTGCATCATTGAGGCTGTAAAGTTGAGTAAACGAACAGACATTGTAATACTATTTGCGGGTATGGGTAAGGAAGCAATAGAAATGATGCTCAAGAAATTTGCGGGTCATGATAGTCGCATTCGTTTCCTTGGTTATCAAAAGGATATGAGAGAGTGGTGGGCGGTAGCTGACTATATGATAAGTGCAGCGTATTCTGAAGGTATGCCTATGGCTGTACTTGAAGCATTGATGCATGGAAAACTTTGTATTTTGTCAGACATTCCGATACATCGTCAGATTGCCACTTCGGTATATGGAAGCGATGCTATTTTATTCGATCCAAACAGTCCTCAAGCATTGGTCTCGATTATTGATAATGGATTTGCTTGTGGTATATCCGAGCAAGAAATTGCCGCCAAAGCAAAGATGATTTATTCGTCAGAGATTATGACTCGTAATTATGAGAAATGCTACAACGAATTAGTGAAATGTTGATATGTGCAGTGCAGCGTATCAGAAAAAAAAGGTTTTGTAATGTACAATCGTGAGATGTGTGAGCATGGAAACACGCCTAACCGTCATACTCATATTGTTTTATATATTTTGTTGCGTGGTCGAAACCACACGAACACACCGGCATAGTGTTTTGGCGCTTGCCTGTTTTGTATTAACTCTTATTGTTGGCTTTCGTTCTCTTGAATGGTCGGATACGGGAGTTTATGCTTATGCATTCCAGCATTATACCAATACTTTATTCCGGTATTCTATGCAGGACGATCCTTATGGGTATGCGGAGGGAGGATTTTATTTTTTATCTTCTTTCATACGGACATTTACTGCGGACTATACGATATATTTCCTGCTTATTTCTGCTATCACGTTTTTTTTCATATACAAGTCATTGAGGGTCTATTGCGTGTATCCTTTAATTGGATTGTGTGTATATATTTCCCGTTTTTTGTTGGATCGCAATATGATGCAAATTCGGGCAGCGCTGGCAATAGCAGTGATAGTATATGCCTTACAATATGTTGCTGAACGCAATTTCAAAAAATATTTCATTTATATTGTGATAGGGTCATTGCTGCATCATAGTATCCTGTTGGCATTGCCTTTTTATTGGTTCAATAAAATTCCTTTTTCGCGTAAGACGATATGCCTAGCAATTGCAGGTAGCTATGTCCTTGCTACACTGTTTAGTCCAATAATCTTCGATAAGGTCGCGGCATTCAGCGCAATATACAATATCGCTCCTTCTTACACTAGTGACACCTCACCTTATACCAGTGGAAAAGGACTGGCCAATCCCATGATATACTATCAAGTCGTTGTCCTGCTGGCCTATACTTATATGGAAAGAAAACTCGTAAACATGACACCCTATTATCAAACCATCAGAAACGGATATTTGTATTCTACAATTATTTTGATACTTATGTCTTCTTTTGCGAGTTTGTCAGGGCGTACAAGTACCATATTTGCCACTTTGGAGATATTTATGATTCCAACATTTTTCGCGGCATTCAAACCGAAAGGCAAATTGGTGGCGTTCTTTGGAATCGGCGTGGTGGTTGCGGGGTTCTTCTATTTGAATATAATACAGTGAGAATTAATTGTATCGTTTCCTCGTTGGCAGACAAGGAACATTTTGTTGGCAAATATAGGAATCCACAAATATAATCATGCCATTTTCAGTATTGCTTTCCTTGTACAGCAAGGAAAATCCGGCTTATTTGCGTCAAAGTTTGGACAGTGTTTTCGGCCAGACCCTACCGCCTGACGAGGTTGTACTGGTAGAAGACGGCCCGCTGACCGCGGCATTGTATGCGGTGGTGGAAGAGTATGCGGGCAAATACCCGGCCTTGAAAATCGTCCCGCTGACCGAGAATGTCGGGCTGGGCCGCGCCTTAAACGAAGGGTTGAAACATTGTTCCCATGAATTGGTCGTCCGTATGGACACCGACGACATAGCGATGCCCGACCGTTTCGAAAAACAGCTTGCGTATATGGCGGCACATCCTGAATGTGATTTGCTGGGCGGGCAGATTACGGAATTTATTGACCGAGAAACGAATATAGTCTGTGCACGCAAGGTTCCTTGCACCCATGAAAAAATACTCATGTGGTTAAAGGGACGAAGTCCCTTTAACCACATGAGCGTAACTATGTTACGCTCACGTGTGATTGCCTGCGGCAATTATCTTGACTGGCATTTTAATGAGGACTATTACCTGTGGATTCGAATGGCACTTAACGGTTGCCGGTTTGCCAATCTGCCGGACACGCTGGTGAATGTGCGTGTCGGAAAGGAGATGTATCGGCGACGCGGTGGCTGGCAGTATTTTAAGAGTACGTCCGCACTGCAAAAATATATGCTCGTTCATGGCCTCATATCTCCCTTGAGGTATATGTTCAACGTTTCGGTAAGGTTTGTCGTGCAAGTATTGATGCCAAACAATGCAAAGCAATTCGTGTATCGGCATTTTCTCAGAAAATAGTCCTTTTCGTAAATTGCTTTTGTAAAACCTTCCCGCTTTTGCTTTTAGAAAATCATGGGAACTCCCGACAGACTGTAAAAGGTTTGTCGGGAGTTCTTTTTTGGAAAAACAGAGAAGGTCACAAAGGGTGCAAACTTCAAACGGTTTTCTCATAAAAAACAAAAAAATGAAAAGTTATAGAATACGGGCTATGTAGGACTGTCAATCGCAATGTTACTGGCACAGCATCACTATGTGAAGGCGGAAAACTCTGTGGCTTGGCACGTTGTTGTATTTCTATATTAACGTAAACTCGGCGAATTTTAATCATTTTGGAAAGATTCGGAGGGCCCAAAATAGTCCTGTCACACCAAGTGGCAGATTATCAATAAATTAGTGCGACACCTTAGGGTCTTTGGTAAACATTTCCGCGGAAAAATAAAAAATACCTTGCCTTTAAAGGCAGCCTATTTTTTATTTTATTCCAAAAAAGTTTGCACAGTCCTGTCACTGTCGCAGCAACCGACTGTGTATCAGCAAATTGGTGCGACAGGACTGTTTTACACATGCCAAAACCCCGTTTTTCTTCCGTCTTTTTTCACGGGCAATTCCTTCCGTCCTGACGCCGTGCCGGTTGACCCCCTGACGAAGTGCTTCCTCCCCTCCTCATAAAGCACTGCATGACACCCTCACGAAGCACTGCGTCGGAACTTCAGGAAGTGCTGCGTGGCGGAGTAAGAGAATAACAAGTCCGCGCAAACTGTGATAGCCGGCAAGGGACGATTCCCAATGGTAGCTGTACGATTTCTCTCTTTTTGTAATAGGCCGATCATTGCCTTTTTGAGAAGAAACTGAGAAGGACACAAAGGATGAAATGCAGAAAAGCAAAATTTCACTTTTATATTTCTCCCATTCTTTCTATATTTGTTCACTGAATAATCGGACGGAGAAAGTTATGGAGAGCGCGACAACAACGTCTCACAACAAACTTCAAACGGTTTTATATAAAAACAAAAAAATGAAAGATTATAGAATAGCCGTAGCCGGAACGGGCTACGTGGGACTGTCGATCGCAACGCTGCTGGCACAGCATCACCAGGTGAAGGCGGTGGACGTGATTCGGGAAAAGGTAGAGAAGATAAACAAACGGATCAGCCCGATACAGGACGAGTATATCGAGAAGTATCTGGCGGAAAAGGAACTGAACCTGACAGCCACGCTGAATGGACGCGAAGCCTACCGGGACGCAGACTTCGTGGTGATAGCAGCACCGACGAACTATGACCCGGTGAAGAACTACTTCGACACAAGCCACGTGGAAGAGGTGATAGACTTGGTGCTGGAGGTGAACCCGGACACCACGATGGTAATCAAGAGTACAATTCCGGTGGGATATTGCCGGAGTCTGTACGTGAAGTATGCACGAGTGTTCCAGAACTCCCCTGCCCTACAAGGCAAGACGTTCAACCTGCTGTTCTCGCCGGAATTCCTGCGGGAGAGCAAGGCACTGTATGACAATCTGCATCCAAGCCGGATCATCGTGGGCTATCCAAAGCTGATCGAGGGACTGGACGAGGAAAACGAAGCCATCCGCACCATTGCCGGCAAGAACCTGGAGGAAAAGGCACGAGAGTTTGCGGCCCTGTTGCAGGAAGGAGCCATCAAAGAGAACATAGACACGCTTTTCATGGGCCTGAAGGAGGCGGAGGCGGTGAAGCTCTTCGCCAATACGTACCTGGCACTGAGAGTGAGCTATTTCAACGAACTGGACACGTATGCAGAGGTGAAAGGACTGGATACGAAAGCAATCATTGACGGCATCTGCCTGGACCCACGCATCGGAACGCACTATAACAATCCGAGCTTCGGCTACGGGGGATATTGCCTGCCGAAGGACACGAAACAGCTGCTGGCAAACTATCGGGATGTGCCGGAGAACCTGATACATGCCATCGTGGAGAGCAACCGGACGAGAAAAGACTTTATAGCGGACCAGGTGCTGCACAAGGCGGGATATTACGACTACTACAACCGGGGGGACTACAACCCGGCAGAGGAACGGAAGTGTACGATCGGGGTGTACCGACTGACGATGAAATCGAACAGCGACAACTTCCGGCAAAGCTCAATCCAGGGAGTGATGAAACGCATCAAGGCAAAGGGAGCGACGGTAATCATCTATGAACCGACGCTGGAGAACGGGACGACGTTCTTCGGATCGGCGGTGGTGAACGACCTGGAGGCTTTCAAACAGCAGTCTAATGCAATCATTGCGAACCGCTACGACGCATGTCTGGACGATGTAAGGGAAAAGGTTTATACAAGAGACCTGTTTAATAGAGATTAGAAGTGAGGGAATCGTTTTAATTCTCCGTTTTCAATTATCCAATGGAATTACTTGTCTACAAAGCATCGGCAGGATCGGGAAAAACGTTTACACTGGCCGTAGAATATATCAAGCACCTGATTGAGAATCCCAGGGCGTACCGGCAGATTTTGGCGGTGACCTTCACAAACAAGGCCACAGCAGAGATGAAGGAACGCATCGTGCAGCAGCTGTACGGCATCTGGAAAGGAGACCGGGACTCGAAAGCGTACCTGAACCGCATCCGGGAGGACTTGAAGAAAGACATGAACACGAAGGAGCTAAGGGAAAGGGCCGGCATGGCTCTGCAGTATATGCTGCATGACTATAGCCGCTTCCGGGTGGAGACGATCGACTCGTTCTTCCAGTCGGTGATGAGAAATCTGGCAAGAGAGCTGGAACTGACCCCCAACCTGAACATCGAACTGAACAACACGGATGTGCTGGACGAAGCGGTGGACAGCCTGATAGAGAAACTGACGCCGGACGCTCCGGTCATGGGATGGTTGTTGGACTACATCAACGAACGCATCGCAGACGACAAACGGTGGAACGTATCGAACGAGATAAAGAGCTTCGGACGGAACATCTTCGACGAAAGCTACTTAGAGAAAGGCGGACTGTTGAGGGAATGCCTGAAGGAGCCCCAACTGATGAAGCTGTACAAGGAAGCGCTGAAGGAGCTGGAAACGGAAGCACTGGAGCAGATGAAAGCCTTCAACGACCAGTTTGAAAAGGAGCTGGACGGTCACGGACTGGCTTCGGAGGATCTGAAGAACGGATCGAGAGGTATCGGAAGCTACTTCCGCAAACTGAGGGACGGGCGACTGAGCGACAAGGACGTGGTGAACGCAACGCTACAGGGATGTCTGGCCAACGCGAACAACTGGAGCACGAAGACGTCGAAGCAACGAAAAGAAATCACGGCACTGGCGGAACGAAGCCTGATACCACTGTTGCAGGAAGCGGAACGCATAAGGCCGCAACGGTGCCGGACGGTGAACAGCTGCCGCCTGACACGCCAGCACTTGAACAAGCTGCAACTGCTGAACCACATCGACGAGGAGGTAAAAACGTTGAACAGGGAGCAGAACCGCTTTCTGTTGTCGGACACGAATGCCCTGCTGCACCGGCTGGTGAGAGAGGGAGACTCGTCGTTCGTATTCGAAAAGATAGGAGCCAGCATCCGTAATGTGATGATCGACGAATTCCAAGATACGAGCCGGATGCAATGGGACAACTTCCGCCTATTGTTACTGGAAGGACTGGCACAGGGAGAAGACAGCCTTATCGTAGGCGACGTGAAACAGTCGATCTACCGCTGGAGGAACGGTGACTGGAGAATTCTGAACGGACTGAAGAAAAAACTGGGACACTTCCCCATCCGACTGGAAACACTGAAGGTAAACCGACGGAGCGAAGCGAACGTGACGGACTTCAACAACCGGGTATTCAGAGAAGTGGTTGACTACCTGAACAGTCTGCATTTGGCCGAACTGAAAACAGAATGCAGGGAACTGAAAGAAGCGTATGAGGACGTGAAACAGGAGTCGGTCAAGGAGAAGGCACGGGGATATGTGCAGGTAGAATTCCTGGAACCGGATGAGGAAAGGGACTATACGGAAGCTACCTTACAAGCACTGGGCAAGTCAGTGGAGGAACTGCTGTCCGAAGGAGTAAAACTAAACGACATGGCCATCCTGATACGCAAGAACAAGCACATCGCACCAATCGCAGACTACTTCGACCGAGAGCTGAAGATACCGGTAGTGTCGGACGAGGCATTCCGGCTGGACGCCTCGCAAGCAGTGTGTATGTTGATAGACGCCCTGCGTTATCTGTCGGACGAAACGGACAGGGTGGCACTGGCTTCGCTTGTGATGAACTATTGTACAGGGGTGAAGGAACAGGAAGGGAATACGGACAGGCTGCTGGCCGGAAACATGGAAGAGCTGTTGCCGGAGGGACTGACCACACGGCGAGAGGAACTAAGGCTGATGCCTCTATACGAACTGCTGGAGGAACTGTTCGGCCTGCTGGAAGTGAAACGGCTGAAGAAGCAGGACGCTTACCTCTTTGCCTTCTTCGACGCAGTGATGGACTACCTGCAGAACCACTCGTCGGACCTGGACGGATTTCTGCATTACTGGGACGAAAAGCTGTGCATGAAGACCATCCCAAGCGGAGAACTGGAAGGCATCCGCATCCTGTCTATCCACAAATCAAAAGGACTGGAATTCCACACGGTGCTGATCCCCTTCTGCGACTGGAAGACGGAAAACGAGACGAACAACCAACTGGTGTGGTGCTCGCCGAAAGAGAAGCCCTATAACGGACTGGGACTGATACCGGTGAACTATTCGCCCCTGATGGCGGAATCGGTGTATCGGGAAGATTATCTGGAAGAACGACTTCAGCTGTGGGTGGACAATCTGAACCTGTTGTACGTGGCCTTCACGCGTGCAGGGAAAAACCTGCTGGTGTGGAGTCGGAAGGGGCAACGGGGAACAATGGCCGAACTGCTGGGCTATGCCCTGCCCCACTTAGCCGAAGGAGGACACGGCACATGGGACGAAGAGAACGAACGGTATGAACGGGGAGTTCTGTGTGTTTCGGAAGAAAAAAAGGAAAAACAGACGGGCAACCGACTGGCACAAAAAGCAACGAAAAGGCCGGTAATCATGGAAAGCCTGAAGCACGAAATCGAGTTCAGACAGTCCAACCGATCGGCGGACTTTATAGCAGGCGTGGACGAAGAGGAGTCGGAACAACGCTTCATCAATCGTGGACGGTTGCTGCACACACTGTTCTCGGCCATACGAACAGAAACGGACATCGAGGATGCCATTAGCAGGTTGGTGTTTGAAGGCGTAATAGGACAGCCGGAAACGGAGGACGAAATCAGGGAATTGACGAAACGGGCTTTTGAGCTGCCGCAGGTAAAAGAATGGTATGACGGAACATGGAAGCTATTCAATGAATGTGACATCATTTGGAAAGAAAACGGAGCATTGAAAAACCGACGTCCAGACCGTGTGATGATGAAGAACGGAAAGCTGGTAGTGGTGGATTTTAAATTCGGAAAGCCCAGTAAAAGTTACAACCGCCAAGTGAAAGGCTATATGCAACTGCTGACGCGTATGGGATATGATCCGAAACAGATGGAAGGATATCTGTGGTATGTAACGGAAGGAGAAATAGAAAAAGTACAAAATGACTCACAAAAATAATGTCATATAAGAATATGAATTATGGAAACATTTCTGCAACTGGTTGCACAAGAACTATATAAAAAAACAGGAAACGACTTGAGCCGGACAGTGGTTGTCTTCCCGAACAAAAGAGCAAGCCTGTTCTTCAACGAACAGCTGGCCGCGCAAAGCGACCATCCGCTGTGGTCGCCGACCTACGTAAGCATCAGCGATTTGTTCCGTCAACTGTCGCCTTGGAAGGCGGGAGATCCCATACGACTGGTGTGTGAACTCTATCGGGTGTTCCGCGAAGAAACGAAAAGCGAAGAGACACTGGACGACTTCTACTTCTGGGGAGAGCTGCTGATTAGTGATTTTGACGACGTGGACAAGAATCTGGTAGATGCTGACCGGCTCTTCGGCAATTTGCAGGATCTGAAGAACATCATGGACGTCCCCGACTACCTGAGCCAGGAACAGGAAGAGGCGATACAAGAATTCTTTCGGAACTTTTCTATCGAGAAGCGGACGGAACTGAAAGAGAAATTCATCAGTCTATGGGATAAACTGGGAGCCATCTATCGACACTACCGCAAACGGCTGGCGGAGTTGGGCATTGCCTACGAAGGCATGATGTACCGCCAAGTGATGGAGGAACTGGATACGCAGCGGCTGGACTACGACCGCTATGTGTTCGTAGGCTTCAATGTACTGAACCGGGTGGAACAGGCATTCTTCCTGCGCCTGCAAGAGGCCGGAAAGGCCTGGTTTTACTGGGACTACGACGTGTTCTACACCCGACGTCCGTCTGAATCGCAGCCACCTTATAAGCACGAGGCTGGCGAGTTTATCCTGCGCAACCTGAAACTGTTTCCCAACCAGTTACCGGAAAGTTGCCTGGACGTGATGAGCCGACCCAAGCAGATACGTTTCCTCTCGTCGCCTACGGAAAACGCACAGGCACGTTTTCTGCCCCAATGGATGAAGGGACTGGAACTGCCGGAGGGAGCACAACAGAAGGAGAATGCCGTAGTGCTTTGCAACGAGGCAATGCTTGTGCCCATACTTCACACTCTGCCTGAGGAGGTGAAAGACGTGAACATCACCATGGGTTTCCCCTTAGCACAGACACCGGTGTACAGTTACATCAATGCCTTGATGGAACTTCAGACCGACGGTTACCGGGCAGACAGCGGGCGCTATATCTATGAAGCAGTAATGGCGGTGCTAAAGCATCCTTACGTCAAACAGCTGTCAACCGAAGCAGAAAAATTGGAACGGAGACTGACACGCGACAACCGCTTCTATCCCCTGCCTTCGGAACTGAAAGCAGACGCTTTCCTGGAACAGATATTCACTCCGCAGACCGGACTGAAAGCCCTCTGTACCTGGCTGACGGAACGGATCAAAGACGTATCGGTTCTGTATCGAAACGAACCGGAAGAGAAAGGAAAAGATATATTTGGACAACTGTATCGGGAATCACTCTTCAAAAGCTATACCCTCGTGAATCGTCTGTTAAATCTATTGGAGACGGGCGAGCTGGAAGGTGTGCGGACAGGCATCCTGAAACGGCTGATAAATCGCCTGCTGACGGCAGCCAACATTCCCTTTCATGGCGAACCGGCCATCGGCATGCAGGTGATGGGCGTGTTGGAGACAAGAAACTTAGACTTCAAAAACCTAATCATACTGTCGCTCAACGAAGGGAAGCTGCCCAAGGCTGGAGGTGAGTCGTCGTTCATCCCCTACAACCTGCGCAAGGCATTCGGCATGACAACCATCGAACACAAGAATGCCGTGTATGCTTACTACTTCTACCGCCTGATGCAACGGGCGGAAAACGTGACGCTGATGTACAACACGTCGACCGACGGACTGAACCGAGGGGAGATGTCGCGCTTCATGCTGCAATTTTTGGTGGAATGGCCGCATGAAATCCGACGGGAATATCTGGAAACAGGGCAATCGCCCCAAACGGAACGGACTATCCGCGTGGAAAAGACCAAAGAAATGGTAGAACGGATGCACCAACGGTACGACGTGGAAAAGCATCCAAAAACCTTCTTCTCGCCCTCGGCACTGAATACGTACTTAGACTGTCGGCTGCGCTTCTACTACCGTTATGTAGCAGGACTGAAACTGCCTGAAGAGGTGACAGCGGAGATAGACTCAGCCCTGTTCGGCACCATTTTCCACCGTTCGGCGGAGTTAGTGTACACCGAACTGACGGAACATGGGAAAGAAATCCGTAAAGAAGATCTGGAAAGGTTGTTGAAGAATGAAGGGAAACTGCAGAGATACGTAGACCGGGCATTCAAAGAAAAATTCTTCCACGTACCGGAAGAGGAACAGCCGGAATACAACGGTACACAACTGATACACGCACGGGTGATTGCTTCGTACCTGCGACAGTTACTGCGCAATGACCTGAACTATGCTCCATTCAGCATGGAAGGCATGGAACAGGAAGTAAAAGAGGTAATGGAAATAGACACACCGGCCGGAAAACTGAAGATACAAATCGGCGGAACCATCGACCGCATGGACAGCAAAAACGACACCCTACGTATCGTGGACTACAAGACGGGAGGCCAACCCAAGACACCGGAAAACATTGCCCAACTGTTCACTCCAGCAGAGGGAAGGCCTAACTATATCTTCCAGACATTCCTGTATGCATCCATTCTCTGCCGCAAACAGACGAAGAAAGTAGCCCCTGCCCTACTCTACATCCATAAGGCTGCGCAGGACACTTATTCACCGGTCATCGAAATGGGGGCGGCGCGTCAACCGAAGCAGCCCGTGAACAACTTCAGCTTCTACGAAGAGGAATTCCACGAAAGGCTCCAGCAACTCCTGGAGGAGATATTCAGCCTGCATACATCATTCGACCAGACGGAACAGACACGGCAATGTGAATATTGTGACTTCAGGCGTCTGTGCAGGCGATGAAGGATGTCAATCTTCCGAGAAATTGTAGTCGGCCATGCTGGCTTGTTCTTCGGTTTCGATCTTACCGGGAATGCTGAAGTCTTTGTCGGAAAAGAGAGCGGCAAGACCGGAAATTTGCTTCAGGCGGAGCACTTCGTCGCGGTCCATACCAATGTTCTTCATAATCCATTCGTCCGTCATGCCGATACGGTCGAGTTCGGCCACAATATCGGACATCAGTTCGATGTTGTGGGTACCACGGGCACGATTGTGGCGGATTGTGGAAGCCATTCGGTTGGATATATCTTTGTCGATAACTACTACGGGAAGCATACCTTTCTCGCGCTCATAGATACGCTTGGACGTTTTCAGTACCTGGTAGCGGTGAAAGCCGTCTACAATAATGTAAATGTCCCGTTTGGAATCATAATAACACACGCAAGGCATAGTAAATCCGTCTTCCCAGATAGACAGTTCGAGCAGCCTCATCTCTGGCGGAGCCACAACATTGGGATTGTAATTGTTGGCTTCCACTTTTTCTACCGGGACAGCCTTTACGGCATAGACAGGACTCATATATTCATCACTACTCATAGCATCATGTTTTTAAATTCTTCCATTATTTTATCTCTCTTGTAGGCATCTTCCTTGTTGATGGAAAAGCCCATGTACTTGCAGATATGATCATTCTTAAGTATGCATACGCATACCCGTTTGTATGTAGGAATCTCACGGAACTCACGGATGTTGATATCGTCCAGATACTCCATGCGAACCGGCTTTTTCCGAGTCTTATAATTGGACTTTGCACCTACTTCGATGGGAATATTCAAATCGCGGAGTTTCTTGATAGTTTCATCACTCAGGCAACCTCCCTTCTTTCTCCAGAACTCAATGCTGACCGTCAGCTTGTTCAGGTAATTACGACGGGCGGGCTCAGGAAGCGTGGAAAGCAGGAATTGCATGTACGACTTCCAGGTATGTCCCTTGGGAAGATTGATTTTATGGCCTGTCCCCATAGCCCGCGTATTGCCGTAAATCCCTGCGAATTGCACACCGTTCACACGACAAATCATCTTACCCCATGTATTGGGATCAATTACCTGATAGAGTCTGAGGCTCTCCTGCGCTTCACCTAAAAAAGGACTGGCCACACGCTGACGTTCGATATTAACTCCAGCCTTATAATAAAGGTCGTAGAGCCTGTTGTAGTCGAAGCGATATTTCCCGTTAGCCACCCAGATATCGGTCGTCTTCCAATCGTAAATGGGATAAGCATTGAATATATCTATACCAATCTTGGAAGTCCAACGATAGGTGTGATACATCTGATACTTACGGGCTAAGTATATGCAACGCCAACGGCTGAAGCTTTCCTGTGTCCGAATACCGATCATATAACAGGAACGATTGGCCTTTTTCCGGTCATGAAGCCATTGGGCAAAGTGCATTTGAAACTCATAGTCCCACATGTTTTCGGCATAGAATTCGAAATCTTCTTTATTATAGCAACCGGGAGGCTTCTGACGTACCCACAGATCTTTCATATCATCATCCCACGGACGCCAAAAAGACTGATACATAGACGTGCAGGTGGAAACCTTTACAGGAACACAGATACGGTAAACTTCCAGAATGTCTTTGTTGGCCTCCAGCATACGATCCACATAATCAATGGTTACCGAATACTGAATCTCGTAGTCGATATGAAATACACAAAGTTTCCGCTTCAGATTGTTCCGACGGATATAGTCGATGCAGAGATTGAGCAATACGCCACTGTCTTTCCCACCCGAAAACGACACACAGACGTTGTCAAAATCTTCAAAAACAATCTTCAGACGTTCCTGCGCCAATTCATATACGTTCTTTCCATACGAATCATTTATCATATTTCCTCCGTTACCTATTCTTAATCATCTTCACGTAACGTTTCCACACATTCACTTCCTCAAATCCCTGCTCACGAAAAACATCACGATCCTCCAGAAAACTGATAGACACCAACGTGTGCTTCTCTTCCGAAGCGACATCTATAATCCTTTGCAACAAAGCAACCAACACCGTATTGTCGCGCTCCTTGATATAGTAGTTATTAATGATCCATCCACTTCTTCGGCGTTCTACAGGGATAAAGCCAACCACAACCTCATCATCATCCACTGCGACAAACCAACGAAAGGCCTGAGTTGTTCGAAAAGGGAAATTATAATTCTGCTTCAAAACAGCAGGATTCATCACCAAAGGGCCGACACATGGATATAAAGCGGCATCCAATCCTTCAAATTCCAATATTTTATTCATATTTATTATCTTCGATTACTTCTAAATAGAAAAACCTTATACGAGGTAAAGATATAGTTTTTCTATCTATCAGCCAAAGAATTATCCCCAAAAATAAGTCTATTAACTTCATAGACTACATTTTTTAACTTTCATATCAGGTCATTGAATTTCAAACAGGAAATGGCCGGTTTCGTATAGGGAAAACAGTGCGATCTTCCGTCGAAAACGCCGTTTTCGTTTTGTGCTTCCTTCTTTAGGTTTGAACTATCCTTGCCCTCCAATCATTCATAAAAAACATTCTATCGACCATGCGCGGCGTATCATAGGAAAAGTTCTAAGCCTCCTTCCTGCCGCGTCGTTCGTAATAACCGATGATAACCAGAGTACCGACAACAAGCAGAACGGTGCAGAGCAGTGAACCTTCGAAGCCGAAATTACCTCCCGTCAGCAGTTCACTGCCCGTCAAACGGAGAGTCAGCAAAGTTTCACCACTGTCCATGCCACTGACTTCATAACCCAACACCGGTCCCTGCAGCCAGTTCCAAAACCAATGCAGCACGATGGGAAAGCACAAGTTACGTGTATATAGGAAGGAAGCACCCAACAGACAGCCCCCTAACAGGACGTTAACAAAGGGCAGGAGTACAAAATTGGGATTGAGCAAATGCATGGCCGAGAAAAGGGCCGATGACAAAAACAGAGCCACAAAGCGGTTCATACCTTCCGAAAGCATCCGTCCCAGCACGAAACCGCGCACCATTATCTCTTCTGTAACAGCCATCAACAGGAAGAGCAGCAGCCTACCCAACAAGTTACGGGGCACTAACTGCACACTCGCTACTTCGACCATCCCTATCAGAAGCGATACACCGAACCCAACGGCATATAGCAACACTGCTACCCCCAATCCAGCCAACAGGTCTTTTCCCCGGCCTTTCAGAGACAATCCCAATAGCGATAAAGGTAGTTTACGCCAACGTAACATCAGTATTGCCGCACTTAGATAACCGACCAGCATCAGCAGACTCTCCAAAACAAGTAAGGGCAAACCGTCTTTCTGTATCTTCATTCCTGATACTATATGTACCACGAAAAGGGGAACGTGCAGAAATACCATAATCAACGTCCCTATCACATAAAACAGCAGAATATCCTTTGCCACTCGACCTGTGGATTTCCATATAATATTGCTTTTCATTTCCATGCTTTAGAAGTCACTTTAATACGCCCGTAAAAATACTAATAAATAAAAGAAAAAAGTTATCTATTATCGACAAATCTTCCGTATCTTTGAGAGCAAATCCTAAAACTGAAAGAAAATGACATTAAGAAACATACTGCTTGTTGCAGCTGGCTTCTGCATCACATGGGGAGGAGCTTACGCCCAAAAGAAGAAAACTTTTTATGTACCCAAAGCGGGTACACTGGTGGAACTGTTGACTGAGAATGAAGCCAACCAGATAACCCATCTCATCCTGCAAGGCAAACTTAACGCTATCGACTTCTGTCATCTGCGAGACGAATTCACCAACCTCAAAGTACTGGATATTTCGAATGCCACCATCAACATGTACACTGGGAAAAACGGTACCTACCCCGACCGCATCTACGTCTATCCGGGTAACTGCATCCCTGCCTACGCTTTCTGCAAAAAACGGAGTGACGGAAGTTTTCAAGGAAAGCAAACCCTGGAACGCATCATCCTGTCGGACAAAACGAAAAATATAGAAGACGCTGCCTTCAAGGGATGTACCAATCTGAAGATTTGTCAGATCAGAAAGAAAAAGGCTCCTAATCTGTTGCCCGAAGCATTGGCCGACAGCATCACGGCGATATTCGTTCCGTTGGGAAGCACGGATTCCTATCGCAACAAGGAAAGATGGGAGAACTTTTCCTTCATTGAAGGAGATCCCACGACGGTTACTGTACAGATTGGCCCCATGAGCAGTCTGGCAAGCGAACTTATGCGTAAAGGCATTCAACCGCGTGACGTCAACTTCCTGACCATCGAAGGCAAAATGGACGAAGCAGATTTCAAGCTGCTCCGTGACTATATGCCGAATCTGGTTTCCGTCAATATGGAAAACTGTACCTCGACTGCTATTCCCGAATATACGTTCACGCAAAAGAAATACATGCTGGACGTTACTCTTCCCAAAGATTTGCAAACCATCGGCCAACGTGCGTTCAGCGGCTGTACCCGTCTGTCCGGTTCCCTGATATTGCCGGGCGGAGTGAAAGCTATCGAATATGGTGCCTTCATCGGATGCGACAACCTGAAGCGTGTAGTAGCAACCGGCAACAAAATTACAACTCTGGGCGACAAACTTTTCGGAGAAAGCGACAACAGAATAGTCTATCAAACAAAACCTTAAAGAAAACGGAATGCAGGTATTCCCTCCCTGTACACCAATAAAGAGGCACGAACCACACCACATATAAACCATACGAATTATTGTAATAGTCAAGATTTGTCAGAACAAATCTTGACTATGCACCTAATTATTGCCAATACCTTAAAAAAAACGGAGGTGTAAAGATACACAATTGTCTTCTTCTCAGACTGCCAATGTGACATAAAAATCGTAACTTTGCGGCGTTTTCTGAAAAAGTAGACATTTTGGCAAAGTTTTTGTCGGAAAGAAGAATAACAGAGACGCGCCGGACACATCCAGTCGTCTACCCGCAACAATAACAAAAAATAAAAAAGATATGGATCCGAAAAAAGAAACCATGAATGAAGAAGAGCTGAAAGACCACACTGCTCATACTGGCCAGGAAGACCAAGGCGAAACAGAAGAAACGGCAACCGAGACACAGGAAAAAGCGGAAACAGAAGAAACTGAGCAAATGGGCGAACTGACTAAACTTCAGGAAGAGCTGGACAACATGAAAGATAAATACCTGCGCCTTTCTGCAGAATTCGACAACTACCGCAAACGCACCATGAAAGAGAAAGCCGAACTGATTCTGAACGGAGGTGAGAAAAGCATCAGCAGCATTCTTCCTATCGTCGATGACTTTGAGCGTGCACTGAAGAACATGGAAACAGCCGAAGACGTAGCAGCTGTCAAAGAAGGCGTGGAACTGATCTACAACAAGTTTATGACCGTCCTCGGACAGAACGGAGTGAAAGTCATTGAGACCAAAGAACAGCCCCTCAATACCGATTTCCACGAAGCTATCGCCGTCATCCCCGCTCAGGAAGAAAAACTGAAAGGTAAAATCTTAGACTGTGTCCAAACTGGATATACATTAAACGACAAGGTTATCCGTCATGCCAAAGTGGTAGTCGGAGAATAAGAAGACAAGCTGAATTATGGAAAAAAGAGATTACTACGAGGTATTAGGAGTAGACAAGAGTGCATCGGCCGACGAAATAAAGAAAGCCTACCGCAAAAAAGCCATCCAATATCACCCCGACAAAAATCCGGGTGACAAAGAAGCGGAAGAGAAATTCAAGGAAGCGGCAGAAGCCTACGACGTGTTGAGCAATCCCGACAAACGCGCCCGCTACGACCAATTCGGCTTTGCAGGCATGAGTGGTGCGGCAGGCAACGGAGGTCCTTTCGGCGGATTCAGTGGTGGCATGTCCATGGATGACATCTTCTCTATGTTTGGCGACATCTTTGGCGGACACGGAGGAGGCTTTGGCGGTTTCGGTTTTGGCGGAGGAGGTGGCGCACAACAACACCGTCGTTCCCGCGGTTCCGACCTCCGAGTCAAAGTGAAGCTCAATCTGACAGAGATATCCACTGGCGTAGAAAAGAAATTCAAGTTGAAAAAGTACGTCACCTGTACCCACTGTCACGGCACCGGCGCCGAAAACAATGGAGGAAGCGAGACCTGTCCTACCTGTAAAGGTTCAGGAACCGTCATCCGTAACCAGCAGACTATTTTAGGTACCATGCAAACACGTACCACCTGCCCTACCTGCGGCGGCGAAGGCAAGGTCATCAAGAATAAATGTAAGGAGTGTGCAGGCGAAGGCATCGTCTACGGCGAAGAAGTAGTAACGGTCAAGATACCGGCCGGCGTAGCCGAAGGCATGCAACTCTCCATGAGCGGCAAAGGAAACGCAGGCAAGCATAACGGCGTACCTGGCGACCTGCTTGTCCTCATCGAAGAAGAACCGGACAAAGAACTGATCCGCGAAGAGAACGATCTCATCTATAACCTCCTGTTGAGCTTCCCTACCGCAGCCTTGGGAGGAGCCGTAGAAATCCCTATCATTGACGGCAAGGTGAAAGTGAGGATCGAACCGGGAACTCAGCCCGGCAAGGTTCTCCGCCTGCGTAACAAGGGACTGCCCAACATCAACGGTTACGGCACCGGCGATTTGCTTGTCAATGTCAGCATCTACGTGCCTGAAACCTTGAGCAAGGATGAAAAGAAAGCACTGGAAGAAATGGAGACATCAGACAACTTCAAGCCGAACGCCTCCGTCAAGGAAAAAATCTTCCGAAAATTCAAGAGCCTGTTCGAATAAACACTTACTTCGATCATAATGAAACAACCAGTCAGTCCGTTTTCCTGCGAAGGAAATAGGCTGAACTGATTGTTATCATCATCCTTCTTCATCCAATCTCTACGTTACGGACAGAAAGGTCAGGACTATATTGGTAGAATTAAGGGTTAGAAAGCGATATTCTCACTATAGTAGGAGTACGTACTCCAGGCTTAACTTCACCATTTATATAAAAGATTGCATTCTTGTAAGGTACAGCTACCGCACCCGCACGAGCCAGCATAGAAGTAGTACATACAGTTTGCCATTCACGATTAATAACATGATAAGCCAATAATTCCCGATTAAACTTATACCATTCTGCAGGATGAGACAAATAATCTGGATCCGGCCGACGCAAAGCCTGTAAAAACACATCTTTATTCACCCCTCCCATACAAAGGAACAAACTATCACCAACTGAGACTGCCGCACCACCGCCCAACGAAACAGCCTCATTGTGACTATCCTGAGGAGAAGACAAAGGTACCCATGTATTTTTCTCCAACAGATATTTATATCCATCTGTCGACAATGAAGCCTCCACTTCCGAAGTAGAAATAGAAAATCCACCCCACATATATATAGCCATTTCACCTGTCTCGTCTTGTTGAGCTGCGCACACCGGCTGAATACGGGGTTTCCCAGGAAATGAAAGAAGTTCAACCCATCCCTCAGAAAGATTATCCAAGTCCAAACGAAAAAAAGCATTGGATGCCTGCCCGTCCTTATTTCCTCCTACAACAAATAAACTGTTATTGACAAGACAACCGGACATATTATCCAAAGCAGAAGGCAAAGAGGGCAAATTTTCCATTTTCAGCTTCCCATTTACCATTGACAAACGGAAAACTTTTTCCATTGCTCCATCCTCATTCATTCCACCCACACAAACAATGCCATCAGGAGTCGAGACAGAAAAACCGTAAGCCACAGGTTGCAGGAGCTCTCCCACTTTTTTCCAAGACAACAAAGAATCGGCCTCAATCGTTGCCGCATAAACATCCTTATAAAATACTTTAGCCCCACCTTTTTCTGCCGGAACATCAGGGAAATTACACCCACCGGCTATCACCAAATCATCACCTATACATCCGGCAAAAGGTGCTGATACGCCTTTTGCAAAGGCCTTATTCTTTAGAGGAGAAACAGACATCAGATGCAAGCTGAGGGCTTCTGATAAAGCAGGCGCATGGGCACAAAAGGTAGATGCAGGAAGCTCCTCACTATTCACCAGATTAGCACGCGTAAAAGGCTGCCAAGCATAACGTATATGACGTGGATGCATGATTTCCTCACTGAAAACTTTTAAGGTATCACCAACAACTTTCACCATAGCCGGTTTATAAAGACCTTCAAATTCAGCCAATTCAAAAGATGTAATAGGAGTATTGCCTGCACCATGCATATCTTTCCCATGATCAAAAAGGACTTCCACCGTTTGTCCATTAAATCTAACAGATTTAAACAATGGGCCAGAAGGAACAATATGCCTCCAACGATATGTCTGATATAACGCCCAACGTGCCAACCGTTCCCCCACAGGCTTCTTATCCCTAGGATGTACATCCAAGGAATCACCTTTATCACTGCTAACAACCATCGCAACATTGGGAATTTTGTCCATCAATCGGCGCTGACTGTCACGAAAAGATGGCCAAGAAGGGCGATTCAAACTGGAAAGCTGTACATAATAAAACGGTAAATTCCTATTATTCCAATTCTTTCGCCAACTATCTATCAACAAAGTAAACAAGCGTTCATGAGCTTCCACGTTATGTGCATTCGATTCCCCTTGATACCAGATAACTCCCCTCAGAGGAAAGTGTTCCAATGGTTGAATCCCAGCTTCGTACAAATAACAAGGCTCATAAGGATGACGTTGCAATTTATTTGTTGACAAACTGACATTCAACGAAGCCCGCTCACGTACCCAAGGCTGTATAAAATCATTAGTACGCCAATTTCTCATAATATCCGGGAAGTGTTTTTCCAATGTCTGGCGGTCAATCCATGACTCAGTAGGCGATCCGCCAACAGCATTACAAATCAATCCAACAGGTACTTTCAAACTATCCTGGAGCATTTTCCCAAAATAATAGGCCACTGCAGAAAATTTTTCCACCGTTTCCGGGGCAGCTACCTCCCAGCAAGCATCTTTATAATATTGTAATTTATTTATCGAATCCAATGCATGCTCACTCCATTTTACTGCATTGGTTTTCCAACGTGCCGTTTGATTAAACAAGCGGATTTCGTTACAATAGGAATCTGGAATATCTGTAGAAGCGGTACTAGCCGATTGCATCATAAATTCCATATTCGATTGCCCCGAACAAAGCCAAACTTCTCCTACAAGCACATTCTCATAACGCAGACACTTCTTCCCATCTGTAACAACCAATGTATACGGTCCTCCTGCTTTCAAAGGAGACAATTGTACCTCCCAATACCCGTCACTCCCAGTTATAGCCGTATGCGATTGTTTCCCTATCGTCACTGTTATTTTATCATCCGCATTGGCCTTTCCTACGATTTTCAATTCTACTTCCCGTTGCAAGACCATATTATCCGTATAGATATCCGGCATACGCAGCCCCCCGAAATCTCCCGTTATTGCCGAATATGCAGCATAAGCCAATTTTTCGGCGCCCTCAGGATTAGGGTGTATTGCATCAGGTAACAAATGTGGATATGCATATAGGGGTTTCTCAAAATCCACATGTTCCACTCCAGTCACACGTACCACCGTTTCAATCAAATACTGAATGGATGTACGCCAATCCCGTGTTCCAGATACAAAACGTGGATGATATACAGTAATCGGCGTTAAACGTGCTACAATTACCCTACAATTCGGATTGACCCTTCTGAATGAATTGATGAGATCTACATAATCACTAACAAAATCATCTTTGTAATTAGGCCAGTTTCGCGGATCGGTATCATTAATTCCCAAATGTATCAGTACAATGTCCGCTGCAAAGTCCAGTGCATCCTTGTATTCTGAAGTACGGATATAGGGATTGTGCCCCTTTGACAACAGCGTAGTTCCTGATTTACCAAAATTTCTTACTTCATAAGCATCACCCAACATCCGCTGTAAACAAACCGGATAAGCTTGTTCGTCACGCAAAGGCAATGTCATTCCATACGTAATGCTATTCCCTACGCAAGCAACCCTAACCGTTTTCCCGATAATTGGAATATTTGTCTGTAGGATTACCCATAATAAAAGACATCCAATAAGTTTCTTCATTTCCTTCCTAAATAAGGTTTTATTATTTCTACCCATTTCAGATAACCTTTACCCAACAGATGCAAACCGTCATTGGTATATTCTATTTTCATCTTTCCTGTCTCACTATCCACAAAACCGTTATATAGGTCAATGTAAACCACTCCTTCTCTATCCGCTATCTCCTTTATCCCGGCATTTATGATCGGAACGATTTCCGGGTGTGAAGTGTGGCTGCCAAATTTCTTATAATAATCGGTCACTGGCAACAAGCTCTGCAAATAGAGCTTGGTTGTGGGGGAGTCACATCTTATTTTTTGTACGATCTTCTCTATTCGCCCCACTATCGTATCGGCAGGCAGTCCGGCACTGACATCATTTATTCCAATCATTAAAAAGATTTTAGCCGGTTTTCCTCTCAAGATAGGAGACAGACGGTCGTAAACTCCCATACAAACATCTCCACTAATACCTCTGTTCTTTACATGGCTATTGTCCAGCAATTCTGCCCATTCAGCCCCGTTGGTAATACTGTTCCCAAGGAAAATAATATCATCCGGTGTCACAGGAAGCTCTTCAAAAAGAGTCGCACGCTGATAGTAAAATGTGGAATACTTGTTTTCTTGAGCCTCTATTGGCAACAAGAACAATGCACATGTCACAATAACAAAAATAACTGTTCTCATAATCTTATTCTTTTTTATTATACAACAAATTAAAGTCTGAAAATTTATGTAGTCAGCATCAACATAGCAACGTTTTCCTAACGACCAAGACTAAGCTGCATCTTCCCGATTATCGTTATTGTTTCAGTTTTTCAGGTGCATAAACCAACCCTTCTACAGCATCAGTTCCATCTGGCGTTACAAATACAACGGTAAACATCCATTTAATCAAACGTACCTCATTTGAACTGAATTTCCCTATCGGCAACTTTAACAAGACCTTATTCCATCCCTTGTTCAGGCCTACTAATATAGGGGGACGGGACACGAAGTTCTCGTTACCTAAAGGTATTTCGTTATCTTTTACCCGATGAGTAGCTGTCCATGTGGGAGGTAGAATCTCTTTATCATTAATCCAAATGCGGCTTCCCTTATAGTCCCATGTACCTTGCAAAGGCGGCAGATCCATTTCCGAACGGCTGTAATTCTGAAATTCTGCCCACAATCCGACTTCTTGTTTCTTGGGAGAATAAACGTAAGTATATGCATAGGCCGTATGATTTTCTTGAGGATCCTGATAAAAAGCAGGCACGATTTTTCCCCAAACGTGGCGAAGATAAATACCTGCACCTATGGCGTCATATGTTTTATATGATTTCCCTTCATAAACATACGTTTCTTTTAGTTCCTTTTCTGGAGGAAATACTTGTTTCAGGTCACCTTCGTTTGGGAAGGCATCCGTTATCTTCCACTGCACGTTCGTCTGCTTAACGTAAGCAAAAGGAAAACCGGTAAAAGTGTTCTTTTTATGCCAAAGCATCCGACGTTCGAAATCTTCAAAATCAAGATAGATATCCGATTGCTTATCTATCGGAAGCATTATACCCCTGCCATTGAAATATTCACTTCCTCCCCCTCTCCATGAACGCTCTGCAACAGCCAACATATTGGGATAAAAATTATTTTCCAACAGAATGTCCATCTCGTTTTCAAGCAAACGATCATTCCACACACACATCATCACTCCAGCCACATTATCACCTCGTCCGGCAGTCCCAACCCTGCTATTGTACAAAGCAACAATATCGCCAAAAGTATCATAATGATTTAAATAATGAAAACGGGAATCTATAAAAGGAACGCCTTCAAGCGCCTTTCCTCTCGATCCCCAAAGTTGCAGCATATCTATTTCTCCTAAACCATATTGCCACCCTGGATTCCATGAAATTACTTTTTTCCCTTTAGAACGCACATAACTAACCATTTCAGGAACAAAATCCTTATCCTTAAACTTCACTTCGTCAGTTCCAATATGAAGATAAGGAACATCGAATGTTTCACAAATCTCATCTAACAACAATTTCAAGATCTGTTTTCCCTCCCTGCTTTGCATATCATGACGAAATGTACGTCTGAAAGCATCACTATGTCCGGGCATATCAATTTCAGGAATCAACAAGACATGATGTTTTTTACAAAAATCTACGAGTTCCCGAGCTTCTTCCAATTTATAATATTTCCCCTTCATTCGAGTCATATTCGAACTGTCATTCAGCATAGGAAATATTTTACTTTCCAATCGCCAGGCTTGATTTTCGGTCAGATGCCAATGAAATGTATTTATCTTAAACCTTGACAAGATGGCTATTTCCCGCTTCAATTCTTCAAGAGACAGATAGCTACGCCCCACATCATGCATGAACCCGCGAATAGGAAATGCCGGCCAGTCCAAAATCTCACAGCCTCTGATTACCACCCGACCACTGTCATAAGCCACCAACTGACGTAAAGTCTGTAAAGCCATATAAACTCCACGTGAGGCTGTCGCTTCAATATCAATTCGTTTTACGCCCACCTTCAGCCGATAAGCTTCATCTGAATGAACCGGAACTTGAAATAGAGAGTCACACAATGTTACCACTATAGAAGAAGAGGCTGTTGACTCAATTATTCCTCCCTGTTCGATAACAAAAGTTTCCAGTTCCTCCCGAAGAACCGAAGAAACAAGTTTCACTTTGTCTATTCGGAAAGAATTTGAATAAAAAAAGACTTGCTGAGGCTTAGGGAGCAAATAATCCTTATCATTTGCCCATAGTGACAATGTACAAAAAAGTCCAAGCAACCAACAAATATTTATTTTCCCATACATAATCAATTATTATTTATCAATTTCAATTGTATAAATCCCCATGTCAGTAAACAACGTACAAATAGAATTATTTATTATCTTGTAGGATGACCAAACTTATCCATAACAAAGAATCCCTGCACGCTGTGTTGGACAAAGATACAATAAAAAAATGAAATACTACCTCATTTATCCGTAGCAAAACATCGTTTTGTCATAATAAAAGCAACCTTATAGAAGTCATAAAACCATTCTTTATCAGTTAAAGACAGGCTGTCAATGGAAATAACTTCCCGTAGAAGGGTTGTTTAGTGGTAAGGTTCTGAAATACAGTTCCGTATTCCATCATATAATAGCTGGCGCAGGAAAGGTGAGCGGAAATCTCTTTGATTACACTTTCTCGGCAAATATTACCCATTCTGAATCGTTTTGAAACGACGGCCGCAAGGAACTGGAAATCATAAAATTACATAGCTTTTATTGCAATATTGTTTTAATGAACTGTTTAAGAAAAGAGATGTCTAAATCGCTTCATTCATAAAATTGCTGCTTTGCAACATTCCCATTCCTCCTAAAATACCAAAACAATCTACAACAAAAGACATTCTATAAAAATTGGAAGAACAGATCATGGCAAATCTAATTCTTCCAATTCTATAAAGTTGATTATATCCTACAAATTCAATACCGTCAAATGAAACTCGTGCAAATTATTCTCCACTCATTTCGTAACCCGGAGTCTGTTCCAATAAGGGGTCATTACTCAAGTCCGAAGTACTAAGCGGCCAAAGTACACGGTAGGCCAAATCTTCCGAAAGGATTGGTTCTACCACAATTTCGGGCGGTGTTGATACTTCCCATTTGTTGGGGCTAAGTTCTTTCATATTCTCTGTGATTTCCAATCCGTAAGCCACGTGACCTTCTTCATGGAACACCAAATGATCCAGCTCACCACAATTTGCACTTACCGACATACGGCGTACATCATACCAACGCTGGCCTTCTTGAACAAATTCCTTATCTTTCTCGTGAAGAATAGCCACTTCGTTTTCTACAAACGAGCCAGCCGTGTAGCCATAAGCAGCCGGATCCCAATTATCACCGTAAGCACGTTCACGAATTAGATTGACATATCTTTCCACATTCGTATTATCTCCTTCCATATTGGCAATTTCTGCCAAAGAGAGATATGCCAACGGCAAACGATATAAAGGCTGGTCGCCGTTGTAGCAACGATAACCGGTACTTTCACGAATGGAGCCCAAATTCTTGCAAACAAAAGTTCCCCGTAACTGCGTAACGGCCTGATCGTGCCAGGAAGCAATAAACGTAGCATCACGACGGGTATCTTCGGCATCGTACTGATACCACAAGGCGTTGGTAAACTGATAGCGACTTACAGACGATGCGACAGTCAGCGGGTTATCCCACAAGTTTCCTTCACTATCATAAGCAGCGCCAATGGTATATCCGGTCACGATTCCATATACATAACTGGAAGGAATACCGTTTGTCACTTCAGTCTCATCTGCATCGAAAGCTAAAATAATCTCCGAGTTTTGTTCATTATCTACGTTGAACACATCGGCAAATTCATCTTGCAGCGATAACCCATAGTTGTTTACTACATTCTGGAAATACGTCTTAGCTATTGCCAAATCACCTGGAATAATGTCCTGATCACCGGTAGCCACCTTAGCACTCCACAAGTAAACCTCACCGGCCAACATCTCGGTAGCAGCCTTTGACCAATAATATTTGGCATTCTTGCTGTCTCCATTGAAGTTGAAAGAAGTCTGATTGCCGAAGTATTCCAACGACTTGGCTATGTCTGCCTTAATCTGAGCTAAAGTTTCCGAAGCCTTGGCACGCCCCATATAGAGAGTAGACTGGTCATAGTTGCCATTCTCTACGTCAGGTGTCAAACGCAAAGGCACACCGCCATAAGCACGATACATCAGAAAATAATAATAAGCACGCATACCATAAACCATACCCAAACAATAATTCTTGGTATCTTCGCTGGAGAAATAGGTAGCATTCTCCACATTATAGATAAAAAGATTGGCGGCAGAAATCAGTCCCCAATACCCTCCGAAATTAGAAACTCCATAGTTAGTCTGTGACAAGTTTTGATCACGAAGATATTGAGCCGAAAGGCTGGCACCATCACTTCCACCGGTCTGCCGGGTATAAGCACCGCCACGGATTTCACCGTAGGTAATATTAATCTGAAAATTAAAACCACGCAATTGAGACATCTGTGCATTCAAGTTACCGATAGCTTGTGATTCCGTCTGCCAGAAATTACCAGCACCATAATAGTCAATAGGGGAAAGATCCAACCAATCCGAGCACGATGACATCCCCATACCTGCGGCCACAAGGGTAGCAGAAACAAAGGTATATAATTTATTTTTTCTCATATTCATGTATATTAAAAAGGTTAGAATGTAATGTCAAGTCCGAAAAGAACTGTACGGGGCAAAGCATAAGTACCTCCCCACCCAGCTGTATTTCCATCTGTATATTGGGTATAGTCAGGAATGGCAGAAGCACTACTAGTCCAATACCCCAAATTCTGCCCTGTAACCGATAGTCTCAAACCTTCACAACGAAATTTACTGCAAAAACTCTTCGGCAAATCATAAGATAGCTGTAATTCACGGAATGCCAAATAATTACCTTTAGTTGCCCAAAACTCGGATGTACGGATATAGTTATTCTTTCCCAACTGATCGGCCCATACATAGCGAGGATATTTAGCATTCGGGTTCTCAGGAGTCCAAGAATCCCAAATATCAGTTGTCATGCTATAGGCACCTTGTCCACAGCCATCAATCCATTGTTTCAAACCATCATAAGTAGTAAAACCTAAACCAAAATCTGTACGTAAATAAAGAGACAAACCTTTCCAAGTAAACGTGGTATTCAAACCGCCATTCCATTTCGGAGTATTAGTACCCAGTACTTTCCGGTCATATGAATCAATGATACCGTCACCATTGATATCCTCGAACATCAGGTCACCACATTCCAATTCATATGCCTTACCAGTCCAGCCCACATCCTGTAGTTTCTGATACCCTTTATCGCCATAGTAAACAGCAATGCTTTGAGACATATCGCAATAACCATCTACCAAATCACTCTCCGAACGAACCATCTTGTCTACCCCGTAGCCTACAATCACATCGTACGGAGTTACACCTTCCTGTAAACCACCTACATAATATGTCTCGTTACCGTTCCCTGTATAGATTTCTGTACCTCCCTGACGATTCTTGTCCAAACCGTTATAAGGAAGTTCCACTACTGTGTTTTTATTATAAGAGATATTGGCACCCAACGTCCAGCTAAAGTCTTTCATCTTGAGCAGGTTTGCATTGATATCAATTTCAATACCACGATTACGGAACTTACCATTATTGTTCGTAATGGAACTCCACCCCGTCGTCGAAGGCAGCACAAGTGATGCATACTTGTCCGATGTCAGACGGTCATAAAACGTAAAACCGAGCGTAAAACGGTTATTCAGGAAGCCTAAGTCAAGACCAATTTCTGCAGTACGTGTCTTTTCCCAGCGAAGATCAGGATTAGACAAGGTTGTCAGACGGAAACCCGTATTCCCGTTATACGTAGATGAACTATAAGCACCATGCAATGTATAAATGCCAATATAATTAGTATCGATGCTGCCATTTACCCCATAGCTGGCACGTAACTTTCCATAATTCACAATCCCCTTCAGTGGAGAATAGAAATCTTCTTCGGAAAATACCCAACCGGCTGACACACCGGGAAAGAATCCCCAACGATTGTTGATCAGGCGGGAGTAACCATCCTCACGGAAAGTAAAAGCCAGAATGTAACGTTCCAGATAATCATATTGCACACGGCCAAAGAAAGACATAATACGTTCACGATTATGCGACGTATCAACCTCACGCTTACCTTCCTCAGTAGAGGTATAACCCAAATCACCGAAATCATCAGTAGGAGCACCATATCCATACGCATAGATAGATTTATACTGTTTATCCCAAAATTCTGTCCCAGCCATGGCATTGATGGTATGATCACCAAACTTACCGTCATAATTTGCTACTAAACTATAGGTTTGGTTGAAATAACGATAGAACGTAGCCCACGACTCTCGATCTGTAGTCATAGCAGTACCCGCCTGATTGGTGTGAAAATCTTTGTTGAAACCTTCATCTGTGTATTCACTGTAACTCCACGCCATGGTTCCACGAAGGCTGAGACCTTTGAAAAGTTTAGCTTCCAAAGTTTGTGTCATATTGAACTTATCCGTCTGGTATTCACGTTCAAACTTATCCACTTCGTACCGATAGTTACCGTCCGATCGGGATGCGCCTAACAAATAGTTACCCTCTTCATCTTCCAAACGGATAGTAGGAGGTGAACTCAAGACACGTCCGAAATAATAACTGTCATTCGTTTGGAAGCCGGGACCATCTTCCCAGTTAGCCCGATTGTAATTAAAAATAGAGCTTGCTTCCAACCAGTCGACAAGTTTATAAGATCCGGTAAACGAGAACGAGTAACGTTTATAGAAGTTATTGACTTTGAGACCATCGGCATCATAATAACCTAAACCTGCATAATACTTTCCACGATCGTTACCACCAGAGAAGCTGAGATTATACTCCTGAGAAACAGCGGGAGTATTAATGTTATAATTACTTACATCCGTATTCTTAAATAAAATCTGTCCATCACCTACAGGATCGTCCATCACCTGCCAACCATGATTTTTTATCAGATTCTGTTGATACTCCGAGCCTGTATAACCTAATACATTATAAACGCTGCTGGAAGTAAGCTCTGTAGCACCGGTTCCTACACTACTGGAACTTGAAGTCAAGTTACCGGTTGCCGTACACCAAGGAGTATTGGCATAGGCTTTACGCAACCAATAAATGTAACCTTCCGCATCCATCATATCATAAGTTGGTACATAGTATTGTGCACCCACTTTCATATTAAAGTTTATCTGGGCCTTTCCCTGCTTTCCCTGTTTGGTAGTTACAAGAATAACACCATTCGCAGCACGCGCACCATAAATAGCTGTTGCACCGGCATCTTTCATCACTTCCATCGATTCAATGTCGTTTGAATTCAGATCACTCAATCCGTCTGTACGAATCTGACCTCTACCACAACAAGCGGGCTGCCTGTACCATTATAACTTGTACCACCACGAAGCGTTATAGACGGAGTAGAACCGGCAAAACCGGAGGTCTGTTTCACTTTAACACCGGAAATGGCACCAACCAACGCTTGAGCAGGATCACCATATGAACCTACGGTTAAAGTTTCTTCACTAACACTCGATACAGAATTTGTCAACTTTCCACGTTTTTGCTTGACACCATAAGCCAGCACAACGACTTCATCCAACGTCTGTGTATCTTCCACCAACATAACTTTGATAAAAGACTGTCCTACATACTTAATCTCTTGAGACACATAGCCCACAAACGAAATCTGAATAATGTCTCCATCCTTCACACCTTCTATGGTAAAATTACCATTGATATCGGTCACGCCACCATTACTGGTACCTTTGATAATCGCCGCAGCACCAGTCACTGGACCGAACGAATCTTCAACAATACCAATCACTTTCCCTGTTTGCTGGGATACACTAACATTCTGTTGGTTCTGTACAACTTCGGCCATTGTACTCACAGGGATTGTCATACTCCCTGCCAACAATACAAGACTAACAAAATTAATCCTCTTTAACATAGGCAATAAATTTAAATATAATAAATTATGAAAGACATTAAAAAAGTGCTTCCACACACATAAAAGTTAGTGGTCAATTTAGGGCGTCCAACAGTATACACTCGTCGAGAGACGTTTGCCCATGTTGTTTTTCCCCTGTTG
>NZ_CANRPM010000017.1 GCF_947632445.1 uncultured Bacteroides sp. | reverse complement strand
TTTTTATGGTCATCCGATATTTATTCCCAATAAATCTCTATAACTTCAGACTCCGAAAACATAGTGATAATCGTTTAAATGTGATAATTTGATACTATAAATTAAATGCTTTTATAGCTATGTCCTTATTAATCAGATGAATATATTCATTCTTATATCGAACTCACGTTAATTACTACGGATTATGTTTTAAAGCACTAAGAACTACATTTATCAACGTTTATATTTCGCTATTTAAAATCTTTCGCTAATTTTGCAGCAATTTCAGAAGTTCCAATGCGTTAAGACACTGAAAGGACATATAGACGAAAAGGGCGTTTAGCTAAATTATTCCTTGTGGGAATCTGGACAATTCTACCGTATGAATAATAAGCAGGAACGCCCACATCAGATTATATACCTACCTCAACGGGTGGCTTATATAATTTCTTGGTGTGGGCTTTGCTTATTACATACGGTGGGCAGTCCAGAACTCTTAAAAATAAGAGAGCCTCAACAAGATAATAAGCCAAAGTACCCACACCTTTTCTTTATATAGGCAAAATCATAAAATAAAATCGCTTCTTCCGGGTATTGAGTGGCACATTGTAGCAATTATATGGATAAATTGAAAATCGCTGTGATCCTGTTAGCAGGAAGCTTTATGCTTAGTAGTTGTGTTACACTCTTGGGACGAAAAAAAGAAATCTATGTTGATTCATATCCCAAAGGGGCAAGTGTTTATGCAGATGGAAGTTACGTTGGTACTACTCCTTGTACATTCAAAAGCAAAAAGCCCAAATCTTCATTGAGTTTCAAGAAAGACGGATACGAATCTAAAACGATTTATACATCTCTTAAACATCGAGGACATATATGGTGGAATATGCTGTTTACTGGATTTCTCGGTGTTCTCGTGGATATTCCCTATATTGATAAATATGCAGAAACATCCTATTATGCTAGTTTGCAGTTACAATCTAAACCTACCCCTAAGCCTACCCCTGAACTATCTTTAGTTGTTCCAGAAGCTCCCTCAGAAATGAGAGCAGACTATGCGGTCTTATCCAAAATCGTTCCTAGCAATTCCAGCATGGAAATGGATGCAACGACGATTTTTGAGAAATACAATTCAGCAGTTTTTATGATTTATACTAGTGATAATTATAATGTTTCTCAAGGGTCTGGATTTTTTGTCAGTAGCGATGGCATTGGAATTAGTAACTATCATGTTTTCAAAGGAGCTTATATAGAAAAAACAATTATAAAACTCTCTGATGGAAGTAAATATCAGATTCAAGAAGTTTTGGCATATAGCAAAAAATACGATTATATTGTTTTTAAAGTACAAGGAAGCGGATTTAATCATATTCCTGTTACTAAAAGCGGATATAAAGTTGGCAATAAGGTTTATGCAATTAGCAGTCCCGAAGAATTAGAAAACACTATATCCTCTGGAATTGTATCGGGAAAGCGTTCAGGCTATCTTATTCAACATGACGCATATATTGACCACGGAAGTAGTGGCGGTGCATTGATAAATAGGTATGGAGAAATTATTGGAATAACCTCCGGTGGTAAAAAGTCAGGGGCAAATCTTAATTTTTCAATAGATATAAGGGTTATTTATAAATAATACTACATATCAAGATTCTATCTTTGAAGTAGATTAGACAGCAATAGCATGGAAAACGGGAAAGACGGTTATGTAACCGAAATCTCAGGAACAGAAGATAATGAAAAGTATTTTGCAAAACTCACATGGGATTAAATTAATATACATACAGATAATAGCCATACAAGCATAACAATCTTTTATTCAGTTTTATAGAGAGGATTTAGAAAAAGTATTGTCTATTGAAAAAGCCACTTTATTCTATGTTTTAGAAATTAGAATATGGTGGCTTTTCAAGTGTTTGGAGATATTTAAACGAAATACTTTTTGTAGCTCTTCCGATGTAGCCCGGACGGCGGTCGGGGACCGTAAACTAATCTTTTTGCTGATTCCCAATTTTATCATTTAGCATCTTTTATCACTATATTCTTTTATACTATAAGCAATTATTGGTAATTTCGGGCAATTTTTTTACAGAATGCAAGAAAATGATTACAAATTATTGATATGGAGAATTTGAATATTGCACTTTTACTGATGATGGTGGGTATGGCTACAGTGTTTTCCATCCTGCTGATTGTCATCTATTTAGGCAAGGCAATGATAGCGCTTGTCAACAAGTATGCGCCCGAAGAGACGGCTGCTGCCAAGAAAGAAGGTGCGGCACCGATACCGGCCAACATCATGGCGGCCATCAGTGCGGCCGTAGCGGTAGTGACACACGACAAAGGCAAAGTAACGAAGGTGGAAAAACTGAGATAAAAACATTATTCATATTATTATAGAATCGCATCAACGATGAAAAGAGAAATTAAGTTCAGCTTGGTATTCAGGGACATGTGGCAGAGTGCCGGAAAGTATGTTCCCCGCGTAGACCAGTTGGTGAAGGTGGCTCCCGCCATTGTGGAGATGGGTTGCTTTGCCCGTGTGGAAACCAATGGGGGCGGCTTCGAACAAGTAAATCTGCTTTTTGGCGAAAATCCGAATAAGGCTGTGCGTGCCTGGACGAAACCTTTCCATGAAGCCGGCATACAGACGCACATGTTAGACCGTGCGCTGAACGGCCTCCGCATGAGTCCTGTGCCGGCCGACGTGCGCAAGCTCTTCTATAAGGTAAAGAAGGCGCAGGGTACCGACATTACCCGCACCTTCTGCGGACTGAACGACGTGCGCAATATCATCCCCTCCATCGGCTATGCCCACGAGGCAGGCATGATTTCGCAATGCTCGCTCTGCATTACTTACTCGCCGGTACACACGGTGGAATACTACGTCAACACGGCTAAACAACTGATTGAGGCCGGTGCCGACGAAATCTGCATCAAGGACATGGCGGGCATCGGACGGCCCGTGACACTGGGCAAGATTGTGGCGGGCATCAAGCAAATCAAGGACATTCCTGTCCAATATCACAGCCATGCGGGTCCGGGCTTTAACATGGCCAGCATCCTGGCCGTCTGTGAAGCCGGATGCGACTATATCGACGTGGGCATGGAGCCGCTGTCGTGGGGTACAGGGCATGCCGACCTGCTCAGCGTGCAGGCCATGCTGAAGGACGCCGGCTATCAGGTACCCGAAATCAACATGGGGGCCTACATGAAGGTCCGCGCCCTTATCCAGGAGTTCATGGACGACTTTCTGGGTCTGTACATTTCGCCGCGCAACCGTCTGATGAACTCTCTGCTCATTGCTCCGGGGCTGCCGGGCGGCATGATGGGTTCGCTGATGGCCGACCTGGAGACGAACCTTGAAAGCATCAACAAATACAAGGCCAAGCGCAACCTGCCCTTCATGAAGCAGGATGAGCTGCTCATCAAGCTTTTCAACGAAGTGGCTTACGTATGGCCGCGCGTGGGCTATCCTCCATTGGTGACACCTTTCAGCCAGTATGTCAAGAACCTGGCCATGATGAATGTCATTGCTATAGAGAAAGGCAAGGAACGTTGGGGCATGATTGCCGACGACATCTGGGACATGATATTGGGAAAGGCCGGAAAACTGCCGGGCGAGCTGGCTCCCGAAATCGTGGAAAAAGCCGAACGCGAGGGACGCAAGTTCTTCACCGGCAATCCGCAGGATAACTATCCCGACTGCCTGGACAAGTACCGCAAGATGATGAAGGAAAAGAAATGGGATACGGGCGAAGACGACGAAGAACTTTTCGAATATGCCATGCACCCCGCCCAGTATGAGGCATACAAGAGCGGAAAGGCCAAGGAAGACTTCCTGGCCGACGTGGAGAAGCGACGCGCCGAGCAGAACAACACGCCGGCCGAAGAAGCCAAACCGAAGACCTTGACCGTACAGGTGGACGGACAGGCTTACCGCGTGACCGTGGCTTACGGCGACATCGACCTGCCCGCATCGGCTACCGAGAAAGTGGCTCCTTCGGGTGAAGGACACTCGGTAGTGGCTCCGCTGGAAGGCAAGTTCTTTCTGACCAAAAACACGCAGGAAACGCCGCTCAAGGTGGGCGACCGCGTGAAGAAAGGCGACCTGCTGTGCTACATCGAGGCCATGAAGACCTACAATGCCATCCGTAGCGACGTGGAGGGTACCGTGACCGCCATCTGCCAGAATACGGGTGACTCAGTATCAGAAGACGACGTATTAATGAAGATTGGATAATGGAAGATATATTTGGAAAGCTATATGACATGACGGCATTCAGCAACATCATTGCTGACCCGTCGTTCCTCGTGATGTATGCCATTGCCTTCGTCCTGCTCTATTTGGGCATCAGGAAGCACTACGAACCGTTGCTGCTGGTGCCCATCGCCTTCGGTGTGCTCATCGCCAACTTTCCGGGCGGCGAAATGGGCGTCATCCAGGCCGACGAGAACGGGATGGTGATAGTGAACGGGGTGGCGAAGAATATTTGGGAGATGCCGCTGCACGATATTGCGCACGAGCTGGGATTGATGAACTTCATCTATTACATGCTGATTAAGACCGGCTTCCTGCCGCCCGTCATCTTCATGGGTGTGGGCGCCCTGACCGATTTTGGCCCCATGCTCCGTAACCTGCGCTTGTCCATCTTCGGCGCGGCTGCCCAACTGGGCATCTTTACGGTGGTGATTTGTGCCGTGCTGATGGGTTTCACGCCGAAAGAAGCCGGTGCGCTGGGGATTATCGGAGGTGCCGACGGTCCTACGGCCATCTTCACCACCATCCGGCTGGCTCCCCACCTGCTGGGCCCCATCGCCATCGCAGCCTATTCGTACATGGCTCTGGTACCGGTCATCATCCCGCTGGTAGTGAAGCTGCTTTGCACCCGGAAGGAGCTGATGATTAACATGAAGGAACAGGAGAAGCTCTATCCGTCGAAGACCGAAATCAAGAACCTGCGCGTGCTCAAGATTATCTTCCCGATAGCCGTGACGACCATCGTAGCCTTGTTCGTTCCGACGGCCGTGCCGCTGATAGGTATGCTGATGTTCGGTAATCTCATCAAGGAAATCGGCTCGGATACAAGCCGCCTGTTCGACGCCGCCGCCAATAGCATCATGAATGCCGCCACCATCTTCCTGGGTCTCAGTGTGGGTGCAACCATGACGAGCGCGGCTTTCTTGAACTGGACTACCATCGGCATCGTAGCCGGAGGTTTTCTGGCTTTTGCCCTGTCCATTTCGGGCGGCATCCTGCTTGTGAAGTTGGTGAACCTTTTCGCGAAGAAGAAGATTAATCCGCTGATTGGCGCAACCGGCTTGAGTGCCGTGCCTATGGCGAGTCGCGTGTGCAACGAGATTGCCACGAAGTACGACCCGAAAAACCACGTGCTGAACTACTGCATGTCCAGCAACATTTCGGGCGTCATCGGTTCGGCCGTTGCTGCCGGTGTGCTTATCTCTTTCTTGGGATAGGGTAGTATATTATATAAAGCAAGGGAGCCTGTCTCCTCGACGCAAGTCCGAAAGATTCTTTCGGACTTGTGTTATTTTATGCCTGCCAATCCGGCGATTTGCAGATACGTATCTATGGGGAGTACAGATACGTATCTATGGGGAGTACAGATACGTATCTATGGGGAGCACAGATACGCATCTGTCAGTCGGTAGATACGCATCTGTCAGTCGGTAGATACG
The DNA here is from genome assembly GCF_947632445.1 of uncultured Bacteroides sp. Classification (GTDB taxonomy): domain Bacteria; phylum Bacteroidota; class Bacteroidia; order Bacteroidales; family Bacteroidaceae; genus Bacteroides. The sequence goes on along the minus strand of NZ_CANRPM010000017.1, from coordinate 39,832 downwards.
CATCTGTCAGTCGGTAGATACGCATCTGTCAGTCAGTAGATACGCATCTGTCATGTTGATAGATACGTATCTGTCAGTTGGTAGATACGCATCTGTCATGTTGGTAGATACGCATCTGTAGGTCATGCAGGCGGCAAGAAACCCGTGCAAAACCATGTATCATTTTGAGGGGGAGTCTGTTTCTGTCTCTGCCACTGTCCCGTTTTCCGGTTTTTCCTTTTTGGATCTCAGCTTCTTGAGTTGCAAAAGCTTCCATTTTTTCCAGAACAGCAGTTCGTTCCATTTTTCAAATTCTTTTTGGAACACGATGCCTATGCCTTGCGTGGTAAGGTTCGTTCGGGTATAATAGCGGTCGTTTGTCTCGTTGTAGGCTTTGAGCCGGATTTCGCCGGAACGGGTGACCAGCCATTCGGCCTGGAAGTCGCCGACGAAGTTGGTGTTAGCCATCGGATTTTCCCGATAGCCGAAGTTTCCGTTTATAAGGAGGCGGTTGTTGAGAAGTTGGCCGGACAGCATCCCTTCAAACTCCATGTCCGTCCAGCCCTTTTCACCGGTGCTGAAGTTGGTGCCTACGTTCCAGTTGTTGTTGTCTATGATTTGCGACAGCGCATTGTTCAGTTGTCCTGAGAGGGTGGAAGACAGTACGCTGGACATCACGTCCGAGTTCTGCCCGGTTCCGATGGTTTCCGAAGGATAGAATTTGCCGATGCTGAGCAGGTACAATATCTGCATGTTCATCTGTTCGTCGGTTGGGATATAATTCCGCACCAGGGCTTCTATCTCGTCGCGCTCGTTGGGCAGCTCCAAATCCAGTTTGATGGTGGGCGAAGTAAGGTGTCCGCTCAGGTTCATCACGCAGTTCACCTTCACGTTTGTATTCTGATAGTCGCTTGCATCGGGTATCAAGTCGTTGAGCGATGCCGAGTTGACAGTATAGTTGGCCTGTATGTCCAGATTGGAATTGGCCGGATTTCCGTTGAAGGTAATCGTACTTCCATCCTTGATGGTGAAATCCTTTCGGATGACTTCCTGCAGGCTGAATTTATATATCCCCTGGCTGATGCGGTAGCTTCCGAAGAGTTTGACGTCCCCTTTGTTGTAGAATTCCGTGCGGATATTGCCGGTTCCGTGTCCGCTGATGTAATCGCCGGCTATCGGGTCCATGATAATGCGCATGGTCGCGTCAGGGGTTGCTTCTATAATAAGATTGAGGCGAATATCGGTATCTATTTCCTGTTCCTGCTCTTCTTTTTCTATATCCTGTTGGGCTATCTCGTAGGTGGAAAGCCGAATGTCATCCCGAACCGTGGTGCGTCTTGGCGTTTTATCGACAAAACGGATAAACTGATTGCTCGTTGCCGTAGTCACATTGTCTTTGATGTATGTAAAATTGGTATTCCGGTTGGTCGTCATGGCTACGTTAATGTTTACACCTTCCGCCGCGTTGCCGGCAATGCTGGCATTCCCTGTTCCGTAGACGGTTCCGTAGAATGGGAAATCGCTGGATTCCCTGGTGTTCATTAGCAGCATATTGCTTACATTGAAATTAAAACGATAGCTTAGATTTTTGAAATGGGTATAATGCAGGTAGCCATTCAAGGTTCCCTGATTTCCGTACATATCGGAAATCCGATTGCTTTTGAAGGTCAATCCGCCCGGTTCGATGTAGATGCTGTCTTTTACGAAGAAAGTCGTGTTCAGCACTTCTACTTTCATGGAAGCGTCTCCATACACTTGTCCTTCCATCGTCAATGCCTTGAACTTGCCATAGAAATGGACATTCCCTTTCGCCCGCCCCGTAAATTCGGGCGTAATATCTTTCATATAATAGTGTATGAATTTCAGGTTCGTGCCGTCTGCATCTATCTGCAAGTCGAGCGAGCTGGTGGGTTTGATGGGGTAGATAAATCCGTGAACATGGGTCCGGGCAATATCCGCTTCCCGAATGCGTGCATCCAGGTAAATGCCTTTTATATCGTGATGCCATTCTCCGTGTATGTCGGCATCGCCGAGAAGACCGTTGTTGATGCCTAAATTATGGATGAACAGGTCTGTGCTCATGACCGGCTTTTTGAAAACGCCGGTTGCGTATGCAGGTCCGGTAGCTTCACCCTGGAAATTGACCCCCAAGTCCGCTATATCGAATACGTATCCGATATTGATTTGTTGCAGATCCAGATGTACGGTGTCTTCAGGTTGGTCAGACAAGACTCCGTTGATGCGGAGAAAGCGTTTTTGATTGGTGAAATTGAAATTATGTACATATACTTTGCCCGAATCAAGTACGACTTGTGCCGGATGAATATTCCACAATGTATCGTTCAGAATGATGTCTGTAGGGTGAATGTCAACCACCATTTTCAGCGGAGGCTGCTTCCGGTTATGGCTGCGTTCCGCTTGCCGGCGGGGCGATTGAACTTGCGTACCTAACTGCTGTCTCATAAAACGGGCCGTGCCGGAAAGTTGTCCGCTGTAAGTGATTTCACTGCTATTTCCCCAGTTCAATATGGTTTGGATGCTGTCATTTTTAGCGGATGCTTCTACGGACAGATTGACGGAACTGTCAGCTTTTCTATGGGTGAAGCGGATGCGGGCATGAAAATAATCGCTTGGATTTTCACACAAAACCAATCCCGATTCAATGAATTTGTTATTATACCGCAAATGAGGGAAATAACCTTCCATACGCATACGCTGAGCCTTGTCATTGAAATATCCTTTCAATGTGGAGTGGGTATATACGGTAAGTGGAAGCCCGAATACTTTTGAAAACAATTCCGTATTGTAGATATGTAAATCAAAGCCGAAATTGTTTTCAGTATTGACTGCCTTTGGTGCATTGGAAGGCAGCAATGCCGGAACGTATTTATGCAGGATGTTCAAAAAGCTGGTCGGTAGGGTACGATAGGAGTAATCGCCGACAATGCTTCCCCGCAAGAATGCCGAATGAATATCAAGTCGTTTGGAGCCGGTTTGTTGCGTAGCTGTCAACTTAAAGTTATCCATCAAATAGGATTGCTCAGGAGAAATAAATTGCAGGCTGTCAATATTAATTTCACCGTTCATTTCGTCAATGGAACCACCGGTGAAGTCGGCTTTCAGTTTGACGGAAAATTCGGCATCTTCATATTTGGATGTCAGGTTCAATGTATGAGGACGCACATGCTTGGCTTCGGCTAAGAAATTGAAAGTCGGTATTTTGCTGGCTGTATTAATCGTTCCGTTCAGATTTAGGGAAGCGTTTTCGTCATCCAACACGATTTTACCTGCAAAACCTCCTTGCTTATATTCACCGTCCAAAGTAATGTTCTCATACGTATAGCCGCTGTAGTCAAACGATGTGATAAGTCCTTTAGCTTCAATAGACGGGTAGTTATGGGAGGTGTGACGTCCTTGTACTCCCATGTTGAACGTTATTTTTCCCCATTTAGGGATGCCTGTCAGCTTTCCAAGTTCAAAATTGGATGTAGCCATGGAACCTGAATAGGAGATTGATTTTTTATCCTTGTCTGAACTGATTTTTATATCCGTGTTCAGGCTCCCAATGTTGGTGTGCAAGCGTCCGTAGGTAACTAAATCCGTGAAATAGCCGGATATTTCTCCTTGGAAACTGATGGTACCCAATCGTTGAATTGCTGCGGGAACTCCCTTGTAGTCTTTGCTGAAATTTTTGATAAAAAATGCAACCCCATCAGGATTGGCATGTAAGTGAGACAGATTTCCGAATACGTAAGCATCCTGAAAATGAGATAAATCTTGAAACGAAACGTCTCCTCTCAGCAAAAACTCCTTACCGGACGATATTGCCAATCGTGGGCAATTCAGCTGGTCTATAGTACCGTTCACTTCAGCTTCTATCCGTAACGGGTCTTTAAAAGATGAAAAAACGGGTACGAATGCTGACAAATCGCATAAAGTGATATCTGATGGAAGCAGGCGACAAGAGAATCGAACGTTATGGACAAAATCTTCCATAGCCTTTAGGTTGTCATATTCCATGCGGATAGTATCCATCCGCAGATTGGTATGAGGCAGCTCGATGCCAAAGCCTGCTATTTGCATTTCTCGCTCATTACCGATTATCTTTAGTCCCAGCTTGTCTAATTTAAAACCTGAAGAATGTTCTTCAAGGCTCATTCGTTTGATAGATGCGTTGATAGAATCATTTTGCAGGGCTTTCAACGAAATGCTGGCGATAATATTGCGTAGGTTGATATGATTGACATTGAACCTGCCAGGCGTTTCCTTTTCAGACAAGATGTTGTACGAGACTCTTCCTCGACGAAGGAGGAGAGAATTGATTCTTAAATTGAGATTTGTCTGTTTGGGGATGGTATCTTTGGATGCAAATGTATCGACTATAAACTGAAAATTCGGCTCAGATTGCGGAGTGGCCTTCTCAAGGTTGGCAGTAAAGCCGAACAGCTGGATGTTGTTGATGGAAATGCGTCCTTGAAAAAGCGGGAGAACATCGAATTTTGCAGAAAAGCGCGTGACTTTAAGCATCTCTTTTCCTGAACGGTCGTCCAGCATCAGATCTTCAATAACGATGCGGTTCAGAAGTCCAATATGAATACGTCCTAAAGTCAGTTTGGTGTCTAATAGATTTTCTAATTTATCGGTTACAAACATAGACATTTTGTGCTGAATGTAGGGAATATTCAGCAGCAATGCTATACCGATATATGACATTATAATTATACCGATAATCCAGCGTAATGTTTGTTTCAGCCCTTTGATAGTATCGTTAATTTATATTTTGTCACACAAAAATAGGAAATAATACATTATCCGTCTACTTTTATCGCTACTTTTGCAAAGCTTAAATGTAAATAAACGCTATGAGTATAATAATATTAGGGATAGAAAGTTCGTGTGACGATACTTCGGCGGCTGTAATCAAAGATGGCTTCCTGTTATCGAATGTTGTGGACGGTCAAGCTGTACACGAATCATACGGCGGGGTTGTGCCCGAATTGGCTTCTCGTGCTCACCAGCAGAATATTGTGCCGGTTGTACACGAGGCTTTGAAACGTGCGGGAATAAGCAAGGATGAACTGAGTGCCGTTGCTTTCACCAGAGGGCCTGGGCTGATGGGATCTTTGTTGGTTGGAGTGTCTTTTGCCAAGGGATTTTCCCGTTCATTAGGAATACCGATGATAGATGTTAACCATCTGACGGGACATGTGTTGGCGCATTTCATTAAAGTGGAAAATGAAGAGAATATACAACCTGATTTTCCTTTTCTTTGCTTGCTTGTTTCAGGAGGGAACTCACAAATCATTTTAGTGAGAGCTTATAATGATATGGAGATTTTGGGGCAGACTATTGACGATGCTGCAGGAGAAGCAATAGATAAATGTTCAAAAGTAATGGGGTTGGGATATCCCGGAGGCCCCATCATTGATAAGCTGGCACGTCAAGGCAATCCGAAAGCTTTTTGTTTCAGCAAACCGCATATTCCTGGATTAGATTATAGTTTTAGCGGCTTGAAGACATCGTTTTTATACTCTTTACGCGACTGGATAAAAGAAGATCCGAATTTTATAGAGCATCATAAAACCGATTTGGCAGCATCGCTTGAAGCGACTATTGTGGATATTTTGATGGACAAACTTCGTAAAGCTGCCAGACAGTATAATATAAAAGAAGTGGCTGTAGCTGGCGGCGTTTCAGCAAACAATGGTCTAAGAAATGCTTTCCGTGAACATGCTGAAAAGTATGGATGGAAAATCTTTATACCTAAATTCAGTTATACGACAGATAATGCCGCTATGATTGCCATTACAGGATACTTCAAGTATCAGGATAAGGATTTTTGTCCGATGGAAGCGCCTGCTTATTCGCGTGTTACTTTAAAATAATAGAAGGAAGGAGGGTTTTGTGAAAGCAGAAGAGGAATTGGGCAATTTGCTTAAATTGAAGAAATTGTCCCTTTCCACCGCAGAAAGCTGTACCGGTGGAGGAATCGCAGCTGCCATTACATCGGTGGCTGGCAGTTCGGAATATTTCATGGGAGGTATTGTGGCCTATTCGAATAATGTGAAGACCAGTTTGTTGCATGTTTCTTCTGATACTCTGGAGAAATACGGAGCGGTTAGCAGGGAAACAGTAATGGAAATGGCTGCAGGAGCGATGAATACGCTGAAAACAGACTGTGCTATTGCAACCTCTGGTATTGCAGGGCCGGGAGGTGGAAGCCAGGGAAAGCCTGTAGGAACAATCTGGATAGCTGTTGCCTATAAAAATGAATCTGTAACAGTTATGCAAACAGGAGATAATGGTCGGGCAAAAAATGTGCAGAATGCAATTCAAAATGCCATAGATTTGCTTATTGAGATTTTGAAATAGAGGAAAATGCTATTGTACAATGAATTATTTCCTGAAAAGCTTGTTTGTTAACGATAAAAGTGCTTACTTTGCGCTCTGTTTGAAATAAGTATAGATAAAAACTATAAAAATAGAGATAGAAATGTCGAAGATTTGTCAAATTACCGGGAAAAAAGCCATGATTGGCAACAATGTTTCACACTCAAAGAGAAGAACCAAAAGAACCTTTGATTTGAACTTGTTTAACAAGAAATTCTACTATGTAGAACAAGATTGCTGGATTAGCTTGAGCTTGTGTGCTGCTGGTTTGCGCATTATCAACAAGAAAGGACTGGATGCTGCCTTGAATGATGCTGTAGCTAAAGGTTATTGTGATTGGAAGACCATTAAAGTAATTGGTTAAAAAAGAGGAGATTTAGAATATGGCAAAGAAAGCTAAAGGTAACAGAGTGCAGGTAATTCTGGAATGCACAGAACATAAAGATAGTGGTATGCCGGGTACTTCCCGTTACATTACGACGAAGAACAGAAAGAACACCACTGAGAGATTGGAACTGAAGAAGTACAATCCTATCTTGAAGAGAGTGACAGTACACAAAGAAATCAAATAATACGTATAACTCATGGCAAAGAAAACAGTAGCAAGTTTGCACGAAGGTTCTAAAGAAGGTCGTGCTTATACAAAGGTTATCAAGATGGTTAAGTCACCTAAAACCGGTGCTTACATCTTTGATGAGCAAATGGTTCCTAATGAAAAGGTTCAAGACTTTTTCAAAAAATAAGATTTTAAACAATCACTTTTGATAAAATCCTCTTGTCGGCCAGTCTGTCTGTCAAGAGGATTTCTTTTTGCAGACTAATTGTCAATCGTTTTTTTTTATCTATCTTTGTGCAAATAATGCATTAGTATATGGGATTCTTTAGTTTTTTTTCAAAAGAGAAAAAGGAAACATTGGATAAGGGTTTGTCCAAGACCAAGGAAAGTTTTTTTGGAAAGATAGCACGTGTTATAGCTGGAAAGACGAAAGTCGATGACGAAGTGCTGGATAACCTTGAAGAAATACTTATCACTTCGGATGTGGGGGTAGAGACTACACTCAAAATCATTGAAAGGATAGAGAAAAGGGCTGCATCTGAAAAATACATGAATACACAGGAACTGAATCATATCCTGCGTGATGAAGTCTCGATGTTGCTTACCGAAAATAATACAGATGATGCCAATGACTTTGATGCACCTATTGCAAAGAAGCCATACGTAATAATGGTGGTAGGTGTGAATGGAGTGGGGAAGACAACTACCATCGGAAAACTGGCTTATCAGTTCAAGAAGGCTGGCAAATCTGTTTACTTGGGAGCAGCCGATACGTTCCGTGCTGCAGCTGTCGAACAGCTCATGATATGGGGTGAAAGGGTCGGTGTTCCTGTTATCAAGCAGAAAATGGGTTCTGACCCTGCTTCTGTAGCCTTTGATACATTAAAGTCTGCTATGGCCAATGATGCGGATGTGGTTATCATTGATACCGCAGGACGATTGCATAACAAGGTGGGCTTAATGAATGAATTGACGAAGATAAAAAATGTAATGAAGAAGATAAATCCAGATGTCCCCAATGAAGTATTGTTGGTATTGGATGGATCTACCGGTCAAAATGCTTTTGAGCAAGCCAAGCAGTTTACTTTGGCAACAGAGGTGACGGCTATGGCGGTAACCAAGTTGGATGGGACAGCCAAAGGTGGAGTTGTTATTGGTATATCCGATCAGTTCAAGATACCGGTAAAATACATCGGATTGGGTGAAGGGATGGAAGACTTACAAGTTTTCAATAGGAGAGAGTTTGTAGATTCTTTGTTTGGTGAGAATTGATGAAAAAGAATACAATAGACATCATCACCTTAGGTTGCTCTAAAAATCTGGTTGATTCAGAACATTTGATGCGTCAGCTTGAGGAAGCCGGTTATCACGTAACTCATGATGCAGAACGTCCTCAAGGGGAAATTGCAGTTATCAATACATGTGGATTCATTGGAGATGCGAAAGAAGAGTCCATCAATATGATTTTGGAATTTGCCCAAGCGAAAGAAGAGGGATTGCTAAGGAAGCTATATGTCATGGGGTGTCTTTCTGAACGCTATCTGAAAGAACTGGCTATCGAAATTCCCCAAGTGGACAAATTTTACGGTAAATTCGACTGGAAAGAACTCATACATGATTTAGGAACGAACTATCGGGAAGAATTGCACAATGAACGGGTCCTTACAACTCCTGCTCATTATGCTTATCTGAAGATATCTGAAGGATGCGACCGGAAGTGTTCTTATTGTGCCATTCCTATCATTACGGGCCGCCATGTTTCACGACCGATGGAGGAAATATTGCAAGAAGTCCAATATCTGACTGGTCATGGCGTAAAAGAATTTCAGGTCATTGCACAGGAACTGACCTATTATGGCATGGATCTGTATCATAAACAAATGCTTCCTGAATTGGTGGAGCGTATCGCTGACATACCTGGAGTAGAGTGGATACGGTTACATTATGCCTATCCGGCACATTTCCCGACTGACCTGTTCCGTGTAATGCGTGAACGTCCCAATGTATGTAAATATATGGACATTGCCTTGCAGCATATCAGTGACAATATGTTACGAAAGATGCGCAGGCATGTCACCAAAGAACAGACTTATCAATTAATAGAAAACTTTCGAAAAGAAGTACCGGGTATTCACTTACGCACTACACTGATGGTAGGCCATCCCGGAGAAACAGAAGCAGACTTTGAAGAATTGAAGGAATTTGTGCGTATGGTGCGTTTCGATCGAATGGGAGCTTTTGCATACTCGGAAGAAGAAGGAACTTTTGCAGCCGACAATTACGAAGATAACATTCCTCAGGAAGTGAAGCAAGCACGCTTGGATGAGTTGATGGCCATCCAGCAGGATATATCGTCAGAACTTAATGCCGCAAAAATTGGTCGACAGACGAAAGTCATTATTGATCGCGTAGAAGACAATTACTATATCGGACGTACCGAGTTTGACTCTCCAGAAGTAGATCCAGAAGTATTGATTGAAAGGAACGGAGAAAAGCTGATTATCGGCAATTTTTATCAGGTAGAGATCGTAAATTCCGATGATTTCGACCTTTATGGACGCATTATCTAAAGATTTCTCAAAAACATGTTGTTTATATGACGGAATTTTGCTAATATAGCGTCCGTAAAATATAAAACAGAAAGACGAGTGAATAATAAAGATTTTACGTCAGAATTATCAAAAAGACTGGGGTATACCTTGAAAGACACTTCAGAACTAATGTCTTCCTTACTTTCCGGCATGACCCGACAGCTGGGAGAAGGGAATGTCGTAACCATTCAAGGATTTGGCACTTTCGAAGTAAAGAAAAAGGCCGAGCGTATTTCTATAAACCCTACCACCAGGCAGCGCATGCTGGTTCCTCCAAAGTTAGTACTTACATACCGCCCCAGTACCCTGTTGAAAGAAAAGTTTAAATGAAATCTTCCTCTATACCCTTTGAGAATTTGCTGCTATGAATGAAAAAGTAAACATACAGAACTTGATAGAACTGCTTGTGGAAAAGCATCGCATTGCTCCTAAAGAAGCGGAGGAATTCGTAAAAACTTTCTTTGCAGTAATTGAGAAAGGGCTGGAGCAGGACAAGTATGTTAAAATAAAAGGATTGGGTACGTTCAAACTGATTGGTGTCGAAAGTCGTGGCAGCATTGATGTCAATACTGGAGAACGAATCGAAATACAAGGACATACAAAAGTTTCTTTTACGCCAGATTCTGCTCTTAAAGAATTAATTAACAGACCATTTGGACATTTTGAGACTGTAATTCTAAATGAGAATACAGTCTTGGAAGATACGCCGATAGAACGGACCGACGAGAATGAATTAGAAGATACTTCCATTGGGCAAAATGCTGCAAATGAGTCGGCTGCGATATCGGATATTTTTCCTGAGGCTGCTTCTCCATCCTTTGAATCGGTCATAGTAACCGAAAATGTTGCGATTGAAGAGAGCGCTGATGAACAGGAAAAAGAAGGTGAATCATCTACAACAGAAGAAACCCAGAAAAACTCGCAAAAAACGGAAGATACGGATAAGGGAGTTCTGCCGCAAGCGGTTATAAAAGAAAATAAAGGTAATGGCTTGAAGTGGTTTGCGATTGTACTGATATGTGTATTGGGGGCTTGTGCAAGCATTGTCTTCTATCTTTATTATCCCGATTTGCAAGAGAAATCGGCCCCTATATCGCTTGAGGAGGAATATACTTCTCCGACTGTTATGGTAGACTTGAAACAAGATTCTATTCAGGAGGATTCTCTTAAAAGAACAGAAGATACACTTCGAATTCAACAATCGACAAATCCAGCTTCAAAACAGCAAGTGGAGATCCCTCAAAAAGTTGTCAAAGAAACGACAGTCAAGGCACAGCCGGTAGAACCGGATTCTGTCAATTATGAAATAATGGGAACAGAAACCACTTATACTGTCAAAGAAGGAGAAACGTTGACACGGATTTCTTTACGGTTTTACGGAACAAAAGCTTTATGGCCTTACATTGTGAAGCATAATGCGGACGTGTTGAAGAATCCGAATAATGTAACTTCTGGTACTACACTTAAAATTCCGAAATTGATTGAAAAGCAATAACAATTAGCGAAAGCATAGCATGACATTCTAATTAACTTCTCAAAAAAAGTTGAAAAGTCAATCAATCTGTCCTATTTATTGCTATATCGTCCTATTTCCTTACTCCGTCACGCAGCACTTCCTGATGTCCCGACGCAGTGCTTCGTAAGGGTGTCATGCAGTGCTTTATGAGGAGGGGACGAAGCACTTTGTCAGAGGGTCAGCAAGCACGGCGTCAGGCCGGAAGAATCTGCCCGTGAAAAAAAGAGGAAGAAAAACGGGATTTTGGCACGAGTAAAAATCCGGCCTTATTCGTTTCTCTCTCGTTTCCTCACACACGTCTCACTATTAGTGGGGTGGAAGTGAGAGTCAGAATGCTCGGCAAGCAGTTAGATATTTCGAAGGTGCATCCTCATAAATTTCGCAGAACGCTTGCTACAATGGCTATTGACAAAGGTATGCCTATTGAACAGGTGCAACGTTTACTTGGTCACGTGCGTATTGATACGACGTTGCAGTATGTCATAGTGAACCAGAACAATGTAAAAATAGCCCACAAAAAGTATCTTGGGTGACGAAAAGCTCTCTATGTGCGGCTTTTTTAGTACATTTGCGCTCAAAATGAGCGCAAATGACAAATAAAGACATTATCCGCCAGCAAGGAGAGACCCCAGCAATCCTTTCGCGAGGTGAATTGTATGGCGATGCGTGTTCCATAATCGAACAGGCACAGACTTCTGCATATCGTTCCATTAATGACACCCTCATTAAGCGAAACTGGCTTCTCGGCTTGCGCATTCAGCATGAAGTCCTAAAAGAGCAACGTGCCGAATATGGTGAGCAAGTCATTCAGAAACTGGCAAAAGAACTAACAGACAAATACGGCAGAGGTTTCAAGAAAAGCAATTTATATCTGTTCGTGTCATTCTATCAGAGTCATCCAGATTTTTTCCAATCACTGACTGGAAAATCTTTGGATTTGACCGGTGACGACATTTTCCAATCATTGACTGGAAAATTTCCCATCCGGCTCACATGGACGCACTATAGCATCATTCAACAGGAACTTACGGCAGAAGGACGTGCTTGGTACGAGAACGAAGCTGCTAACGAAATGTGGAGCACTCGCACGCTACAACGTAACGTTTCTTCTCAGTATTACCATCGTTTGCTACAGTCACAAGATAAAGCCGTTGTGCATGATGAAATGGTAAAACTGACTGAGCCGTTGCAGGATAAACTTGAATATCTGAAGAATCCTGTTGTTGCGGAATTTCTTGGTTTCAAGAACAATACCGACTATACGGAAAACAATCTGGAACAAAGCATTATTGATCACTTGATTCCATTCTTGATGGAATTGGGCAAGGGCTTCGCTTTCGTTGACCGCCAGAAGCACATCCATACAGAGAAGGAGGACTATTATATTGATCTGGTGTTCTATAATTATCACCTTCGTTGTTTCGTTCTCATCGACTTGAAGACCACCAAGCTACGCTATCAAGATGTGGGACAGATGGATATGTATGTCAAAATGTACGATGAATTGGTACGCCCGGAGGGTCATAACCCCACCATTGGCATGTTGCTTTGCGCTGAAACAGACGAAGACGTGGCACATTATTCGGTTCTTAACAACAACGACCAACTTTTTGCTGCCAAGTATCTTACCTATATGCCGACACAAGAGGAACTGCGTCGGGAGATTGAACAGCAGAAAGAGTTTTTCAGGTTGCAGAATGAATAGAATTGCGGATAACGAATAATATAATAGATATCATAGAGTTATTCATTAGCGGAGACTGGGGCGAAGAAAACTATTCGGAAGTCAGCCTTGCAAAGTCGCGTGTGTAAGAGGTGCGGATATTATTCCCATATATGACAGCAATTTCGGCAGATTCCTACGCGCTATATCAGCCGGCAATCTTTTGAGGCCAAATGCTTGAAAACAGGGGATATCATCGTGGAGAAATCCGGCGGGAGTCCCACACAATCAACAGGTCGCGTTGCTTTTATCTCGCGAGAATTAATCGACACAGTAGATCCTGTTGTATGCACCAATTTCTGCGTTGCCTTTCGGGTAAAAGAAGAGTGAATCCACGATATGTTGTTCTATTACTTGCAGCAGTCTACAATAATGGCGTTTTCTTCAATTTTGAGGGCAAAACCTCTGGATTGAAAAATCTTCAACTGGAAGCCGCTTACAAAGCCATACCCATTGAAAACGTTGATAAAATGCGTCAAGACATAATGGTTGCTGTTTTAGATAGCATTCATCGTAAATTAGCTATCAATCGTGCGATAAATCAGAATTTACGTGCAAGGCGAGTGCAGAGAGAAAGCTGGCTTTCACTATGCCGAGCCGCAACCGTAAATGCGGACATCAGTCCGAATTTACCGATACTTGACCGTTCATCAGGAGTGGCAGGAATTCGTCGCGCTGCTTAGTAAGGTATTCATTTTCTTTTTGAATTTCAAACTGTTTATTATTAAGAGCTGATACTCGTTCTTCCCATGAATTCAAGATTGCATCACTTGGTTTTAGAATTGGAAAATTCAACACATCTTCACGAGAAACCTCTTTGAATGTTGTACCAGTGCCAAGTTGTTTTATCTGTCTGATATGAATGTTTAGATAATAATACAGGTAAGTTGATATGTTTTCTACTTTTGGAACAAAACTCTTAAATCCTTGATTGGTACACAACTCTGTTTTAGCAATAGACAACAGACCTATTGGCGCACGGCTTGACATTAATATTGTATTTGGAGGCAACAAATGAGTACTACAAGAATTATATCCCGCTTTTGAAATATTGCGTTCTCCTTGATAGACAAATTTTTGCTTTTGGTCAGATAAATCTTTTGGAGTTATCCAAACAATATCTCCTCCATAATTTTGTTCATTAACAGTTGAAGGTGTTGCACCATTGTAAACGTCAGCAATATCCTCTATCGTTTTGGTTTCCCATGATGCAGGAATATCACGCTTTAATTTTTCACTCCATACCATTTCTCCACCACTGGATTTATACGGCTTACCTTCCTCATTTGGGAAGTCAAACTGCACGAACCAATAATCATAGAGTTGCTTTGCCAAAGCCTCTAAATTCTGATTTATTGCACGATTAAGCAAAATCTTTTTTTCTAATGATAAATACAAATTACAGATAGGAATATAGTCATCTGGAAAATATATTTCAAAGTTGTGCAAATGCCCGATGGTTATATTGTTTATACTTGTCCCCTTTGCTTGTGATTTTATATAGCGTGCAAAATATTCGCTATTCAATGCTATTGAAATCAACATGGCATAGCGTTGTTCCTTAGGTCTAACAATACGAAGAAATGCGCCTATTTGTGTATATGGTATTTTCTTAAAGCATGTAGCTGCCTTGCCTAATACATCGACACTGCCTGTTGAGGCAACTAATATTGTGTCTCCAATACAAATTTGATTTTCTTGACTTTTGTATGATAATGGCAGAAAAACATCGTCGGACTTCAATATGATACTTTGAGATTGAATATTTCCACCACGAAGAATTCTTATACCATTATCACAAATATCAGAAGGTTGATACGCCACTCCGCCAATAATATCAGCAATCTCTCCTAATTTATATTTCTTTATCCCCATTTATCGTGTTGTCTTTTTAGGTAGTTATTCGTTAAAGTCCAAAGCTTTTAGTTCTCAATCTTCCTGCTCATAGTAATATGAGTAGTCGATTCCTTTCATAAACATCTCTCTATCATTGATTTTATCGGTAAGGGCGCCGTGCAGCAAAAGGCGTATATCACTGTCATTCACCGGACTTTTTTGCATGGCTTGCAGATAGTCGTTCTTGTTAATCCGGCTCCAATCAACGCATTTCCTTAATGAACGTTTAAATATCATATCGAGCCATATCCGCGTGCTGCGTCCGTTGCCCTCCATAAATGGATGTGCAACGTTCATTTCTACATATTTACTTACGATCTCATCGAAAGTAGTCTCCAGTATATTCTCTATATTAAAAAGAATCGTCGGAAGATGCAACGCATTGGCAAATACAAAACCGCCTTTGCTTATGTTTTTTGTGCGCAGTTGTCCTGCAAAATCATACAATCCACCGAAGATGTATGCGTGAATTTGTTGCAAGCATTTGATACTGCCCGGTTCCAAGGTGTTCAGCAATCCGCTTTCAAAGAGGTCGTATGCTTTTTTGCGGCTTTGACCATCAAGCGTATTGTCGGAATAGGTGAACCAGTCGAGAAAGGCATTGGCGCGATTGTTCGGATAATGTTTGGCCAACATCTGCACACCGTCTGTATCCAGAACATCTGCCTTTCGCATCTTCCCGTCGGGTGCTTCAAATTTGAAGTCGTGAGTGCTGCTCACGAGTTGAATCCCGTTGTTTGACAGTTTCTTTTTCAACCAGCGCCAATAATTCCCCGCCTTGGTGTAGTCCGGTTCATTGTTGATAGCCCTGACTACATCGGTTGCGGAGAAATACCATTTATTGTCGGCATCGCTCCATATTGCCCGAACCTCTCGGTCATTGAAAAATCGTATGGACTTCTTATTGTTCATTGAAATGCAGCAGGTTTAATTGTTCCATGATTTCTTCCTCCAGACGGCGGCTTTCGGCAAACTGCTCGGAAAGCGTTTGCTTGTATTCAGCAATTCGCTTATTAAATTCATCTTCGGTAATGTCCACATAGTCAATCTTGATGTCGAAATACTGTCCGGCTGAGAGGCTGTAACCTTTCTCCTTGATTTCATCGTAGGTCACAGCCACGGAAAAATCTTCTACCGCTTCCTTGTTTTGGAATGAGTGGACTATTTTGTCTATTTCAAAATCGCGAAGACGTCGTTTCTGGTTGTTCCCTTCTTTGTATTCCTCGCCAAGTTTACTTGCATCAATCAAGATAACTTTGTCATGATTGGTCGTTTTGTCGAAGAAGATGACTGATACGTTAGTGCCGGTAGTGGCAAATACATCGCTTGGCATGGAAACTACGCCATACACCCATCGCTCGTCCACAATACGTTGTAAGATGCGCTTTTCTATACCGTTCTTGGCTGTGATGAAACCAGTGGGAATGACGATGGCGGCCTTACCTGTTGGTTTCAAGGAATTAAGTACATGCTGTATGAAACAAGTATAGATAGCCATCTTTGGCTTCATCGGGTCAACCTTTTTCACTGCATTTGGCACGCCTGCCCAAAAACGGATGGTATCAGAAGCCAAGGTATCACGGTATTCTGGAAAATCGAGTTTGAACGGAGGATTGGAGACAATGAAATCAAACTTACGCAACACGCCGTTACTTTCCTTATGGGATGGTTCTGTAAGCGTATTACCTTGCACTACATTTGGCAACGAGGCTGCAAAGTTGTTAAGAATAAGATTCAGCCGAAGCATTTCCGATGATTTTTCTGAAATATCTTGCGAGAAGATAGTGCAACGCTCTTCGCCTATTTGATGTGCCAGAGCCATTAGCAAAGTACCCGTTCCAGCCGAAGGGTCATAACAGGTTACACCGCGCAAATCGGTATTCTCACCTACCAGCAAGCGTGCCATAACTTGCGCTATGGCGCGCGGAGTGTAATACTCGGCATATTTTCCACCTCCTGCGTTGTTAAAGCCTTTCAGCAGATGCTCGAAAATGCGTGAGAAGAAATCGTATTTCTCATCAAAAACATCTTCAAAGTTGAATGAAGCCACATTGCGCATCAGCGACTTTGCAAACTCGTCACGTTTCTGTGTATCGGTAACGTAGGTTGTAAGCGGAAAGAAAATATTGACCTTACTCTTTCCCGATGTGGTGACAGAGAATGTCCCGGCATTGAGCGAGGCAATATCTACCAATGTCTTATCGAGCAAAGTGGAAAAATCACCCTTTGTGGCAGAATTGTAGAGATGTGATAACGTGTGTTCCGGTTTCATGCGTGGCACAGAATGTGGCAGATAGCTGAACAAATCTTCCACTTCATCATCGGTGAACGTATCATATTCGGCATCCCATTTCTCTGCTTTCGACAAACGTTCTCCATACATCGGATCGCGCTTGGCTTCATAGCCAAACTTGTCATTGAAGAACTTATAAAGAAACATTTCAGTCACAATCTTGTATTCACTTCCTGTTCCCGCCAACCCGAAAGCTCCTGTTGTACTTTTCAAAGAATCAATCAGGGCTATGGTAGCCTCTGCTATATTGATATTATTCATAATACTAATAAGTGTTGTTGCGTTGTTGTAAATACTCTGTTGTAATCAAGTTGCTTAAATACTTGCGGTCCTTGATGTCTGCCCGTAGCTTCATCGCTATAAGTTCTTTGCCTATGATAGCCAGCACATCCTGCCCAAATGCAGGTTCATTATCAAGGATGTTGATGTCGAGGAACAGTCGTCGGTCGATTTCATCTTTCATTTTTGACAAATTCTCAGCAATCTCATATTCGTGCGCCGATATGATGGGGCGCTCACGCCTTCGGTTCTGCTCCTCAATGCGTTTGTGAATACGGACAAACCGTTCATCTCCTTTATACTTGCGTTTAAGTATGTTGTTACGGCGGTTTATTTCGCGTATTTTCTTCATCACCTCGTCCATATATTGAATGCTAACTTTGGCCTCTTCGGTGTTTTGCGGCACAAATCCTTTCTTGCGGAAATATTCACGGAACTCATCGGCGAGGGTAACATACCGTTCTTCTTTGATGTCGAAATTCGCCTCAAACTCTGCTTGTACCCGTTCACAACGTTCCCGAATATCGTTGACAATAATCTGCAATTCCTCAGGCATCCCTTTCTTGAACTCAAACTCCAGTTCCGAAAGAGCCACATTGATAATGCCGGAAACATCAGTCTTGTGTTCTGTACTTTCAAAAAGATTGATTCGCTCAATGCGATGGGTGACTTCTGTTATAAGTGTGGGAATTCTTCTAACGGGAAGCGAAGCAAGCTTCTCCTTGATTTCTTCATCACCAAAAGAACGTATCTGGTTGATTATAGCCTTGGCATCTGCAAGTATGTTGCGTAATTCATACAAACTATCCTTGTTTTCAATCTCGTCTATTTGATTGCGGAACTCCTCTACATTATCTACGGTGAAATTGAACAGCACACTCTTTATTTCTTTTATCTTGGTCTCTATGTCCTCCTTACTGACCAAAATGTCGTTAGCGATATTCCCGGTATGCGAATTGTCCGATTCGTCTGAAGTGCGGTTTAGTTCTCGCAAGTAGCGGTCATTGGTTGCATCAAAGTTTTCTTTAATGTCCACAAAGTCCACCACATAGCCATACTTGAAATCACGATAAGGACGATTTACCCTTGTAAGGGCTTGCAACAGGTCGTGTCCATCGAGAGAACGGCCCAAATACAACTTCTTCAAACGTGATGCGTCAAAGCCTGTAAGAAGCATCTTATTGACTATGAGAACATCTATCTCTTGCCGTTTCTTGAAGCCATCAATATATTCTTGTTTGTTGCCTTCGTCATGCAGTATGAGTGATGCCGTGAGTGGTTTGTAGTTCCCATATTGGAGCATCGGTTCTGCCACCATAAACATTTGCTGCTCTTTGTATAGACTGACCTCGCTTGCAATTTTGAAGCGCTCTTGCCAAAGACGGTATAGTTCTCTTGCCTGAGGATTTGTGCGGCAGACTATCATTGCTCCTACTGTTTCGTCATTTTGCTCTCGGCGGAAGCGGCGAAAATCGGCTATGATATAATCCAGCAGTGCGTTAAGGTAGCTTTCATGTTCCATGATTTGGTTGCGGTCAATATCAGACTTCTTGACTTCCACATCGCCTGCCAACTTATCAAGGATGTTTTCAATCTTCTCTTTGTAGATTGTTTCAACTGGCTCGCGCATTAGTTTGCAGGTGTAGCCATCGGCAATGGACTTATCGTAATAATAAGTATGAATGTAGTCGCCGAACACTCGCCATGATTCGCGTTCTTCTTTTAGTAGTGGTGTCCCTGTCAATGCGATTTTGACAGCGCTTTGGTCTGCTTCCAAAAGGTTTGCAAGAAAACTGCCTTGCGGATTATAGCCTCGGTGTGCTTCATCAATAAAGAAAATACGCTGTAAACGGGTACTGTAATCGGAATCAATCCGTATTTTGGTAGAATCTTGTTTGAATTTCTGAATATTGACCACCATTATCTCAGCTTTGCCCTCTGCATTTTCCGTCAAATTCGTACTGCGTATATCTGACATCAATTCATCCCTACTGTTTGCTGTCCTGACAGTCAGTCCTCTTGCCACGAATTCATCCTTAGCCTGCTCCATCAAGTCAAGGCGATCAACTATGAAATAGAATTTTGCTATCACATTACGTTGCGCAAAATAATCGGTCAGACTTTTCACGCTATAATAGGCAAGTGCCGTCTTTCCGCTGCCTTGCGTATGCCAAATGATACCGCTTTTCACACCTCTTGTCAAAGCATTACGGATGGCATACGACGCGAATAACTGCTGATAGCGCATCACATGCTTTTGTAATTGAGTACTCTGTGTGCCATCGGCCAATTCTATTTTACAATCCACATACGCAAAACCATAGCGCAGCAAGAATAAAAATCTTTCTTTGCTCAACATGGAAGTGATGATGCGGTTTGTCGGTGTATCTACCGATTTGTTGGTTTGATATTCTGGTAGGTTCTTGATGACCACGCAGTTGCGATGCTTCAGCACCTTATTCTCCTTTTCTTCGGTTATGGCCCGATAAGGATAATCTTCCACATACCGTTTGTCCTCCTCGCGGAATACATTGAAAAATGCTTCCTCCTTAGCCGTGCAGCAATAAAACGCCCCCTGTATAGGGACACGACTGTTGGTATCATACTCTTGGTTATTGGAGAAAATCATCAGCTGGGTGATGTTGAAGAAGCGGCGAAAACACGGTTTGCTCATTCGCTTGTTGATGCGTTCTCTTTCCGCCAGAATACCATCACGGTTGTTTGGCTTTTTGACCTCAATGAAAGCAAGTGGAAGACCGTTTACAAAACAAGTAATATCGGGGCGAAACTCATCTTCAGTGTCTTCATTTTCACATGTAAACTCTGTCGTCACATGCCAATTGTTGTTTTCGGGATTCTCAAAATCAATGAGTTTCGTGCCGCTGTTTGCGGAAAGCAACTGATAAAATTCACGTCCCAAATCATCATTATTGGCCATATTGACAATTTTGGCAATTAACAATGATGCCTCCGTATTTGACAATTCAGGATTAAGGCGTTTTACGGCATTTAAGAAAATGTCAATCAAGATATTTGTCTTTGTGTCGTATTCATAAATGTTATCCAAATAAGTATAGCCTAACTTGCACAGATGAAGTGCAGCCGGGACCTGTACTCTGGTATTCTCATTAAATTTGGTATTGCTCATAATTGTACATCCTATTTAAAGTTGATAGTTTCGCCCACACTAATCTCCAACAACTCTGATATATACGTTTTAGTGTTGCCAAATCAGGTTGGGTCGTATTAGTACACTATTTGGAGACTGTTGTTCGGTTTACTCCTAACTGTTCGGTCAGCCATTTGTTGGTTTTTCCTCTTCACCAACACTAATTTCAACTGATTTAAGTCTTTCATTGTAGTTTAACTTATTGCTTTGGAGACAAATTTAATGGATTTCTTTGAATAAATACCTATCCACCAATTATTATTGTATATTTTAGGAAATGAACCCAAAAATGGAGGTTGTCATGATTCAAATTAAGTTGGCAGAGTGAAGTCTCACATTTACCGTAATGCTAATATTGTCGTAGCATAGCGTTAGGCGTGATGTGCTGGTTTGTAATATAGGTGATTGTCATCATATTAGAATATATACAAAATCAATGATGTCGAAATAGCACCTTATGTTTTCTACATCATGCAATCCCTTTTCTGTAAAAATATATTCAATGTCATATCTCGGCGTGAAATATATTAGGTACACATTGTAAGTACTATGCGAGTAAATTTAGTTTAATCTAAAGGTTTAGTCCCTATTTTTAATAAAATTTAGGTGGTATGGTTTATGAATTTCCTGTACTTTTGGGAGCAAAAAAGAAAGGCTTGCGCTGATGCAATAAAAACAGAAAAATAGAACTTAAAAAATATTGATTTATGGCTGAAACTATTGATATCCGTGAACTGAATGAACGGATTGAAAGACAAAGTGCTTTCATTACCAATCTGACTGCTGGCATGGACCAGGTCATTGTTGGACAAAAACATTTGATAGAATCTTTGCTGATCGGTTTGCTTTCCGACGGACATGTATTGTTAGAAGGTGTGCCGGGCTTGGCAAAAACGTTGGCAATCAAGACACTGGCGTCTTTGATCGATGCCAAATACAGCCGTATCCAGTTCACGCCGGATTTGCTGCCGGCCGATGTTATCGGTACTATGATTTATAGTCAAAAGGACGAAAGCTTCCAGGTAAAGAAAGGTCCCGTGTTCGCAAATTTTGTATTGGCTGATGAAATCAACCGTGCTCCTGCCAAGGTACAGAGTGCATTACTCGAAGCTATGCAGGAGCGTCAGGTGACTATCGGAAAAGAAACGTTCAGGTTGCCCGAACCTTTCTTGGTAATGGCGACCCAAAATCCGATTGAACAAGAAGGGACTTACCCGCTTCCCGAAGCCCAGGTGGACCGTTTTATGTTGAAAGTCGTCATAGACTATCCGAAATTGGAAGAAGAAAAGTTGATTATTCGCCAGAATATAAACGGAGATAAAACAGATGTACGTCCTATTCTGAAAGCGGAAGAAATCATGGAAGCCCGTAAGGTGGTACGTCAGGTTTATTTGGATGAGAAGATTGAAAAATACATTGTAGATATTGTTTTCGCGACCCGTTATCCTGAGAAATATGATTTGAAGGAGTTGAAGGAAATGATAGGATTCGGCGGCTCTCCACGTGCTTCTATTAATTTGGCACTGGCTGCCCGCAGTTATGCATTCATCAAACATCGTGGTTACGTCATTCCTGAAGATGTGCGTGCCGTAGCCCATGACGTACTACGTCATCGTATCGGCCTGACATACGAAGCGGAAGCCGGCAACCTGACCTCGGATGAGATTGTAAGCCGTATCCTGAACAAGGTAGAAGTACCTTGATGTATCGACCAAAGAGATAATATGCCGCGGTAAGCGGGAATATCTCCGAAAAGTTGTGGATTATTAATTGATATATTTAAGTTCCTTGCTTGCAGGACGCGGATAGTTTATATTTATGAAACTTGCAGATGGAAACCACTGAACTATTAAAGAAAGTTCGCCAAATAGAAATCAAAACACACGGCTTATCCAGCAATATCTTTGCAGGACAATACCATTCGGCCTTCAAGGGTAGGGGAATGGCTTTTTCCGAAGTGCGCGAATATCAGTTTGGTGATGACATTCGTGATATTGACTGGAATGTAACGGCACGTTTTAATAAACCTTATGTCAAGGTTTTCGAGGAAGAACGTGAATTGACGGTGATGTTGCTGGTCGATGTTTCCGGTAGTTTGGAATTTGGTACGGTGAAACAGATGAAGAAGGATATGGTGACCGAAATAACGGCTACGCTGGCTTTTTCGGCCATTCAGAACAATGATAAGATAGGAGTTATCTTTTTCTCTGACCGGATAGAAAAATTCATTCCTCCCAAGAAGGGACGCAAACATATCCTGTATATCATCAGAGAACTGATTGATTTCCATGCAGAAAGCCGTCGTACAAATATTCGTATGGGACTGGAGTACCTGACCAATGTAATGAAACGCCGGTGCACAGCTTTTGTCCTTTCTGATTTCATCGACCAGGAGAGTTTCAAGGATGCTATGACCATTGCCAACCGAAAGCATGACGTGGTAGCCATCCAGGTATATGACCGACGGGTGGAAGAACTTCCGGCCATCGGTTTGATGAAAATAAAGGATGCTGAAACGGGACATGAGCAATGGATAGACACCTCCTCGCGCACGGTGCGTAAAGCCCATCACGAATGGTGGGTGAATAAGCAGGCCGAACTGAATGAAACGTTTACTAAAAGTAATGTGGACAATGTTTCAGTGCGTACCGACCAAGACTATGTAAAAGCCCTGATGACATTGTTTGCGAAAAGAAACTGATGTCGTAAAGAAAAGAACGTTTTAATGATGAAAAAATATTGGTTTTCTATAGCTATAGCATCGCTTTTTATTGGCAAAGGGTATGCTCAATCTGTAACAGTGGACGCGAGTATCGACTCTTTGCAGATATTAATTGGTGAGCAGGCGAAGATTAAACTGGAAGTATCGCTTGATGCCGACAAACGGGCCATATTTCCGGCATACAGAGATACATTGGTGCGCGGAGTGGAAATCGTTGATGTGGCAAAACCCGATACACAGTTGTTGAATGACGGAAAACGTACTTTGATTACTCAGGAATATACCATCACGTCTTTCGACTCGGCACTTTATTACCTTCCGCCGATGGAAGTCTTGGTAGACAATAAGCCCTACCGGTCAAAGGCATTGGCACTAAAAGTTTATTCTATTCCTGTGGATACGTTGCATCCCGACCAGTTTTTCGGCCCCAAAACCGTGATGAACGCTCCTTTTGTGTGGGAAGACTGGTATCTGTTTATAGCTTGTGTACTGTTGCTGGCTCCCTTCTTGTTGGCAGCTATCTATCTGATAAAACGAATTCGCGACAACAAACCCATTATCCGCAAAGTGAAAGTGGAACCCAAGTTGCCGCCACACCAAGTCGCTATGCAGGAAATAGAGCGCATCAAGCAAGAGAAAGTATGGCAGAAAGGACAGCCGAAGGAATACTATACGGAGTTGACAGACACTCTTCGCACCTATATCAAAGAGCGTTTCGGTTTCAATGCGTTAGAGATGACCTCCACTGAGATTATTGAAAAGTTGTTGGAAACGAATGATAAAAAGGCTTTAGCCGATCTTCGCACCTTATTTCAAACGGCCGATTTGGTAAAATTTGCCAAGCACAATCCGCTGATGAACGAAAATGATGCCAACCTGATTAATGCGGTAGATTTCATAAATGAGACTAAAGAGAAAGAAGACGAAAATGCGAAGCCGCAGCCTACTGAGATAACGATTGTAGAGAAACGTTCCCTGCAAACCAAACTTTTATTGGGGGCGGGGATTGTTATGGCAGTTGCAGCCTTTATTTGGGCCGTAGTCTATATATGTAAAGAGTTGTATAATTACTTTGCTTAAAACAATGGTTTTTGCTAATATTGAATATTTATTTCTATTGCTTTTGCTTATACCTTATATAGTATGGTATATCATGAAGCGCAGAAACAATGAGGCAACCCTTCAGATTTCTGATGCACGTGTTTATGCCCATACTCCAAAAAGTTATAAGAACTATCTGCTTCATGCACCGTTTGTCCTGCGTATCATTAGTTTGGTACTGCTTATTTTGGTGTTGGCCCGTCCTCAAACCACAGACAGCTGGCAAAATAGCGAGATAGAAGGTATAGACATTATGATGGCTGTCGACGTCTCTACCAGTATGCTGGCAGAAGACTTGAAGCCTAACCGTCTGGAGGCCGCGAAAGATGTGGCTGCCCAGTTTATCAATGGTCGTCCCAACGATAATATCGGCATCACACTCTTTGCAGGTGAGAGCTTCACGCAATGTCCGCTGACAGTGGACCATGCAGTATTGTTAAACTTGATAAAGGACATCAAATGCGGTGTGATTGAAGACGGTACAGCTGTGGGTATGGGTATAGCCAATGCAGTCACCCGACTGAAAGACAGCAAGGCTAAGTCCAAAGTCATCATCCTTCTTACTGACGGGACGAACAACAGGGGAGATATTTCGCCTCTGACGGCAGCCGAGATAGCCAAGAGTTTCGGTATCCGCGTTTATACCATTGGGGTGGGAACAAACGGAATGGCACCCTATCCTTATCCGGTAGGGGGTACGGTACAATATGTCAACATGCCTGTAGAGATAGACGAGAAAACCCTGACGCAAATAGCAGGCACCACAGACGGTAACTATTTTCGCGCTACAAGCAATTCCAAGCTGAAAGAGGTATATGAAGAAATCGACAAGTT
Source organism: uncultured Bacteroides sp. (assembly GCF_947632445.1). Classification (GTDB taxonomy): domain Bacteria; phylum Bacteroidota; class Bacteroidia; order Bacteroidales; family Bacteroidaceae; genus Bacteroides. The sequence continues at coordinate 14,783 of NZ_CANRPM010000017.1, read as the reverse complement.
AGAGAAAACCAAACTCAGTGTAAAGGAATTTAGCAAGCGGCAGGAAGAATATCGCCTGTTTGCCATAGGAGCATTCTTGTGCGTATTGCTCGAAGTGCTGTTACGTAATACCATTCTGAAGAAAATTCCATAATAAATTGGAAGAGAACAGTGTATATGAAGTATAATTTGTAATTAGAGAGTATATAAAGATATGTTTCGCTTTGAAGAACCTGCATATTTATATTTGCTGATATTGATGCCATTGTTGGTTGCATTTTATTTGTATTCCAACTATCGCAGACGTAAGGCGATCCAAAAGTTTGGCGATCCGATATTGATGGCTCAGTTGATGCCGGATGTTTCCCGATATCGTCCCGATGTAAAGTTCTGGTTTGTATGGGCTGCTATCGGCCTTTTTGCCGTATTGCTGGCCCGTCCTCAATTCGGGTCAAAACTCGAAACTGTCAAGAGACAAGGTGTGGAAGTGCTGGTAGCCTTGGATATTTCAAACTCCATGTTGGCACAAGACGTACAGCCCAGCCGACTGGAAAAGGCTAAACGCCTGGTGGCTCGCCTCGTGGACAAGATGCAGAATGACAAAGTGGGTATGATCGTATTTGCAGGTGATGCCTTTACACAACTTCCTATCACCAACGACTATATTTCGGCCAAAATGTTTCTGGAATCAATCGACCCTTCCTTGATTTCCAAACAAGGAACCGCCATCGGAGCTGCAATCGGTTTGGCTACCCGCAGTTTTACACCGCAGGAAGGGGTAGGGCGTGCCATTATTCTGATAACCGACGGTGAGAACCACGAGGGTGGGGCGATGGAAGCCGTCAAGGCCGCTACGGAAAAAGGCATTCAGGTGAATGTATTGGGAGTTGGCTTGCCGGACGGAGCGCCCATACCGGTGGAAGGAACCAACGACTATCGCCGTGACCGTGAAGGTAATGTCATTGTAACGCGCCTGAACGAGCAAATGTGTCAGGAAATCGCCAAAACGGGTAACGGCATCTATGTACGTGTGGACAACACGAATAACGCTCAAAAAGCGATTATCGGCGAGATAGACAAAATGGCCAAGGCGGATGTGGAAACCAAGGTCTATACAGAATATAATGAACAGTTTCAGGCTGTGGCATGGATTGTCTTAATTCTTCTGTTGGCTGAAATGCTGATATTGGAACGTAAGAATCCATTGTTCCGCAATATCCATTTGTTTTCAACCAAGAAAAAGGAGCAATGAGCATGAGTTATCAGAAATATATTGGATTGTTTTTACTGTTCGCAGCAGCTGCGACGCTACATGCACAGAAAGCCGAGCGCGATCTTATACGGAAAGGAAACCGGATGTATAACGACAGTGTGTATGAAAATGCGGAAATCAATTATAGGAAAGCATTGGAGATTAATCCGAAATCGACCGTTGCCATGTACAATCTGGCAAATACATTGATGCAGCAGAACAAACTGCAAGAGGCGATGGAGCAATATGCCGGTGCGGCCAAGGTGGAGAAAGAAAAGCCTAACCTGGCACAGATTTATCATAATATGGGTGTCATCTTTCAGTCGCAGAAAGATTATGCAAAAGCGATAGAAGCATATAAGCAGTCGCTTCGTAACAATCCGAAAGATAATGAAACCCGCTATAATCTGGCTTTGGCGCAGAAATTGCTGAAAGACCAACAACAAGATCAGCAAAATCAAGACCAGCAGAACCAGCAGAAGCAGGAGGAAAAACAAGATCAGCAGCAAAATCAACAGCAGAATCAAAACAATGATCAGCAGCAGGAACCTCCCCAGCAGCAGAAGCAAGACAATCAGATGTCTAAGGAGAATGCGGAACAGTTGTTGAACTCCGTAATGCAGGATGAGAAAGACGTGCAAGACAAAGTGAAAAAACAACAGCAGGTTATCAAGGGTAACCGTCTGGAGAAAGATTGGTAAATTAAATAACAACAAATGATATATATGAGAAAAATCGTTTTCTTATGGATGGCATTGTTTGCCACGGCTTTGTATTGTTATGCCGACGATAAGGTGACATTCACGGCGTCAGCTCCCGATGTCGTAGCCGTAGGAGACCAGTTCAGGCTGTCATATACGGTTAACACACAAAAGGTGAGAGACTTCCGGGCGCCTTCAGTCAGCGGCTTTGACGTATTGATGGGTCCCAGCCGTTCTTATAGCAGGCAGGACATCAACGGGAATGTTACGGAAAATCTGACATATACTTACATCTTGTTAGCCAAGTCTGAAGGAGAATACACCATTCCAGGGACTACGCTTTCGGTGGGACGTGAGCAGTATCTGTCTAATTCTGTTAAGATTAAAGTGCTGCCTGCTGACAAGTCATCCGATGCGCAGGATGACCGGAGCAGCCGAGAAGGCGGAAGAGGAACGTCCTCGTCTGGGACGTCCGTAGCCAATAACGATTTGTTCATTACGGCGACTCTCAGCAAAACCAATGTCTATGAGCAGGAGGCCATTCTGCTGACTTATAAGATATATACGGTGGTGGATCTTCGTGGATTCGACAATGTGAAACTGCCTGATTTCAAGGGATTTCATTCTCAAGAGGTCGAGCTTCCCAACGACAGACGCTGGGGACTGGAACACTACAAAGGGCGGAACTATCACTCCACCATCTATCGCCAGTTCGTGCTTTTCCCGCAGCAGTCGGGCAAGCTGACCATTGATGCAGCCCGCTTTGACGCTTCCATCGAGAAGATGGAAGAGGTTGTCGATCCGTTTGAAGCATTCTTCAGCGGAGGGGCCGGACGCATTCAGATAAAGAAAACCTTGATGACTCCCAAACTGACGGTCGACGTCAAATCCTTACCGGCCGGCAAGCCGGCGGACTTCAGCGGAGGAGTAGGGGAGTTCACCCTTTCTTCTTCCATCAACAGTACGGACGTGAAAACAAACGACGCCATTACGGTGAAGCTGGTCATTTCCGGTACGGGAAATCTGAAACTGGTATCGGATCCTGAAATCAAGTTCCCCGAAGATTTTGAAGTATATGACCCCAAGGTCGACAACAAGTTCCGTCTGACCAACGCCGGCCTGTCCGGGAGTAAAGTGATAGAATACCTGGCCATTCCGCGCAATGCGGGGACCTATAAAATCCCTCCCATCCGGTTCAGCTACTTTGACATCAAGTCGCAGTCGTACAAGACTCTGACTACGGAAGAATACGTCGTCCAGGTGGCCAAAGGAGCCGGCAATGCAACGCAGACGATCGCGAATTTTACTAATAAGGAAGATCTGAAGGTGCTGAATGAAGACATTCGTTTCATCAAGCAGAACGATGTGAAACTAATGCCGAGAGGAAAGTATTTCTACGGCTCGACAACCTGCTGGCTGTTCTATCTCATCCCCGGCATCGTGTTTGCAGCTTGCTTTATCCTTTACCGCAAGCAGATTGCCGCCAACGCCAATGTGGCAAGAGTCCGCACGAAGAAAGCCAACAAAGTTGCAGTGAAGCGCATGAAGCAGGCCGGAAAGCTGCTTGCGGCCAATAAGAAAGATGAGTTCTACGATGAGGTGCTGAAAGCTTTGTGGGGCTATATCAGCGACAAGCTGACTATTCCGGTTTCGCGTCTGTCCAAAGACAACATCGAAGAGGAGCTGCGCAAATACGGGGTGGCCGACGACCTGATAAAGGAATTCCTCCGGGCACTGGACAGCTGCGAATTTGCCCGCTTTGCACCGGGAGATGCCAATCAGGCTATGGACAAGGTCTATACAGCATCATTTGATGTAATCAGTAAAATGGAAAACTCAATCAAACATTAAACAGAGGAGATTAGATGGCATGAAAAAGATATGGATTTTAACCCTTATATTAATGGCGTCGTCGGCCACATTGTGCGGTCAGGATGCCGCCCTCAACGATTCGGTCGGCTCCGATTCGCTGATGAAGTCCGACGCTTCGGCGTTTTCGGCAGCCAAGCAGATGGTAAATGCGACGAAGGCGGAAGGAGACAGCGCCTACGTCAAGAATGATTTTGCATCGGCCATCCAAATCTATGAAAGCCTGCTGCAACAGGGGGAAGCACCGGAGATTTATTACAATTTAGGCAACTGTTACTACAAGACGGACGACATTGCGCGCGCCATCCTGAACTACGAGCGCGCCCTCCTGTTAAGCCCTGGAAACGCCGATATACGCGCCAATTTGGAAATATCCCGTGCCAAGACCATCGACAAAGTCATCCCTGTGCCCGAAATCTTTTTTGTGACCTGGATTAAGTCATTAGTCAATTCACAGAGTTCCGACGCATGGGCAAAGACGGGGATTGTATCGTTCCTGCTGTTGCTGGCATCCCTGTCTGTCTTTTTCTTTACCCGTCGTGTCAAGTGGAAGAAAGCCGGATTTTCCGCCGCCATCTTGTTTTTGGTGGTGACCATCCTTGCCAATCTGTTTGCATCACAACAGAAAGAATACCTGACCAACCGGAAGGATGCCATTATTTTGTCGCCGAGCGTCACCGTGCGCAGCACGCCGAGTGAGAGCGGAACCGGCCTCTTTATCCTGCACGAAGGCCGCAAGGTGGAAATCAAGGACCACAGCATGCGCGAATGGAAGGAAATCCGTCTGGAAGACGGCAAAGTAGGATGGGTGCCGGCATCCTCCATAGAAATAATTTGAGAAACTGAAGACAAATCTTTTCAAACCCCCAAATCATTAAAAAATTATGAGAACAATAACTTTTAACGAACTGCGCAAGATTAAAGATTCCCTGCCCACAGGAAGTATGCACCGGATTGCCGATGAATTAGGTCTGAGCGTAGAGACTGTCAGAAACTTCTTCGGCGGACATAATTTTAAGGAGGGCAAGAGTGTAGGCATTCATTTCGAACCGGGCCCCGACGGCGGACTGGTGATGATAGATGATACTACGGTACTCGACAGAGCATTGAAAATCCTGGACGAAATAGCAAACGAGCAATAAACAAGCGTCTCCGAAGGATAAAAATTCTGTATAAAATCCCGGTTGTCTTTTCCTACGAAGCGGCAGCCAGGATTTTTTCTTGGTACAAAATGGCATTAAGCTGCCCGCTGCAAACTGACAGATGCGTATCTATCAACATGACAGATGCGTATCTATCAACTGACAGATGCGTATCTACTAACATGACAGATACGTATCTACCAACTGACAGATGCGTATTTACCAACTGACAGATACGTATCTGCAAACTGACAGATGCGTATCTGCAAACTGACAGATGCGTATCTGCAAACTGACAGATGCGTATCTACCAACTGACAGATGCGTATCTACCAACTGACAGATACGTATCTGCAAACTGACAGATGCGTATCTGTGCTCCCGATAGATACGTATCTGTGCTCCCCATAGATGCGTATCTGTGCTCCCCATAGATGCGTATCTGCAAATTGTTATCTGTGCGACGTTCTTCAGTTTCCGCCCGTTGTGAAGACGAATCCCAAATAGCGTAGCCACGTTTGAAATATAATCACGATTATGTTTAATATATAATTGGGAAATGCTTCTATGCTAAGGAGATACCCTGCATACTACTCTCCTTTTTGCGCTTTCCCGGAAGTTCTGAGATGAGAGCCTAAAAAAAGAATAGCCCTAAACCGCCAATCCGGTTTAGGGCCATTCGTGTTGTAAGTCAAAGTTTAGAAGTTTCCAAGTTTTTCGATTTCTTCAAATTCGGGACCCATTTCCAGATTGTAGTAAACTCTGTAAAGGCCGTTCAGCCACAGTTCCTTTTTATCGGGCTGCAACTCTCTTGCTTTCTCGTAGCAAGGTCTTGCCTTTTCATAGAAAGTTTTCAATACTTCCTGATCTTCCTTATACTTCGGGTCGTTTACGTCAGTTGTGGATTTTTCGGAGTAATCCTGAGCTTGCAGACAGTAAACCAAGCCTAAGTTAGAATAGGCTTCCGCATAGTTGGGGTCGACTTCTGTGGTTTTCTGATAGAATTCGATGGCTTTCTCCAAAGCGGCAGCAACTTCGTCGTCCTTCTTCTCCTCCTTTAAAACGGTGTACTGATTGTGATACAGATAGCCCTTTACATACAGATAGAATGAATTGTTCGGGTCTTTAGCCAACATATCGTCGGCGAACTTCATGGCTTCATCATATTTGTTGTTGTTGCTGTAGTAGTCAATCAGATTGCCGAAGAAGAACTGGTGGTCGGGGTATTTCTGCACGCCTTCTTGCAGTGAAGCAACCCATTTGTCTGTTTCTCCCTGGGCTTTCAAGGCCAAAGAGACAAATTCCATGGCGTATTTGCCTACCTCTTTGTCGTCTTTTGCATACGGAGCATACTTCAATACGCCGGGATAGTCTTCCAGACGAGTAGCCACCATGGCTGCGTAGTATGCGATTTGCGGCAGTAAGGTGTCGGCCTTAACGGTCGCATCTTCAGCGAACATGGGATGTCCGGCAATGTCTACATAGGTACCGAAGAAGCTCAATGCTTTCTCTCCGTCTTCTTTGTTTTCATTCTCCAGATACCGGTTGTAGTACTGAATACCCCCGTTAATCAGATTGCCGCGTTCTGCCAAGATCGTGCTTGAGTTGGGCTTTCTGTACTTGTTCTTGACCTTGCCCTTCTCATTGGGAATCTGGGCCAGTTCGTCGCACTTGAAGTAGTACCGACACATGTTCAATGCACTGTTGTACACTTGCAGCGTGTCATACGGTTTTCTCAAATAGGCATTTTCCATTTCTTTCTCGCTTCTTCTTCTCTGGATGAAGCCGGCTACATCCCACGTTTCAGCCTGGTCTTTTGTTTCAGGATTGGTCAACGCTTGATTGATCAGTTTTTCTGCTTTGGCAAAATCCGGTTGTACTGCACTTGCCACTTGTTTAGCTTCCTTTACTGCTTTCACCTGGGCAAAGGTAAAACCTGCGACAAGCAGCAAAGCAACTGTAAATAATACTTTTTTCATGATTGTAGAAAAGTTTAAATTAGTACTATGTTGTCTATTCTTATTCATTATCAGGTTCATTTTCAGCGTTCTCGACGTTGTTTTCGCTACCCGGCAGGTTCTCGGCGTGCGGCATGTCTTCCTCCGTTTCCGAGGTTACCTTGCATACGGAGCCGATCTCGTCATTCCGTTTCTCCAGATTGATGAGACGTACTCCCTGCGTAGCGCGGCCCATGATGCGCACGTCGGCCACTTTCAGTCGGATGGTGATGCCGGACTTGTTGATAATCATCAGGTCGTTTTCATCCGTTACCGATTTGATGGCCACGAGCTTACCGGTTTTCTCGGTGATGCTGATGGTTTTCACGCCCTTTCCTCCCCGATTGGTCTTGCGATAGTCTTCAATGTCCGAGCGCTTGCCATATCCCTGTTCCGAAACAACCATGATGGTTTCCGTCTCAGGATCTTTGACGCATATCATGCCTATTACTTCGTCCTGCCCGTCTTCGTCGAGTGTCATGCCGCGTACACCTGTTGCCGTGCGGCCCATGACACGCACGGTACTTTCATGGAAGCGGATGGCGCGCCCGTTGCGGTTGGCTATGATGATTTCGTTGTCACCGTTGGTCATGCGCACTTCGATGACGCGGTCGTCTTCGCGGATGGAGATGGCGTTCACCCCATTCTGGCGCGGACGGGAATATTGTTCGAGCGAAGTCTTCTTGATGACACCGTTCTTGGTGCAGAACAGTACGTAGTGGCTGTTGATGAATTTCGGGTCGTTCAGGTTCTGTACGCGCAGGTAGGCATTGACGGCATCGTCGGGTTCGATGTTCAACAGGTTTTGGATGGCGCGTCCTTTCGAGTTTTTCGAGCCTTCGGGTATCTCGTACACTTTCAGCCAGTAGCACTTGCCTTTCTGGGTAAAGAACATCATGGTATTGTGCATCGTAGCCGGATAGATGTGCTCTACGAAGTCTTCGTCGCGGGTTTCAGAGCCTTTGGAGCCTACCCCACCCCGGTTTTGTGCGCGAAATTCGCTCAGCGGTGTACGCTTGATGTAGCCCATATGCGAGATCGTGATAATCATCTCGTCGTCGGCGTAGAAGTCTTCAGGGTTGAATTCCTCGGAAGAATACACGATTTCGGAGCGGCGTTCGTCGCCGTATTTCTCTTTTACCTCGATTAGCTCGTCCTTAATGACCTTGCGGCAAAGCTCGTCGTTCACCAGAATTTCCTCCAAGTAGGCAATTTGCTTCTTGACTTCCTCGTATTCGGCATGCAACTGGTCCTGCATCAGGCCGGTGAGTTGGCGCAGACGCATATCAACGATGGCGCGGCTCTGTATTTCGGTCAGTTGGAAGCGTTCCATCAGCGCCGCGATGGCATCGGCCGGCATCTTGTTGGCGCGGATGATGCGAACCACTTCGTCGATGTTGTCCGAAGCGATAATCAAGCCTTCCAGGATGTGGATGCGTTCTTTGGCCTTGCGCAAGTCGAACTCTGTACGGCGGATTACGACGTCGTGACGATGTTCTACGAAGTATTTGATGAGCTCCTTCAGGTTCAGCAGGCGCGGACGTCCGTGCACCAATGCCACGTTGTTCACGCCGAACGAGGTCTGGAGCTGCGTCATCTTGTAGAGTTTGTTCAGCACCACGCTGGCGTTGGCGTCGCGCTTCACGTCGATGACGATGCGCATACCTTCGCGGTCGGACTCATCGTTGGCGTTCGTGATACCTTCTATTTTCTTTTCGTTGGCCAAATCGGCGATGCTCTTGATGAGTTCGGCCTTGTTTACGCCGTAAGGTATTTCGGTAACGACAATCTTGTCGTGCGTCTGCCCAGTCTCTATCTCGGCCTTGGCACGCATCACTACACGGCCGCGGCCCGTCAGATAGGCTTCGCGTACACCGCTCATACCATAGATATAGCCTCCTGTAGGGAAGTCGGGAGCCTTGACGTAGTTCATAAGTTCCTCAATGTCAATATCATTGTTGTCAATGTAGGCCACGCAGGCGTCGATTACCTCCGAGAGGTTATGGGTAGGCATATTGGTAGCCATACCAACGGCAATACCGGAAGCACCATTTACCAGCAGGTTCGGGATGCGTGTAGGCATCACAGTGGGCTCCTGAAGGGAGTCGTCGAAGTTGTTTTGCATGTCGACAGTCTCCTTATCGATGTCCTGCATCATGTCTTCACCGATCTTTTGCAGGCGGCATTCCGTGTATCGCATGGCCGCTGCACTGTCGCCGTCTACCGAGCCGTAGTTGCCTTGGCCGTCTACCAGCATGTAGCGCATGGCCCATGGCTGTGCCATACGTACCAATGCGCCGTAAACGGAAGAGTCGCCGTGCGGATGATATTTACCCAATACTTCACCTACTACTCTGGCCGATTTCTTATAAGGTTTGTCCGACGTATTTCCCAGCCCCATCATTCCGAAAAGAATTCTTCGGTGAACAGGCTTAAAACCATCTCTAACATCTGGAAGGGCACGCGAAACAATGACCGACATGGAGTAGTCAATGTACGATGACTTCATTTCCTCCTCGATGTTAATCTTTATAATTCTGTCTTGTTCAAGCATTTAAAAAGATTATTAATTATACATTGTATAGTTCATGAAAAACTACGCTAAAGTACTGCTTTTTTACGACATACGAAAACATTTCGGAAAGAAAGTTTCAGAAGGAAGGTGGACAGGAGCACGATGTGGAAAGCGAAAGACTTTATAAATAATATAAGGTGTACGGCCAAAAGCCCTGTTGGGGTTGTCGAACTATCATATTTTGTTTCCATAATCCGCAAGAATTGCTTCTTCCAATCCAATGTTTTCATCGGGGAAAAGCGATGTTTTTCATTAGAGAAAGCAATGTGATGCCTTCAGACATACTTTGTGATATGGATGAATACAGAAAAAGACAGCTCCGCTATTTTGGCACGGGATTTGCTGATTATTACTGAAACATCGTGACAGAGCCGCTAAAAATGCGTATCTTTGTCTCGGATTATAACCCAAACAAAAGGAGTAAATCAATGAACAGTCAATTTTCACAAAGAGTTTCAGACGTGCTAACCTATAGTAAAGAAGAGGCTAACAGACTGGGAAACAGCTACATTGGCCCTGAGCATCTGCTGCTTGGCATCCTGCGCGACGGCGGCGGAAAGGCCATGGATGTGCTGATGAAGCTCGATGCGGACGTAAACCGGATTAAAAGGGAGCTGGAAGAAAACCTGGAAGCGGAAGAAGATTTGCTGCCCGATGCAGAAGTTTCCCTTTCGCTTGTGGCTACCCGAATACTTAAAATATGTATGCTCGAAGCTCGCTTGCTGAAGAGCGAACTGGCCGATACGGAACATTTGCTGCTGGCCATCCTGAAAGATGACAATAATGTGGCATCTATCGTGCTGACAGACAACGGCATTACCTATCAGGACGTGTACGACGTCCTTACGATGAAATCGGCCAATCCGAACGCCGGCATGGGTTTTACCGAAGACGATGACGACGAAGAAGAAGACGGTTCATCGTACTCTCGCAGCGGTACGGGCAGCTCGTCTGCCTCGTCACAAACGGCTACGCGCCGTTCTGCCAACGATACGCCCGTACTCGACAACTTCGGAACCGACATTACCCGTGCCGCTGCCGAAGGCAAACTGGATCCCGTTGTGGGCCGTGAACGGGAGATCGAGCGCCTGGCACAGATTTTAAGCCGACGCAAAAAGAATAATCCTGTATTGATTGGCGAACCCGGCGTGGGCAAATCGGCTATTGTCGAAGGATTGGCTCTGCGCATCACGCAGCGTAAGGTATCCCGCATACTCTTCGACAAACGGGTCATCATGCTCGACATGGCGTCCGTCGTAGCGGGCACCAAGTATCGCGGCCAGTTCGAAGAACGCATCCGTTCCATTATCAACGAATTGCAGAAGAACCCCAATGTCATCCTTTTCATCGACGAAATACATACCATCGTCGGTGCTGGAGCCGCTGCAGGCACTATGGATGCTGCCAACATGCTGAAGCCTGCCCTGACGCGCGGCGAGATACAATGCATTGGCGCCACCACCTTAGACGAATACCGCAAGAGCATCGAAAAGGACGGTGCGTTGGAGCGCCGCTTCCAGAAGGTCATCGTGGAGCCTACCACCGCCGAGGAGACATTGCAGATATTGAAGAACATCAAAGAGAAATACGAAGACCATCACAATGTGCGCTATACTGACGCCGCCCTTGAGGCGTGTGTCAAATTGACAGCCCGCTACATCAATGACCGCAACTTCCCCGATAAGGCCATTGATGCTCTCGACGAAGCCGGCTCGCGTGTGCACCTGACTAACATCAGTGTGCCCAAGGAAATCGAAAAACAGGAACTCCTGATAGAGAACGCCCGCTTGCAGAAAATCGAGGCCGTGAAGGCGCAGAACTTTGAATTGGCTGCCGGCTACCGTGACCGTGAGAAAGAACTCACGACGCAATTAGAGCAGATGAAAGCCGACTGGGAAGCGCAGTTGAAAGAACAACGCCAGACGGTGGACGAGGAAGAAATAGCTTCTGTGGTGTCCATGATGTCGGGGGTGCCCGTACAGCGTATGGCACAGGCCGAAGGGCTGAAGCTGGCCGGCATGAAGGAAGAGCTTCAGCAGAAGGTCATCGCCCAGGACATGGCCATCGAGAAGTTGGTGAAGGCCATTGTACGCAGCCGTGTGGGGCTGAAAGACCCCAATCGTCCCATCGGCACGTTCATGTTTCTGGGCCCGACCGGTGTGGGAAAAACACATTTGGCCAAGCAGCTGGCACGCTACATGTTCGGTTCGGACGATGCGCTGATACGTATTGATATGAGCGAATACATGGAGAAATATACCGTATCGCGCATGATAGGTGCCGCTCCCGGCTATGTAGGCTATGAAGAAGGCGGACAGCTCACCGAAAAAGTGCGCCGCAAACCCTACTCCATCGTTCTGCTGGACGAGATTGAGAAGGCCCATCCCGACGTCTTCAACATCCTTTTGCAGGTACTCGACGAAGGCCGGCTGACCGACAACGTGGGCCGTACCATTGATTTCAAGAATACGGTTATCATCATAACCTCCAACATCGGTACGCGTCAGCTCAAGGAGTTCGGCCGTGGTGTAGGCTTTGCCGCTCAGAACCGTGCGGACGATAAAGAGTATTCTCGTGGCGTTATCCAAAAGGCATTGAACAAAACTTTCTCGCCTGAGTTCCTGAACCGTTTGGACGAAATCATCACTTTCGACCAGTTGTCGCTCGAAGCCATTACGCGCATTGTCGACATCGAGCTGAAAGGCTTGTATGAACGCCTTGAGAACATTGGCTATCATCTTCAGGTAGACGATGCGGTCAAGAAGTTCCTTGCCACGAAAGGCTATGATGTGCAGTTTGGCGCCCGTCCACTGAAGCGTGCCATCCAGAACTACCTGGAAGACGGCCTGTCCGAACTGATTGTTTCGGGCGGCGTACAACCGGGCGATACCGTCAGCGTGACCTACGAAGACGGCAAGGACGAGCTGACGATGCAGAAACTTTGACCGTAAGAACAAGAAGATACAGACAAAATGTCAGTTCGCGACGGACTGGCATTTTTTTTGTATCCTTACGTCAGAGCAAAAATAAGTAAAACCTATAATATACTGTTTGAATTATGCAAAAAGGTAACATTGGGGTAACGACTGAGAACATCTTCCCCGTCATCAAAAAGTTTTTGTACAGCGACCACGAAATATTCCTGCGCGAGCTGGTGTCCAACGCCATTGATGCCACGCAGAAGCTGAAGACTTTGTCCTCCATTGGTGAGTACAAGGACGAATTGGGCGACCTGACCGTCCGCATCAGTCTGGGCAAAGACACCATCACCGTGTCCGATCGAGGTATCGGTCTGACTGCCGAAGAAATCGACAAATACATCAACCAGATAGCCTTCTCCGGTGCCAACGACTTCCTTGAGAAATACAAGAATGACGCCAACGCCATCATCGGCCACTTCGGTCTGGGCTTCTACTCGGCCTTCATGGTAGCCAAGAAAGTAGAAATCATCACCAAGTCGTGCAAGGAAGGCGCACAAGCCGTAAAGTGGACTTGCGACGGAAGCCCTGAGTTTACCATTGAAGATTGCGACAAGGCCGACCGGGGTACCGACATCGTCCTCTACATCGACGATGATTGCAAGGAATTTCTCGAAGAGTCCCGCATCTCCACGCTATTGAAGAAATATTGCAGCTTCTTGCCTGTGCCCGTAGCTTTCGGCAAGAAGAAGGAATGGAAGGACGGCAAGCAGGTGGAAACCGCTGAAGACAACGTTATCAACGAGACCACCCCACTCTGGACCCGCAAGCCGAGCGAGCTGAAGGACGAAGACTACAAGACCTTCTACCGCGACCTCTATCCCATGTCCGACGAGCCTTTGTTCTGGATTCACCTGAACGTAGACTATCCGTTCCATCTCACCGGTGTGCTCTATTTCCCCAAGGTAAAGAGCAACATCGAACTGAACAAGAACAAGATACAGCTCTATTGCAACCAGGTATATGTTACGGACTCCGTAGAAGGCATCGTGCCCGACTTCCTGACACTGCTTCACGGCGTACTTGACTCGCCCGACATCCCGTTGAACGTATCGCGCTCGTACCTGCAAAGCGACTCCAACGTCAAGAAGATTTCGACCTACATTACCAAGAAGGTGTCCGACCGCTTGCAGTCTATCTTCAAGAACGACCGCAAACAGTTCGAAGAAAAATGGAACGACCTGAAGATTTTCATCGACTACGGCATGCTGACTCAGGAGGATTTCTACGATCGTGCCAAGGATTTTGCCCTTTTCACCGATACCGACGGCAAGCAATACACCTTCGACGAGTATAAGACCCTCATCAAAGACAACCAAAGCGATAAGGATAATACCCTGATTTATCTGTATGCCAACAACAAGGACGAGCAGTACAGCTACATCGAGGCTGCCAAAAACAAAGGCTACAATGTATTGCTGATGGACGGTCAGCTGGATATTGCCGTCGTAAGCATGCTGGAGCAGAAGTTTGATAAGGTGCGCTTCACCCGTGTAGACAGCGACGTCATCGACAACCTCATTGTGAAGGAAGACAAGAAGAACGAAGTGCTTGCGGCCGACAAGCAGGAAGCTCTCTCAGCCATGTTCAAGAGCCAGCTGCCCAAGATGGACAAGACGGAATTTTATGTCGTGGCACAGGCTATGGGTGAAAACTCGGCTCCGGTTATGATTACGCAGAGCGAATACATGCGTCGTATGAAAGAGATGGCCAACATCCAGGCCGGTATGAGTTTCTATGGCGACATGCCTGACATGTTCAATCTTGTGCTCAATGCCGATCATCCGCTGGTTAAGGAGGTGTTGGCCGGTGAAGAACAGGCCTGCGCTGCCGACATCGCGCCCATCCAGCTCTCCATAGACGACACCAACAACCGACGCAATGCGCTGAAAAAGAGCCATGAAGGCAAGAAGGAAGAAGAAATCCCTGTTGCCGAGAAGGATGAATTGACCGAACTGGACAAGAAGTGGGACGAACTAAAGACGAAGAAGGAAGCCGTCCTGACCGGTTATGCTGCCCAAAATCCTGTTGTCCGCCAGCTTATCGACCTGGCCCTGTTGCAGAACGGCATGCTGAAAGGCGAAGCGCTCAACAACTTCGTGAAACGAAGCATTGAGTTGATTAAATAAAGCCCCTTCAACACTTTCTATACTTTCCAAAAGAGGATGTATCTTTATGGTATATCCTCTTTTTTTTCCCTTTTCATCGAATAAAAAGGTTTTTTCTTCATGGAGTGTAATAAAATTGAAAACATTTGTCTATATTTGAACATTCAATATGCGCATTGTAT